>JBDUEI010000161.1:0-21801 GCA_040002515.1 Rudaea sp. | reverse complement strand
CGATCGCCGCGGAAGCCGGCGTGGACGACTATCTGGCCGAAGCCACGCCCGAGGCAAAACTCCAACTGATCCGCGACATCCAGGCCGAAGGCCGGCTGGTGGCGATGTGCGGCGACGGCACCAACGACGCGCCGGCGCTCGCGCAAGCCGATGTTGCTGTGGCGATGAACAGCGGCACGCAGGCGGCGAAGGAAGCCGGCAATATGGTCGATCTGGATTCCAATCCGACCAAGCTCATCGAAGTGGTCGAGATCGGCAAACAGATGCTGATCACGCGCGGATCACTGACGACATTTTCCATCGCGAACGATATCGCGAAATATTTCGCGATCATTCCGGCGGCGTTCGCGACGACGTACCCGGCATTGAACGCGCTCAACGTCATGCATCTTGCCACTCCGCGCAGCGCGATTCTTTCGGCCGTCATCTTCAACGCGCTCATCATCATTTTTCTGATCCCGCTCGCGCTCAAAGGCGTGCGTAGGCGTGCGCTGGGCGCCGGTGCGCTGTTGCGCCGCAATCTGCTCGTGTACGGGATCGGCGGAATCATCGTGCCGTTCGTCGGCATCAAAATCATTGATGTGCTGCTCGTCGTGCTCAGGTTGGCATAACGAAACGCCGTCCATGTCACGTATCACGAACTTTGTGAAAAAAATCATGAACGCAAAAAACACAACGCTACTGTCCTGCATCTTGAAATCCGCCACGCTCGCACTGTTGCCGACGGTGGATACATGGGCGCAAACAGCGACGTCAGCGGAAATCAGCGATGCACCGGCCACTGACGCGGTGCCCACCGCGATGACCACGCCGAGCATGGCCGGCCCGCTCACAGCGAATCCGAAACCGGCAAGTTACGAATTCGGCGCGGCGGGAACTTGGTACGTCACCGGCGCAGTGACCGGGCTTGCGTTGTCGCAGGACAACCGGGCTCCCGGCGATCGTCGCACGTTGTCCGACCTCGGCAACGGTCAGGTTTTCATTCAGAAGACGTCCGGCGAATTTCAGTTTTTTGTGGAGGTCGGCGCCTACTCGTTGCCGTCGCTCGGCACGCCGTATCTCGCCGCCCACAACGCGACGAGTGCGTTTTATGGCGTGGTGCCGACGGCATTCGTCAAATACGCACCCAACGATAGTTTCAACATCGTCGCCGGCAAGCTGCCGACACTAGTCGGTGCCGAAAACACCTACACGTTCGAGAACATGAACATCGAGCGCGGTTTGCTTTGGAATCAGGAAAACGCGGTGAACCGCGGCGTTCAAGCCAATTACATAGCCGGACCGCTCACGGCATCGGTATGGGTGAACGACGGATTTTATTCGAACCGCTATAACTGGCTGTGGGGCTCGGTGGCGTACGCGATCGATAAATCCGACACGTTGAGCCTCATCGTCGGCGGCAATACGGATCAGACCACGCGCGTCTCCGTTGCGACGCCGCTGCTTCAGAACAACAGTCAGATCGTCAACCTGATCTATGCCCACAACGACGGAAAGTGGACCCTCACGCCGTATCTGCAGTACACCAACGTGCCGCGCAATGCCGACATCGGCATCGCCCGTTCCGCGTCGACCTTCGGTGCTGCGATGATCGCGAGCTATGCCGTCACTTCGCGTTTCAGCATGGCAAGCCGGCTCGAATACATCGGATCGAGCGGAAACGCGACGGACGGTTCGCCGAGCCTTATCTACGGACCGGGCAGCAAGGCGTGGTCGCTGACACTCACGCCGACCTATCAGTACAAGCTGTTGTTCGTGCGCGGCGAGTTGTCGTACGTCAAAGCCAATAGCACGACGCCGGGTTTCGCGCTCGGTGCGGATTTCAACAAGACCTCGCAAGCGCGCGCGATGATCGAAACCGGCATTTTGTTTTGATCGGGCTTAACTAAACCAACACTCACGGACAATCACTATGGGCAAGCTGCTGCGTCAATCTCTCGTCATGCTGATCGCGATGACGGTGCTCACCGGTGTCATCTATCCGCTCGCCGTGACCGGTGCCGCGCAATTGTTTTTTCATCGCACGGCCAACGGCAGCGTGATCGAGCGCAACGGTAAGATCTACGGCTCGGAATTGATCGGCCAGGCGTTCGACGATCCGAAATATTTCTGGAGCCGGCCCTCGGCCACTGCGCCGTTCGCCAATAACCCGTCGGCGTCGGGCGCGTCGAATCTCGGGCCGACTAATCCCGCGCTCGTGGACGCCGTGAAGCAACGCATCGAAGCGTTGCGCGCCGCCGATCCGGGCAATGCCGCGCCGGTTCCGGTCGACCTTGTCACCGCATCGGGCAGCGGTCTGGATCCGCACATTTCCCCGGCGGCGGCCGCGTATCAACTGGCTCGCGTCGCGCGCGTGCGTGCGATGAGCGAATCGGCGGTCGGCAAACTGGTCGCGCTGGCCACTCAAAACCGAACCTTCGGTGTGTTCGGCGAGCCGCGCGTCAATGTCCTCGCGCTGAATCTGATGCTCGACGGGAAGTGGTAACGGCACGCCGCTTTACGGCATGATGCGGCGAGACCGATTCTCGCCGCCATGCCCGCGAAAGCCAGCGAACAACGACCCGATCCCGATGCCCTGCTCGCGCGCGTGCAGCAGGAAGATGCACGCACGCGCCGCGGCCGGCTGAAGATTTTCTTCGGCGCCGCGCCCGGTGTCGGCAAAAGTTACGCGATGCTCGAAGCCGCGCGCGCGCAAAAAGCCGCGGGCGTGGATATCGTCATCGGCTATGTCGAACTGCACGGCCGGCCCGACACCGAAGCACTGCTCGACGGGATGGAAATCCTCGCGCCGCAAAAACTCGAACATCGCGGCATCGTCCTGGCCGAATTCGATCTCGACGCCTGCCTGCGCCGCGCGCCGACCGTGGTAGCCGTCGATGAACTGGCGCACACCAATCATCCCGGCGCGCGACATGTCAAACGCTGGATGGACGTCGAGGAATTGCTCGATGCCGGGATCGACGTCTACACCACGATCAACGTTCAGCACATCGAGAGTCTCAACGATGTGGTCGCGCGCATTACCGGCGTGCAGGTGCGCGAGACGATTCCGGACAAGGTGTTCGATAACGCGGACGAAGTGGAACTGGTCGATCTGCCGCCGGACGAATTGCTGCAAAGGCTGCAAGATGGAAAAGTATACGTCGAGGAGAAAGTCCGTCCGGCATTGAGTTCGTTTTTCCGCAAGGGCAATCTGATCGCGCTGCGCCAGCTCGCCTTGCGCGCAACGGCCGATCGCGTAGATGCGGCGATGCGCGAATACCGCGACGATCACGCGATTCGCGAAACGTGGGCCGCCGGCGATCGAATCCTGGTGTGCGTGGGTCCGGATCCGCTCTCCGAACGTCTGGTGCGCGCGGCGCGGCGCATGGCGATGGCGCTGCATGCCGAATGGTTCGCGGTGTACGTCGAAACTCCCGGTCTGCTGCGGTTGCCGCGCGAGGCGCGCGATCGCGTGCTGCAGACGCTGAAGCTCGCCGAATCGCTCGGTGCGGCGACTGAAAATCTGAGCGGCGAAAGCGTGGCCGGCGAAGTCATCGATTTCGCGCGGCAGCACAACATCAGCAAGATCGTCGTGGGCAAACCGAGCCGTTCGCGGTGGCGCGATCGCTTGCGCCCTTCGCTGGTCGATGAAGTCGCGCGCAACAGCGGCAATATCGATGTCTACGTGATCAGCGGCGAGCCCGGCGAATCGACGATCAAACCGCCGCGTTTGCCGCAGCGTTCGAGCAACTGGCAGGCGTACGCAAAAGCGGTAGCGGTGATCGCGGCCGTCACGTTGCTGTGCGATGTTTTGTACCAGCGCATCGAGCTGAGCAATCTGGTCATGCTGTACCTGCTCGGCATCGTGCTCGTGGCCGCGCGCATCGGGCGTGGGCCATCGATACTCGCCGCGATATTGGGCGTCAGCGCGTTCGACTTTCTGTTCGTACCGCCGCGCGCGTCGTTTGCGGTTTCCGACGCGCAATATCTGATCACGTTCGCCGTGATGATCGCGACCGGCCTCATCATCAGCACGATGGCCGCGCGCGGCAAACAGCAGGCGTCCGTCGCGCGACAACGCGAGCGCCGCACCGCCGAGCTATATGCGCTGAGCCGTGAGCTGACGCAGAACCGCGACATCCCGGAACTCGGCGCCATCCTTACGCGGCACATCGTGGCGACGATCGACGGACAAGCCGTTGTGCTGTTGCCGGACGAGGCCGGCCATCTGCTCGATCCGACGCATTTTTGCGCGCGCGGCACGCCGGCAAAAACGCTGGTGCGCTATCCGGTGCCCGGAAACGATCTCGGCATCGCGCAGTGGGCTTACGATCATCGTCAAAAATCCGGTTATGGCACCGATACGCTGGCGAGTGCCGATGCGATCTATCTGCCGTTGAACGCATTGCGACGTTGCATCGGCGTGCTCGGATTGCGGCCGACCGAAACACGACAGCTCGGCGTTCCCGAGCAAATGCATCTGCTCGAATCGTTCGTCAATCAGGCCGCCATCGCGATGGAGCGTGTGCAACTGGCGCAAACCGCGCAGGCGGCCGATACGCAAATTGCCTCGGAGCAAATCCGCAGCACGTTGCTCGCGTCGATCTCGCACGATTTCCGCACGCCGCTGGCGAGCATTATCGGCGCAACATCGACCTTGCTCGACGATGCCTCGACCAATCTCGACAAAGACCGGCGGCGCGAACTTCTCCACGCGACGCAGGACGAAGCGCAACGCCTGTATCGATTGGTTGGCAACATGCTCGATCTCACTCGACTCACCTCCGGGCCGATTGAACTCAAGCGCGAGTGGGTGGCGATGGATGAGTTGATCGGCGCCGTGCTGCATCGTCTGCGCGATGCGTTGGCGTCGCGCGACGTGGTGCTGCAAATACCGGCGGATTTGCCGCTGGTTCGCTGCGACGAGGTGATGATCGAACAGGTGTTATTCAATCTGATCGAAAATGCGCAGAAGCACACGCCGCCAAATTCGCCGATCCGAATCGCGGCGAAAGCGTGGCCGGCGGTGCTTGAAGTAACGATCGCCGACAGCGGGCCGGGACTGCCGGCGGGCGAAGAACAGCGCGTGTTCGAAAAATTCCATCGCGGTCGACGTGAAGCGGCGCAGAGCGGATTCGGGCTCGGACTGACGATCTGCAAAACGATCATCGACGCACACGGCGGACAGATCGCCGCGCGCAATCTCGCCGAAGGCGGCGCGGAATTTCGTTTCAGTCTGCCCCTCGAAGCGCAGCAACCGTCGACATGAACGAACCGCGCAATCGCGTGCTGATCATCGAGGACGATCCGCAGATTCAGCGGTTCCTCACCGCGGCGCTGGAATCGCACGGCTACGTGCCGTCGTGCGCGGCGAGCGGCGCGGAAGGTTTGCGGCTGGCCACGCTGCGGCAGCCGGACGTCGTGATCGCCGATCTGGGATTGCCGGACATGTCGGGCCTGGACGTGATCAAACGTTTGCGTGAATGGTTCGCGCGGCCGATCATCGTGTTGTCGGCGCGCAGTCAGGAGGCCGACAAAGTCTCCGCACTCGATGCGGGAGCGGACGATTATCTGACCAAACCGTTCGGCGTCGGCGAGTTGCTCGCGCGATTGCGCGTGGCGCTGCGTCATCAATCCGAACGTGCGGGTGCCGACGCGCAATCGCGTATCGAGATCGGCGAACTCGCGATCGATTTCGCCGCGCGGCGCGTGCAGCGGTCCGGCGTCGACATTCATCTCACGCCGATCGAATACAAATTGTTCGTCGCGCTGATCCGGGATCGCGGCAAAGTGCTGACGCATCGACACCTTCTGCGCGAGGTGTGGGGTGCGGCGCATGTCGAGTCGCCACATTATCTGCGCATCTATATGCGAAGTCTGCGACAGAAGATCGAGCACGACCCGGCGCAGCCGCGCTATCTGCTGACCGACGTCGGCGTGGGCTATCGGTTCGCCGACGGCTGAGGAAACCTGCGAAAATCGCGGCATGCAACAAACATCGCCGACCAGTCCGCTTGCCCAACGCATCGACGCTTTGTTGCCGCAGACGCAATGTACGCGGTGCGGATATCCCGCGTGCCGGGACTACGCGAATGCCATCGCAGCGGGCGTGGCGGATATCAATCAATGCCCGCCCGGCGGTGCTGACGGCATCGCGATGCTCGCGGATTTGCTGGGCGCGACGACAAAGCCGCTCAATCCGATAAACGGCATCGAGAAGCCGCGCGAAATCGCAATCATCGATGAAGCGATCTGCATCGGGTGCACGAAGTGCATTCTGGCATGTCCGGTCGATGCGATTGTCGGCGCGTCGAAAGTGATGCACACGATCGTCGCGAAAGAATGCACGGGTTGTGAGTTGTGCATCGCGCCGTGTCCGGTCGATTGCATCGACATGATCGCAGCGCCGGAGGATGGACGATCCGTGCTCGATCGCGCGCCGCACTACCGATCACGTTTCGACGATCATCGGGCGCGATTGGCGCGGGATGAAAACGAAGCCGCCGCCGAACTGGCCGCGCGCAAGGTCGATCTGGATTCGGGCAGTGCGATCGCCGCCGCCGTCGCACGCGCGCGGGCGCGTCGCATCGCGCGCGAAGGAAACGCGTGAACGCGGAAAAACGTAAGGAAATATTTCGCCGCTTTCGGCACGTCGATCCGCATCCGACGACGGAGCTGAAATATCGCACGCCGTTTCAGTTGCTGATTGCGGTGATTCTTTCTGCGCAAGCCACCGATGTCGGCGTGAACAAGGCGACGCGTCGATTGTTTCCCGTTGCGGGCACGCCCGAAAAAATTCTTTCGCTCGGCGAAGCCGGATTGAAGCGCTACATCGCCACGATCGGTTTGTTCAATGCGAAGGCCAGGAATGTCATCGCGACGTGCCAGCGCCTGATCGATGACTTCGGCGGCAAGGTGCCGCGCAGTCGCGAAGAACTCGAATCGCTGCCCGGCGTGGGGCGCAAGACTGCCAACGTGGTGATGAATACGATTTTCGGCGACGCGACGATCGCTGTGGACACACATATCTTTCGCGTGGCCAATCGCACCGGCATCGCGCCGGGCAAGAACGTGCGCATCGTCGAAAACAAGCTCGACAAATTCGTGCCGGACGAATTCAAGTTGCACGCGCACCACTGGCTGATCCTGCACGGCCGCTACACGTGCGTGGCGCGCAAACCGAAATGTCCGCAATGCATCATCCGCGATGTGTGCGAGTACACGCACAAGACGCCGCCGGCCGAACACAAATAAAAAAAGGCCGGAGGATTTTCCTCCGGCCTTGCTGCGTTTGAAAAAAACCAAACCTAGAACTGGAAACGGAAACCGATCATCGGATCGACGGTGTTCGTCTTCAGGTAGCCGTTGGCCAGTCCGTCTTCGACCTTGGAATACATCGCGCCGGCGTAGACGTCGAAACGCTTGGTCAGGCGATAGTCCAGACGAGCCGAATACGCCCACAGCTTGCCGCTGCACTGCCCGGAACTCTTGGTGGAGCAGCTGACCAACGCGTACGAATCCTGATCGTAGTTGTAGACCGCACCGGTGATGTCGAGGTCCGGCGTGATCAGATACTTCAGGCCGATCCAGGACACGTCGACTTTCTTGTCACGCGGGAATGCGGCGTTGTTGAGCACGCTGATGTAATAACCGCCTAAACCGCTGAAAGGAACGGTGAGCGGCAGCGACGGATTCTCGTACTTGATGTGTTCGAAACCGGCCGACACCTTGAACGGGCCGGTCTGATAGCTCGCAAGCAGCGTGTAGCTGGTGTTGTCGGAAACCGTGGCCGCGAGTGAATCGATGGGCAATCCGCTCGACACTTGCGCCGCGCTGAGCGAACCCACCGCGAGTGCGTCTTTCTTGTGGCCGAAGATGCCGTCGACGCCGAAACCCGCGTAATCGAATCCGAAGTCGCCCTGCCATGCTTCACCGGGGCTGCTGTCGGATTTACCGAACTGATACATCGCACCCAGATGGAACATGTCGTGCTTCCAGACGTACTTGACCGAATCGTCAAGACGCACGTCTTCGGTATTGCCCATACCGCCGGTCATGCCGGAGTAGCCGATCGGCGAGAACGCATAGGAACCGTTCATCGGATCGTACTTGACGATGTTTTCGCCAAGGAGGGTAACGTGACGACCAAACGTCAGCGTGCCCCACTCTTTCGAACTCAGACCAGCCCAGGCCTGGCCGTTGAATAGCTGGCCGGCGCGGCTGCCATCGCCGGCGGTTTTCTGGTTGGCGAGCGCCACACCGTTATTGTGGATCAGGGAACGCGGCGCGTCGGCAAGGGTACCGGATTGAGGATTGAATCCGATTTCGCCGTTGAACACGAACGCCAGATCATCGTTGATCTTCTCGTTGCCGCGCAGACCGACCTTGGTTTGGCTCAAGCCACTGGGAGCAATCGAGGTAATCGATTTGTCGCTGCTCTTGGTGATCAAATACTGCAGGCCCGTATAGAAATCCTGACTCAGCGGCGCGCCGTGCGATTGATAGGCGACACCAACGTCATAGGTGCCGTACAAAGTAACTCCATTCCAGGTGAGGCTCTGGTCGTCCGCCGCATGGGCGACCGAGGCGAAACCTGCACCGGCGATGCATGCGAGCACCGCAACACTCAAAACCGACTTCTTCACGTTGGATTCTCCTCTAACCGATTTGACCACGGTGCGCTGGGTGTTGGCCAAGCCGGCTCGTTGCAAGACGACGGCCGGATTGTCGATACGCGTGTTCATTATGTGTTTCCCCTGGGGACAGATCAGAAACGAATCAGCCGGCAATAAACTTCGCGCGACTGGTTAAATTTCCGTGTAATAGTATGAAGCAATTGTTTCAGTTCCGTGACCGGGTGGGCCGTAGACCTTAGTAGAACCGGTGCCGCCGTCCGCGTGTAAGCGCCGCATATAATATGCGAAAAACTCATGATGCGGCGCACCGCGCGCATCTCATACTCAGCCTACGTAAGACGAATTCGCGGAGAACGCAGCGAAGCATTCCAGCGCCTGCCGATTCGTCGATATAGCGGTTCGACTATAGTAAAAGCGCGCAGCAAGTACTTCTTCAACATCAGTTCTTGGAATCTGAATCATGGTGCCATTGGCAAGAGAGAGTAGAACGCGATCGTCTAGGCCGACGCCTAAATCCCGTGTTGCGTTGCGCCAACTTTTTGTGTTGGCGGCAGGTATCGCCGCGACAGTCCCGTTGAGGGCACTCGCGGCGGACGACTCGCTGACCTGGAATGGCATTACCTTGTACGGCGCCTTCGATATCGCGCTGGTCCACGAGCAACACGGTTCGCCACTCAGCCAGGATTACGACAAAGGCGTGCCGTGGCTGATTTCCAAGACGAGCAACAAACCGATCACTACGCTTGGGCCGGGCAATCAGTCGCGCATCGGTCTTCGCGGCAAGGAATCGATCAACGATTCGCTGGATTTCATTTTCAATGTCGAAACCGGGTTCAGCACGACATCCGGAAAATTGTCGGATGGGCCGGCCTCGCTTATTCACAACAACGGCGTGGCGCAAGTCAATCAGACATCCGCGTCGGATTCCTCGCGCGCCGGACAACTCTTCAACGGCGTGGCCAACGCCGGTTTGAGTTCCAAGGAATTCGGAACGCTCACCGCCGGCAGGAACGCGAACTTCACGGCCGACACGATCTCAAAATTTGATCCGATGAATACGGCGTTCGCGTTTTCGCTGATCGGTTTTTCGAGCACGGCGGCCGGTGGCGGTAACACCGAAAACGCGCGTCTCGATGATTCGCTCAAGTACGTCTGGAAGCACGACATCTTCCACGCCGGCGCGCTCTATCAGTTCGGTAAATCCGATAGCAGTCCCGGCGAAGCATGGCAGGGCAACGTCGGTGTGGACTACGGTCCGTTCGCGATCGACGGGGTCTACGCGCACAAGAAAGACTCCATCTCACTTGGTTCATTGAGTGCATCGCAACTCTCCAGCGGTCTGGCACGCGAGTCGTTGGCGGCGACGATTTCCGACAACACGGCCTACACGCTCGGCGCCAGCTATACGAACGGACCGTTCAAACTATTCGGCGGATACGAGCACATTAAGTACGAAAATCCCGACCTGCCGCTGTCAGCGGGATTCTCCGGTTTGGGCGGCTATCTGGTCAGCGTCGTCAACAACGCCGCGTTTCCGAACCCGAAGACGCTGCAGGTGTCGTGGATCGGCTTGAGATATCTGATCACGCCGAATCTGGACATCACCGGCGCGGCCTACCACTACGACCAGAACGCCTACGGCGCGACGAAATGCTCGACCAATGCCGCCTCCAACTGCAGCGGCGACGAGAATGTGTTTTCGGTGCGTCTGGACTATCGCTTCAGCAAACGCTTCGATGCGTACGCGGGTGCGGCGTATTCGAAAGTCCGCGGCGGTCTGTCGAGCGGGTTCTTGTACACATCGAACGTCGATCCGACCATCGGCATCCGATTCCAGTTCTGATCGATGCAACACGACCCCCGAAGCCGGGCATAAGCTCGGCTTTTTTTTCATGGGAACGGCGGCAGCGGCTCACGGATTTTTAACTCCCGTGATGCCGCCCTCACGCAAGCTATGTGCACCCGCAACATTGCGAGGACGATCAGACATTAGGGAGTGATGCCGATGACAATACCCATGAAATGGACTGCCGCGGGATGGGTCTTGGGACTGGCCTTGAGTTTCTCCGCTCAAGCGAAGGAACTGACGCTGCTCAACGTTTCGTACGATCCAACGCGCGAGTTGTATCAGGCGATCAACACCGCGTTTGCGGCCGACTGGAAAGCCCATTCCGACGATACGGTGACGATCCAGCAATCGCATGGCGGCTCGTCGGCGCAATCGCGCAAGATTATCGATGGACTCGAGGCAGACGTCGCAACGCTCGGCATCGCGTCGGATATCGACGCGCTGGCGGCGCATGGCGAACTGTTGGCCGCCGACTGGCAAAAACGCCTGCCGAACGACTCGACACCGTACACGTCCACGATCATTTTCCTGGTGCGCAAAGGCAATCCGAAAGCGATCAAGGATTGGGATGATCTGGTCAAGTCCGGCACCGTCGTCATCACGCCGAACCCGAAAACGTCCGCCGGCGCGCGTTGGAATTTTTTGGCCGCGTACGCGCACGCCCTGAAAGCGAACGACAACGACGACGCCAAAGCGCGCGCGTGGATCGCGCAACTGTTCAAGAATGTTCCGGTGCTCGATACCGGCGCGCGCGGATCAACGCTGACTTTCGCGCAACGCGGCCTCGGCGATGTGCTGATCGCGTGGGAAAACGAAGCGTATCTGGCGATCACCGAATTCGGCGACAAATTCGACATCGTCAATCCGAGCACCTCGATCCTCGCGCAGCCGCCGGTCGCCGTCGTCGACAAGAACGTCACCAAGCACGGAACGGAAAAAGTCGCCGACGCGTATCTGAAATTTTTGTATACCCCGCAGGCGCAGGACATTATCGCCAAGAATCATTACCGGCCGGTCGACAAAACCGTCGCCGAAAAATACGCGAGCAGTTTTCCGAAAATCGAGATGACGACGATCGCGCAGTTCGGCGGATGGAGCGCGGCGCAACCGAAGTTCTTCGGCGACGGCGGCGTGTTCGACCAGATTTACCAACCGGCGAAATGAGCGCCCGACCGATTCGGACGACATGACGACGGCATCGTCTGCCGGCTGGCATCGCTCGCGACGCGCCTTGCCGGGCTTGCCGCTAACGTTGGGTATCACGTTGACGTATTTGTCGCTGCTCGTGCTGATACCGCTCGCCGGACTTTTTTTCCGCGCCAGCGGTCTTGGCCTGTCCGGGCTATGGGCGACGCTCACTTCCCAGCGCGTGCTGCACGCACTGCAACTGAGTTTCGGCGGCGCGCTGGTCGCCGCGGCACTCGATGCGGTGTTCGGCGCGATCGTCGCGTGGACACTGGTTCGCTATGAATTTCCCGGCCGACGTATCTTGCATTCGATGATCGACCTGCCCTTCGCGCTGCCGACGGCCGTCGCGGGCATCGCGCTGACCGCGCTGTACGCACCGAACGGCTGGCTCGGCGCGCCGCTGGCGAAACTCGGGATCAATGTCGCCTACACGCCGATCGGCGTGATCCTCGCGATGACGTTCATCAGCTTGCCGTTCGCAGTGCGAACCCTGGAACCGGTGTTGGCCGATCTGAGCAAACAGTACGAAGAAGCCGCGGCCACGCTCGGCGCGTCCCGCTTGCAGACCGTCGCACGCGTCGTGTTTCCGGCGGTGTTGCCGGCTCTCTTGACCGGCACCGCGCTGGCGTTCGCGCGCGCGGTCGGCGAGTACGGTTCGATTATCTTCATCGCCGGCAATCTTCCGAACGTCTCGGAAATCGCGCCATTACTCATCATGATCCGACTCGAAGAATTCGACTACGCCGGCGCCACCGCCATCGCGTGCGCCATGCTCGTGCTGTCCTTCTTCATTCTGCTGGCGATCAACGCACTGCAGGCATGGAACCGACGGATGGCCAGCGCATGAGCATCATCGTCGACCGCTCGGCCGGATCGGCCACCACGGAACGTGCGCCGGTGCGCTGGCTGCTGATCGCGATCACGATCGCGTTTCTGAGTCTGTTTCTGCTGTTGCCGCTGCTCGAGGTTTTCGTGCAGGCGTTCAGCGAAGGCGTAAAAGTATACTTTGCGGCATTGTCGGACAAAGAAGCGCTGTCGGCGATTCGACTGACCCTGATCACCGCGGCGTTCGCGGTTTTCTTCAACACGATTTTCGGGATTTGCGCGGCGTGGGCGATCACCAACTTCCAGTTTCGCGGCAAGAATCTATTAATCACATTGATCGACCTGCCGTTCTCCGTTTCGCCGGTCATCGCCGGTCTGGTTTTCCTGCTGTTGCTCGGCTCGCGCAGTCCGCTCGGAAGCTGGCTGTCCGAGCATGGACTGAAGATCATGTTTGCGACGCCAGGCCTGGTCATCGCGACGATTTTCGTGACGTTGCCCTTCGTCGCCCGCGAGCTGATTCCGCTCATGCAGGCGCAAGGCACGAGCGAAGAGCAAGCCGCCGCGACCCTGGGCGCCAGCGGATGGCGCACGTTCTGGCACGTCACCTTGCCGAATATCCGATGGGGACTTCTGTACGGCATCCTGCTGTGCAACGCACGGGCGATGGGCGAATTCGGTGCAGTATCCGTAGTATCCGGACACATCCGCGGCATGAGCAACACGATGCCGCTGCAAGTGGAAATCTTGTACAACGATTATCACTTCGCCGCGGCGTTCGCGATCGCTTCGCTGCTCGCCTTCCTTTCCTTCCTGACGCTCGGCGCGCGCTCGCTACTCGAACGCAAACACGGCGACGAACTCGCCGGCACACGTGGTATGGCATGAAGATCGCGATCGAGAAACTGAGCAAACGATTCGGCAATGTGGATGCGCTAGCGGCCATCGATCTGGTCGTCGAATCCGGCGAACTGGTCGCGCTGCTCGGTCCTTCGGGTTCGGGCAAGACGACGTTATTGCGGACCATCGCGGGTCTGGAGACCAGCGACGACGGCCGGATACTCTTGGGCGATATCGACGCGACGCGTTTGTCCGTGCAGGAACGCCGCGTCGGTTTCGTGTTCCAGCAATATGCCTTGTTCAAGCAGATGAACGTCATCGACAACGTGACGTTCGGCCTGCGCGTGCGCAAGCTGCGCGACCGTCCCGACAAAGCCGAGATTGGTCGGCGCGGACAGAAACTGCTCGATCTCGTGCAGTTGTCCGATCTCGCCGCGCGCTATCCGAATCAACTTTCCGGCGGACAGCGTCAGCGTGTCGCACTCGCGCGCGCTTTGGCCATCGAACCGCGCGTGCTGCTGCTCGACGAACCGTTCGGCGCGCTCGATGCAAAAATCCGCAAGGAATTACGCATATGGTTGCGCGAATTGCATGACAGCATCGGCTACACCACGTTGTTCGTCACGCACGATCAGGAAGAAGCGCTGGACCTGGCCGATCGTGTGGTCGTCATGAACCGCGGGCGTATCGAGCAAGTCGATACGCCGGAAGGCATCCGGCAGCGGCCCGCGTCTGCATTCGTAGCCGATTTCGTCGATTCGAGCCATTCGATTGGCTGACTTCGTCGGCTGTCGAAAGTCACTGAAAGGAATCGCGCTTTGGTGCGTCTGTTTTACCGTGCCTTCACAGCAAGGAGAGGACATTCACGGCTCGTCGCATCCAACCCACGCCTTGGCGCATTGCAGCACTGAATTTTCTTGTACCTGCAATGTCTGAAGCATAGTGTTGCGCGTCGGGAGTGGTCTCCGCGACTCGTGTGAGAGTACTGGGCGATTCAATCGCCATAAAAAACAGCCGTTTCTGCGGCCAACATCGGCGGGAATCATCCCGCTGCAACAACTAATGGAGTACACGCAATGTCCAACAAAATGATCAAACCTCTGACACTCGCCGTCGGCGCCGCGTTCGTCGGCACCATCGCGCTGGCCAATGTCGCGAATGCGAACGTCGCGTTCTCGGTCAAGCCGCTCGTGTCGGGCTACATGCTCGCAGGTACCGAAGGCAAGTGTGGCGAAGGCAAGTGCGCCGCCGCCAAGATGGATGCGGACAAAGACGGCAAAGTGTCGATGGCCGAAGCCACCACCGCGGGCTGGAACGAAAACCAGTTCAAGGCGATGGACGCGAACAAAGACGGCATGTTGAGCGCCGACGAAATCGCCGCGGGCCATAAAGCGCATAAGAGCGGCGCCGAAGGCTCCTGCTCGGCCGACAAGAAGGGCAAGGAAGGTTCTTGCTCAGCCGACAAGAAGGGTAAAGAAGGTTCGTGTAGCGGTCACTGAGCAACGCTCGGTTAGTGATATGAGCAAACGTCCTGGTCAACCCGCAACGGGTGCCGGACTCGGCCTGCGGCGGGCTCTTTTGGGCCCGCTTCAGGACACGCCGGATGCACCCATCGATTTTTTCGAGATGGCGCCGGAGAACTGGATCAACGTCGGCGGAAAATTGGGCCGCACGTTGCGCGCGTACACCGAACGGCACGCGTTCGTCTGTCACGGTTTGTCGCTGTCGCTCGGCGGGCCCGCGCCGCTCGACGAAACGCTGCTGCACAAAATCCGACGCCTGCTCGACGATCACGGCATCGCGCAATACAGCGAACATCTTTCGTACTGTTCGGATGACGGTCATCTTTACGATCTGATGCCGATTCCGTTCACCGACGAAGCCGTCGATTGGGTGTCCGACCGCATTCGCCGCGCGCAGGACATACTCGGCCGCAGAATCGCCGTCGAAAATGTTTCTTCTTACGCCACCCCCGGCCAGGAAATGAGCGAAATCGATTTCACCAACGCCGTGCTGAAGAAAGCCGATTGCGATCTTCTGCTCGACGTCAACAACGTCTACGTCAACAGCGTGAACCATCGCTACGACGCGGAGCAATTCATCAATGCGATGCCGCTGGATCGCGTCGCGTACATCCACATCGCCGGACATTTCAACGAAGCCGACGATTTGATCGTCGACAGCCACGCCGCCGCCGTCATCGATCCGGTTTGGCATCTGCTCGATGTCGCCTACGCGCGATTCGGCGCCGTGCCGACCTTGCTCGAACGAGATTTCCGCTTTCCACCGCTCAGCGAACTGATCGGCGAGCTCGATCACATCCGTGCGATCCAATCCAACTATGCAACGAACGTCGATGCGGAACGCCATGTCCGCACTGCCTGACGTCGACCGCACGCGCCGCCTGCAATACCAGTTCACCGCGCACCTGCGCGATCCGAAAAAAAATCCCGCCCCGCCCGGCATAGAAGACCGGCGCATGGAGATTTATCGCGATCTGGTTTTCAGCAATGTGGAAATGTTCCTTTCCGCCAATTTTCCCGTTATTCGCAATTTATACTCCGAGGCGGACTGGATGGTGATGACGCGCGATTTCCTGCGCGAACACCAGTGCCACACCCCGCTGTTTCCGGAATTCGGGCGCGAATTCCTGCGTTACATCGAATACCGTCGCGAACAGCAGCGCGGCGATCCCGATTTTCTTCTGGAACTGGCGCACTACGAATGGGCGGAACTCGCACTGTCGCTGGACGAAAACGAGATTTCCGATACACCGCACGATGCGAGCGGCGATCCGCTGACCGGCGTGCCCGTGATGTCGCCATTGGCCTGCGTACTGGCCTACCGATACCCGGTGCATCTGATCGGTCCCGACTACCGGCCTGACGACGCACCGGCTGATCCGACCGTTCTTCTCCTCGTGCGTGGCCGCGACGACGAGGTGCGCTTCAATGAAATCAACGCGCTCACCGCGATGCTCATCGAACGCCTGCAGCAAAACGAAGATCGCACTGGTGAGCAATGCCTGGACGATCTTTTGACTGCGCAGGGTCTCGACGATCGTTCGCTCCGCACCGCCGGCGCTGAAATCTTTCGCGATCTGAAAACTTACGGCGCGATTCTCGGTACCGTGCTCGATTAGAACCGTGCTCGACTAGACCCGCGTTCGATCAAACCGACGTAAGGTTTTTTGCGTCGTTGCGTCTATCATTGCATCGACGTCAGGGGAATCCGCCATGCATAACATTCTGAATCTTTGGGAATCGCTCACTTCACGCCTACGCGGCATCGGCCAATGGATTCCGCCGCTGATCCTGCGTCTGATCATGGGCTGGGAATTCTGGGAGTCCGGTCTCGAGAAATACACCGGCGAAAACTGGTTCACGCAAATCCAGGACAAGTTTCCGTTTCCCTTCAGCAAGATTCCAGCCGATCTGAGCTGGGCGATGGCGACCTACCTGGAACTCGGCGGCGCCGTCCTTCTCGTATTCGGTTTGTTCACGCGCTTCGCTGCGTTCAGTCTCCTCGTGCTGACGTTCGTCGCCACCGCCGCCGTGCACTGGCCGGACATGATCGCAATGTGGGGCGATCTGGCCAAAGGCTACGCCATCACCGACAAAGGATTCGGCAATTTCAAATTGCCTTTGCTGTTCTGCGTGATGTTGTTGCCGCTGATTTTCCAAGGTCCGGGCAAACTGAGTCTCGATTTCGTCCTGGCGAAATTCCTCAAGACCGATACCATGCCAACACCGCACGCGGATGCGTACGCGTGGAGCATCGCGTGTCTGGTCTTCGCGATTCCGTTTTTGATGTTGTTGCCGATGTTCGGCGTCGCACTCGTCGTTGCAGCACTTGCCTTCTTCCTGTTCGGCCGATTCGCGCGCGCGTGACCGATTTGTGATCGCCCGGCGCGCCGCGTATCCTCGCGGCATGCCGGATTCGATTCACCCTTACTCGCAGCGATTCCGCGGATTCCTGCCCGTCGTCGTCGACGTCGAGACCGGCGGTTTCGACAGCGAACGCCACGCGCTGCTGGAAATCGCCGCGGTCATCGTGCGCATGGATGAACACGGAGTCGTGCATGCGGATCCGGCCATCTCGACGCACGTCAATCCGTTCGCAGGTTCGCTGCTTGATCCGAAATCGATGGAAATCACCGGCATCGATGTCACGCATCCGTTTCGTGCCGCCGTGGACGAACGCGAAGCGCTCGATATCATCTTTCAGCCGATCCGGCGCGCGCTGCGCGAGTTCAATTGTCAGCGTGCGATTCTGGTCGGCCACAATGCGGCGTTCGACATCGCATTCCTGAACGCCGCCGTTCGACGCACGAATCACAAGCGCAATCCGTTTCATCAATTCAGTTGCTTCGATACCGCCACGCTGGCAGGTCTAGCGTATGGCCAAACCGTGCTCAGCCGCGCCGTGCAGGCCGCGGGTTTCGAGTGGAACGCGGCCGAGGCGCATTCGGCCGTCTATGATGCCGAGCGCACGGCGCTGGTGTTCTGCGACATCGTCAATCGATGGAAGACGATGAGCGATAGCGTGCGCACACAACCTGACGCTGCGGCTTGAATTAGCGCAATCGAGCGCAACTATCTTTGCATGCCCATCTACGAATACGCCGCCATCGGAACCGGATGCGCCCATTGCCAGGGGCGTTTCGACGTTTTGCAGAAAATGCGCGACGATCCGGTCTCGGTCTGCCCGGAATGCGGTGGAACCGTGACGCGCGTGATCTCCGTGCCGAGCGTGGCCTCCAGCGGTTCGCATCTGCTGAAAGAAGATCACTTCTCCAAACACGGCTTCACGCAGTACCGCAAGGCCGGCGGCGGCGTTTACGAAAAGACCGCCGGCGACGGTCCGAAATTCATCAAAGGCGACTGACCGCCCGGTACTTCCGCCCTGGTCCGCACTAACGTGGATGATGGTTTAATGCGGATTGGATTTTTCAAACCGGAGTCCGCGATGCGCGTTTCGCTCGTTTTTCCGATCGCATTGGCGACCTTGCTCGCCGCCTGCCAGAACCCACCATCCAAACCCGACGCCGCACCACGCGTCGAGACGAAGACCATGACCGATTCGCGCTATCCCGTCGCCAAAACCGGCAACCAGGTCGACGATTATCACGGCACCCGAATCGCCGACCCGTATCGCTGGATGGAAGATCTGGATTCGTCCGACACGCGCGCTTGGATCGAAGCACAAAACAAATTGACCTTCGGCACGCTCGCGCAAATTCCCGGCCGCGAGCGCATCCGACAGGAACTGAGCGCGATTTGGAACCACGAGAAATTCAGCGCGCCGGAAAAATACGGCGATCACTATTTCTACACGCGCAACGACGGATTGCAGAATCAGGCCGTGCTGTATGTCGCCGCAACACTCGACGCGGAGCCGCGCGTATTGCTCGATCCGAACAAACTTTCCAGCGACGGCACGATCGCGCTCAAAGCCTATGCGATCAGCGATGACGGAAAATTCCTTGCGTACGGATTGTCGTCCGGCGGATCGGATTGGGAAGAATGGCATGTGCTCGACGTCGATAAAGCCAAGAACACCGACGACGTTCTGAAATGGGTGAAGTTCTCCGGCGCCAGCTGGCGCCGCGACGGAACCGGATTTTTCTACGGCCGTTACGACGAGCCGAAAGGCGAGAACGCGCTCAAAGCCGCGAACAAATTTCAAAAACTATACTTCCATCGGCTCGGCACGAAGCAAGCCGACGATCTGTTGATCTATGAGCGCAAGGATCAGCCGGATTGGATGTTCGGCGGCCAGGTCACCGACGACGGACGCTATCTCGTCATCAGCGTTTCGCGCAGCACCGAACCGAAAAATCTCGTGCTGTACCGCGATCTCGCCAAGAAAAATGCCGAAGCCACCGTCGAAACGCTGATCGGCGAATGGGATGCGAGTTATCAGCTTGTCGGCAACGCCAAAGACAAACTGTATTTCCTCACCGACAACGACGCGCCGCGTTATCGCGTCATCGCCGTCGATCTCAAACACGGCGACAAAGGCCATTGGAGCGAGCTGATCAAGCAGACGACGGATACGCTGCAGAACGTCGCATTCGTCAACCACACGTTCGTCGCCGATTACATGAAGGATGCGCATTCGACAGTCGGACTGTTCGACGAAAAAGGCAAAGCGCACGGCACGATCGATTTACCCGGATTGGGTACGGCCACCGGATTCACCGGCCACGCGCGCGACAAGGAAACGTTCTACACGTTTTCGAGTTACACCACGCCGCCGAGCGTGTTCCGATTCGACCTGGCGACCAAAGAAAATTCACTGTTCCGCGCACCGAAAGTCGCGTTCGACGCGTCGCCCTATGAGACGAAACAGGTCTTCTATGCGAGCAAGGACGGCACCAAAATACCGATGTTCATCACCACCAAAAAAGGTGTCGTGATGGATGGTTCCAATCCGACGATCCTCTACGGCTACGGCGGTTTCAACATTCCGATCCAGCCGGCGTTCTCGCCTGCGGTTGCCGGATGGCTGAATCTCGGCGGCGTTTACGCCGTCGCTAATCTGCGCGGCGGCGGCGAGTACGGCCGCGACTGGCACGAGGCCGGCATCAAGACACACAAACAAAACGTGTTCGACGATTTCATCGGCGCGGCGGAATACCTGATCCGTGAAAAGTATACTTCGCCGCAAAAACTGGCTATTCGCGGCGCCTCGAACGGCGGCTTGCTCGTCGCTGCGACCGAGCTGCAACGCCCGGATCTTTTCGCCGCGGCGATTCCGCAAGTCGGCGTCCTGGACATGTTGCGATTCCGCGATTTCACTATCGGACGTGCGTGGGAATCCGATTACGGTTCGGTCGAAAACGCCGACGAATTCACGGCGCTGCGAGCCTACTCGCCGCTGCACAACATAAAGGGCGGCGTCGACTATCCTGCGACCCTCGTCATCACCGGCGATCATGACGATCGCGTTTTTCCCGCGCACAGCTTCAAGTTCGCCGCCGCGATGCAGGCGGCCGATCCGCACGGCAAACCGATCCTGATCCGAATCGAAACCCGCGCCGGCCACGGCCAGGGCAAACCGACCACAATGCAGATCGACGAAGTCGCCGATGTCTACGCCTTCATCCTCAATGCGTTCGGAATGTCGCATTGAGGTGCCGCGCTACGTTGTACGCATATAGCGAAAAGTCGCTGGCGCCCCGCGACCGCGGGAACGACAATGATTCAGACTGTGATCAGAGTCCGCTGATCTGAAGGAGTTCAACATGATTTACCAGAACATTCTCGACACCATCGGCCGCACGCCGATCGTGAAAATCAATCGCCTCGCGCCCAAAGGCGTGGAGATGTACGTCAAGGTCGAATCGTTCAACCCGATGTCGTCGGTGAAGGATCGACTCGCTCTCGGCATCATTCTCGACGCCGAATCCACCGGCGCGCTGAAGCCCGGCCAGACTGTGGTCGAAGCGACCTCCGGCAACACCGGCATTGCGCTGGCGATGGTATGCGCCGTGAAGGGCTATCCGTTCGTTGCATTCCTGAGCGATTCGTTTTCCATCGAACGCCGCAAGCTGATGCGTGCACTCGGCGCCAAAGTGATACTTACGCCGGCCGCCGAACGCGGCACCGGCATGATCAAGCGCGCCGAAGATTACGCAAAAAAGAACGGCGCATTTCTCGCGCGCCAGTTCGACAATCCGGCCAACCCCGCATATCACCGGAACACGACCGGTCCGGAAATCCTGCAGGATTTCGCCAGCAAACGGCTCAACTTTTTCGTGACCGGCTGGGGCACCGGCGGCACGCTCACCGGCGTCGGCGAAATTCTCAAGCTCGCGCGGCCCGACGTGAAAATTATCGCAACGGAACCTGAAGGCGCCGCGATGCTATCCGGCAAAGACTGGCAGCCGCACAAAGTCCAGGGCTGGACGCCGAACCTGATTCCGAGCGTGCTCAACAGGAAAATCGCCGACCAGATCATCACCGTCACCGACATCCAGTCGCGCGACACCGCACGCGAACTGGCGACCAAAGAAGGCATCTTCTGCGGCATCTCGTCCGGCGGCACATTTGCCGCCGCGCTCGAAACGGCGAAACAAGCCAAAGAAGGCGACGTTATTCTCGCCATGTTGCCCGACACCGGCGAACGTTATCTTTCGACGTTCCTTTTTGAAGGAATCAACGAAGGTACGGATGTGGAGTTGAACGATTTGTAAGATCGACGCGACGCGGCGTTCACGCGCCGCGTCGATTTCCGCGCCGACTACGAATCATTCCGAAAACGCTGATCACGACCCAACACGTTTCGATCACGAACGCCGACAGATTGAAGTCGTTCACTAGCGACAACAAAACAGCGCCCGCGCCGAGCGCATTCATCAACTGATACGCGAACGCGTCGCCGCGCAGTTTGCCGGCCTGCAGAAGATAGAACGCCCACAACATCACGGCGACTCCGAGGAGGCCTGCGATGTCGTACCAGTGCAGGCTTAATTTCATG
>JBDUEI010000160.1:0-23403 GCA_040002515.1 Rudaea sp. | reverse complement strand
TCTTCGAACACTTCGCGGCGCACGGCGTCTTCGAGGGTTTCGCCGGGTTCGACGAAACCGGCCAGCGTCGAATAGCGGCGCTCCGGCCATTTCGGCTGACGGCCGAGCAAGCACGTATCGCGATAGCTGACGATCACGATGATCGCAGGATCGGTACGCGGAAAATGCTCGATGCCGCATTGTGGATTTATACACTTTGCGCGATGACCGGCCGATTCCAGACGCAACGGCGATCCGCACAGCGAGCAGAAACGCGTGCGTTGCTGCCAGAACGAAATGCCGCGCGCGTACGCGAACATCGACGCATTGTGCGCCGGTAGTAGCGCGCCGGCCTGCCGCAGATCGAGGAACTCACCGTCGAAATCGGACGCCACGCGGCTGGCCAGCGCATCGTCGTCGACGGTGAGCATGAAATGATGACCATCGCTTTCGCTGCCCAGAAATGTCGACGATGCGGCCGCGAGAGTCGCGACGTCTTGCGCACCGAGCTCGCGTAGCGCGCCTCGATCGGCCGCGACTAGCGCGCTGCCGTCGCGGCGCATCAGGAGATAGCGAGCGTTCGGACCTTGCGATAGCGCGTTGATGGCGTCGGTGTCGTCGCGCCGTTCGCTGCTTCGGTCCAGTTCGAGTGCCGTGAACGCGTTGTCGCGACTGCGCCGGCTCGAACTCACGCGTTACCTCGCTTCAAACCGCGAACGAGGAACCGCAACCACACGTCGTTTTCGCGTTCGGATTGCGGATCACGAAACGCGCGCCCTGCAGGTTTTCGGTGTAGTCGATTTCCGCACCCATCAAATACTGCAGGCTGAGCGGATCGACGACGAGCGTCACGCCGTCTTTGTCGACCGACAGATCGTCCTCGGCGCGCTTTTCGTCGAACGTGAATCCGTATTGGAAGCCGGAACAACCACCGCCGGAAATGTAGACGCGCAATTTCAGGTTCGGATTGTTTTCCTCGACGATCAGTTCGCGCACTTTGTGCGCGGCCGCGTCCGTGAACACGAGCGGTTCATCTAGGGCATTCTGATAGGTGAGGTTTTCGGTCATGGCGGTCTGCGCTTGATTATCCGCTACATTCCGCTTCGCGTCGCGGTTTTCAAGGCGCGGAGCCTTCGGAAACCGCCGATTCTTCCGGTTTCGGCAACTGGCGCTGGGCTTCGGCGCGATGAATCATCTTGCCGTTGATGCGTGCACCGGCCGACATCTCGAGCATCTTGTAGTAGACATTGCCTTCCACGCGCGCGTTGCTGGCCAGTTCCAGACGCTCGCCGGCGTTGACGTCGCCGTTGATCGTGCCGTCGATGACGATGTGCGGCGCGTGGACTTCGCCGGTGACGACGGCGTGTTCGGACAGCGTGAGCATCGCCTGGGCACCTTCGCCGTGCAGTGCGCCTTCGACTTTGCCATCGAGATGCAGCCGTCCGCTGAAATGGACGTCGCCGCGGATTTCAGTACCGGCGGCGATCAGCGTGGTGGCCGTATCGTGCACGGTCGGCCGTGCATCCTTACGGGTGTTGAACATCGGAAATCTCCTGCTCGGCTAGCGCATCGGACCAGGCGAATTCCTGATCGGTACGACCCATGTCGCCGCCGGCCTCGGCGTCGACATGGATACGGTTGGGTACGAATTTGTCCGGCAGCATGAGTGTGCCGGAGATTTGTTGAAAATATTTGAACGCGAACGGCAAGCCGGTCGCGTCCTGGTTCGGCGCCAGTTCCGCCCAGGTGAGCGTGGTGAGTTTGCCGTCGCGCACGCCGTTCACGCTGACGTGCATGCGCCCGCTGGCGATCTGGCCGGATTTCAGCGTCTGCGTGAGTGTAATACTAAAATTGTATACTCGCGGCGTCGGCGCGGCCTGCAGATGCACGCCGTGTACGCTGAGTCCTTCGAGTTTGCTGCCGTTGGTCAGGCGGCTGTAGAACGCGAGATCGGCGCGCAGGGCGGAGATTTCCTCTTGTCGATCGCGCAGGTTTTGCTGCAAGTCGCCGTACGCGGCGCGCGCGACTTGCTCGGAGCGTTCGAGCACCGCGATCCGCTGCAGCAACGCATCCTGTTCTTTTTTTGCGCTCGCGATCGCGGCGTGATCGACCAGTCCACCGGCCTGCTGCTGGAACAGCACCGCACCGACCAACGACGCGATCCATACGACGACGATGAGAATGATCAGCGACCAGCGGCGTTTCTCGTGCCGGGGCCGCACGACCATAGCTGGCGGCGGTGGAACATTGACCATGCGAAGACGCGCGACGCCAGGGAGTCCGGCGTTATAGCTGTGCGCCGAGTGGAGCGTCAAGCGCATGCGTCACATTACTGCGTTTATACTGCACGTACTTTCCTGCGGACGTGCGGCGATGCTCTATTTGTGGGTCAAAGCGTTCCACATTATTTTCGTGGTGACATGGTTCGCGGGTCTGTTCTATGTGCCGCGCCTGTTCGTCTATCACGCCGAAACCAACGAGCCTGCGGTTCGCGCGCAGCTCAAGGTGATGGAACGCAGGCTGATGAAGATCACCGATATCGGCGCGGCGCTGGCGCTGTTGTTCGGCTTCGCGACGTTGACGCAGGTTCCTGCTTTCCTGCACATGCCGTGGCTGCATGCGAAGTTCGGTTTCGTGGCGTGCCTAATTTTCTATCACGGCTATCTGGTCCGCCTGAAAAATGCGTTCGCGCGCGATGAAGTGCCGCATTCGCCGCGCTGGCTGCGTCTGTTCAACGAAGTGCCGGCGCTGCTGCTAATCGTCATCGTGATCCTGGTCATCGTCAAACCGGGTCAGTAAGTGTTGCGCAAGAGGGTAATTCCTCACCCGCCAACCGGTTGACGCACACACTTCGCGTCTTGTGGAAGCATTCAAGGCCGCGCTGGTATAGTGCCAGCGAGTCCGGGGTTTGCATGCAAAAGCAAGACGAGACACAGCAATCCGCTGAGCTGCGACGCGCGTTCTTGCGCCACTTGCCGAAGCGGCTGGAGACATTGCGCAAGCGCGGCTATCGGCTGTGCACGCAAGGCTGGGACGTCAATGCACTGAGCTTGCTGTTCCGAGAAATCCAGACGCTCGCCGGAACGTGCGGGCGCTATGGTTTGCTCGACTTGAGCGAACACCTGTTCGCGCTGGAAAGTCTGCTCACACCGTTTGTCGACGACGTGGCGATTCCCGACGCGACGCAGATGCAGGCCTTCGCCACGCAATTGCGCGCACTCGAACCGCTGATCGTCCAGCACGAAAATCAATACGGCGAACCGACCACGACGCAAGCTGCCGCCGCGATGACGGCTGCTCCGGCGACGGCCGGCAGCTTCGTGCTGCAGGTGACGCCGCCGCCGGAATACTGGAAACGGTTCGCCCCTATCGCGCCGGCCGCACCGGTCGCGGCACCCGTCGTCGATGCGCCGGCGCCGAAACCGTTGGCGGCCGAACCCATCGTTGCCGCGCCCGTGCCGACAATCATCGAGACACCCGCGGCGATCGTCGCACCACGCGCAGAACCTGCACCGCTGCACGCTGGCGAAAGCGGAGAACGCCGCAAAGTATTTCATCTGAGCGACGGCAATCCGCTGGCGTGCGAAGTCGATCAGAAAATCGAAGTTGCCGGTTACGAACTCACGCTGCTCGACAGCGTGCACGAACTGCAGGAAGTGATGTCGGCGCTGGCGCCGCATCTGGTCATCGTCGATGCGCCGTTTCAGGATTCGCTGGAATCGATCGGTGAGTTGATCAAGTCAGTGCGCACGCAGTTGGCGCGCAGGCTTAGCCTGATCACGTTTTCGCAGTCGGCCGAATTGCCGATCCGTCTGCGCGCGATGCGCGCGGGAGCCGACAGCTTCATTCCGCTGCCGACGCAATCCGGCGATGTGATGGCGCGCATCACGGAATTGCTCGAAGTCGACAGTTCCGATCCGTACCGTGTTCTTATCGTCGAAGACGATCGATCGCAAGCGCTGTTCGCCGAATCGATCTTGCGCAAAGCCGGCATGAGCACGAATGCCGTGACCGACCCGCTCGCCGCACTCGATCAACTGGATACGTTCCAGCCCGAATTGATTCTGATGGATCTGTACATGCCCAACTGCTCGGGCATGGAACTGACCGCGATCATTCGCGAGCGCGAAGCGTTCATCAACACGCCGATCGTGTTTCTTTCCGGCGAGCAGAATCAGGAAATGCATTTCGAAGCGCTGAATGCCGGCGGCGACGATTTTCTGTCCAAACCGATTCGTCCGAAACATCTGATTTCCGCGGTGACGAATCGCGTGCGGCGCGCGCGTGCGCAAGGCCGTCGCGCGCTGGCGCAAAATCCGCGCGATCCGGTCACGGGCGTGTACGAACGCGCGCACGTGCTCGACCGGCTAAATGCGAAACTCGCGGCGGAAGATCCCGCCTCGCAGGGCGGCGGTTTGCTCTACATCGTGATCGATGGTGCGGGACAGATTCGCGAGCGCGTCGGACTTACCGTTTTCGAAGCCTTGCTGAGCCAGGTCGGCGCGTTCATCGCCGCGCACATCGAAGAAAAAGATATCGTCGCGCGTTACGGCGACACCAGCTTCGCGCTGTTGAGCAACGCCGGCGGCGAAACGGAATTGGCAGCCGTTGCGCGCGAATTGCGCGATCGTATCGGTCGCGAAGTTTTCGAGCACGAAGGCAAGACCTTGACGGTGAGCCTGGCCATCGGCATATGTCCGTTCGCCGCCGGTCTCGGCGACGCCAGCGCGATGTTGAATGCCGCCGAACGCGCGATGACCGATGCCCGTTTGCCCGGCCAGAACCGCATCGGCGTGTTCCATCCGACGCGGCCGAAATCGACGACGGATGCGCAGCAGACATTGACGCAACTGTTGCGCGATGCGTTGAAGGCCGAAGATTTCCAACTGCTGTTCCAGCCGATCGTCGCGCTGCAAGGCGACAGCGACGAACAGTTCCAGGCCTTGCTGCGATTGCGCGGGCCGGATGGCAAATTGTATACCGCGAGCGAAATCCTGCCGCTCGCCGAGCGCGAAGGGTTGTCGGAAGAAGTCGATCGCTGGGTTCTGTCGCGGTGCCTATTGGTGATGGTCGAACGCGCACGGCAAATGCGTCCGGTGCGTTTGTTCGTGAGCCAATCGATCCAAGCCGCACTCGATCCATCGCGACCCGGATGGCTGAAACAATTGCTCGAAACGCGCCGGCTGACCGGCCAGCAACTCGTGCTGGAATTCAAGCTGGCCGACGTGTCGGCGCATCTGAACGATGTGACGGCATTCGCGAACACGCTGACAGAAATGGGCGTATCGATGTCCATTTCCATGTTCGACGCGACCGAGAATTCGATGCAATTGTTCGAGCGCTTTCCGATTGCCTACGTGAAACTCGCGCCGCGTTACGGCGGCGCGCATTTGCGCGAGACGCATATCCGCGATGAACTGCGGCTCATCGTGAACGCCGCGCATCAGCGCGAGTGCAAGGTGATCGCCTCGCGCATCGAAGACGCGCAGAGCGCGTCGCAATTGTGGAATGTCGGCGTCGATTACCTGCAGGGCGATTTCGTGCAGCAGGCCGGTCAGGATCTGGTTTTCGATTTCAATGCAACGACCGCCTGACCAGCACGGCGGCAAGACGTTGAGCCGGCTTTATGCGGTGGCGCCGATGATCGTGCGCGGTAGTCTCGGTATCGTCACGGCGGTTGCGCTGGCCGCACCGTTCGTGTTGCCGCCGCAATATGCGTTGTGGATTTCGCCGCCGCTGGTTTTGGCCGCGCTCGGCGGCTGGATCGGTTGGCGGGCGTATGCGTCGAGCCCGATCGAAACCGTCGTGACGCCGGTCGCCGCGCCGCTGCCGAAAACCGCCATTGCCGTCGCGCCACCACCGGCCGCGCTGTCGGATATGCAGAAGGAACTCGACAACCTGCGCAGCATGCAGGGCGAGTTGATCATGGCCAAGCAGACGGCCGAAGCGGCAATGATGTCGAAGAGCGAGTTTCTCGCGACGATGAGTCACGAGATCCGCACGCCGCTGAACGGCATCATTCCGCTGCTCGATATCGTGTTGTCGACGAAGCTCGCGCCCGACCAGAAAGATTATCTGCAGACCGCGTACAAATCCGCGCGCGAATTGCTGCGCATCGTCGACGACATTCTCGACTACTCGAAGATCGAGGCCAACAAGCTCGAACTGGAAGTGATCGGTCTGAATCTGCGCGATGTCGTGGATTCCGTGCATCGCCTTATGGAAAAGAATGCGGAAGCCAAGTCGCTCGCGTTCAATGTCACTATCGAACCGAGCGTGCGACTGGCGGTACGCGGCGATCCGACGCGGCTGCGCCAGGTGCTGACCAACCTGGTCAGTAACGCGATCAAATTCACGCCGCGCGGATCGATCGCGATCCACGTCAGCAAGCGCGCCGAAACGCGCACGCATTTCGAAATCCTGTTCGCGGTGAAAGACACGGGCGTCGGCATCGCGCCGGAATCGGCGGCGAAACTCTTCCAGGCATTTTCGCAAGCCGATGCATCGACCACGCGCATGCATGGTGGAACCGGATTGGGTCTGGTCATCTGTAAAAGAATCGTCGATCTGATGGGCGGCAAGATCGGCGTTCGCTCCGAACTCGGCAAAGGTTCGCTGTTCTGGTTCAGCGTGCCGATGCAGAAAGCGCTCGGCGACGTGACCAGTGGCCGGCGCGACATCAACGGTTCGCGCGTGCTGGTGATGACCGGTGATGCCGCGTGCATGCGCAAGCTCGGCAGCTATTTCGCCGCGTGGGGCGTTACGTTCCTGCAGAGCGCGGCGGCCACCGATGCGTTGAGCAAGATTCGCTCCGCATCGAGCATGGGCGACAGTTGGGCTTACGATTTCTTGATCGTCGATGGCGCCGCGTTGCCGAGCGCCGCGGCACTCGGTCTTATTCGCAACATCGTTCGCGATCCGGCGTTGAACAGAACGCAATTCGTGTTTTTGCAGGGCGACGAGCCCGCGCCGTCAGAGCTGGGCGGCGAATCGCGCGCGGCGGTGATCGGGCGTCAGTTCGGCGAAGGCGAATTGCGTGCGGCCATGCTGAAACTGCTCGGCGCGGGCGAATCGGCGTCGGCCGGCGTGACGCTGCTTACGCCACCGGCGGGGGACGCCGCTCACGTCGTGATCGAACCACCGAGCGCGGATGCAACGCCCGTCGCGGGACATGTATTGCTGGTCGAAGACAACGCGGTGAATCGTCAGGTCGCGCAGCGTTTGCTGATGTTGATCGGCGTGAGTTTCGAGCTGGCGGAAAACGGAAAAGAAGCCGTCGACGCGCTCGCCGCACGTCCGTTCGACGCGGTGCTGATGGATTGCCAGATGCCCGTGATGGACGGCTATACGGCTACACGCATCGCGCGGCAGAACGAGGCTGCGCAGCCGGGCCGGCATATTCCGATCATCGCGATGACCGCCAACGCGATGGCGGGCGATCGCGAGAAATGCCTGAAGGCCGGCATGGATGATTATCTGTCCAAGCCGCTCAACCGCGCCTTGCTCGACAAGACCTTGCGCAAATGGCTACCCGCGGGTGCGCGCTCACGGCCCGCCGCGCCGGCTGGCGCGCCGCCGCTTGCCGCGCGGCCTGTCGTTCCGCCGGCGCCGATTCCGGCACCGATGTCGGCGCCGGTGGGCAGTCTGCCGTCGGAACATGTGCTCGACACGGAGATCATTCGCGATCTGGTCGAAGTGATGGGCGACGAATTCACGGATCTGGTGCGTGTCTATCTCGAAGACACGCCGAAGGCGATCAACGCACTCGAGCAAGCCGCAACGCGCGGCAGCGTAGAAGGATTGATCGCGCCGTCGCATTCGCTGAAATCGACGAGCGCGAATCTCGGCGCGATGGGATTGGCGGATCTGGCCAAACGCATCGAACACGGCGCGCGTTCCGGTACGCTCACCGCGGCGGAAGCGCCGGTGCTCGTATCGGAAATCAAGCGCAGTTTCGTGCGCGTGACCAACGAGCTCAACGCGCTGCTGACGAAGAGCGCAATTTAGTCAGGACGACTAGTCAGGACGACTCGTCAGGACGATTCGCCGGTGCTGCCGAGTTTCGTCAACAGATAGTTAGGCGCGCCGATTTCGCTAATGACACCGAGCTGCGTTTCCAGCCAGTCGATGTGCTCTTCTTCGGATTCGAGAATGCTGTCGAACAATTGCCGGCTGACGTAATCTCCGATCGACTCGCAATAAGCGATGGCCGCTTTCAAATCCGGATGCGCGATCTGTTCGAGTTTCAGATCGCATTCGATCGCTTCTTTCGGATTTTCGCCGATCAGCAATTTGCCCAGCGCCTGCAGATTCGGCAGTCCTTCCAGAAACAGGATGCGTTCGATGAGGCGATCGGCATGCTTCATCTCGTCGACCGATTCTTCGTATTCGTGCTTCGCCAATTCCTTGTATCCCCAATGGCGATACATCTTGGAATGCAGAAAATACTGATTGATCGCGGTCAGTTCGTTGAACAGAACCTTGTTGAGATGACGGATGACTTCGGTATCGCCTTTCATGCTTTATCCGACTGGGTTGAACAGTGGCGACTATATCGCGCATGCCGAAGCGACGGCGTCATGCGAATTGTGATTGTTTGCACATACCCGCGAATAGATCAGGCGGCAGCCAGCAGTGGCGACGGAAATGCGGCGCGTTGATGCGCATTGCGCAACACTTCTTCGGCGAATTCGGCGCACCCGCCGCACGTCGCGGCGCAACCGGTGCGCTGCGTCAGTTCGGCCAGACTGCGCACGCCATCGGCCGCCGCTTCGCGGACCGCGCGCTCAGTGACACCATTGCAGATGCAGACGTACATAGAGACAACCCGATGAGTTGCCGATATTTAATTGCAAATGAGAATGATTGTCAACCGCGTTGGCGGCCGCTATCGAAGCAATGTCGCCCTGACCAGGTCGATCGCGTCCTGAGCCGCCTTCATTTGGTCGGCCAGCGGCGCCAGATGGCGCAGTGCGCGTTCGTAGACATCGCGTTTGAACGCCACGACGTGCGTCAGCGGATACCAGAAATCGACCCAGCGCCAGAGATCGAATTCCGGGCTTTCGGTCAGATCGAGACGGACGTGCGACTCCTCGCCGACGAAACGCAGCAGAAACCACACCTGTTTCTGGCCGATGCAGAGCGGGCGTTCTTTCTGGCGCAAATACCGATGCGGCAATTTGTAGCGCAGCCAGCCGGGCGTGGCGCCGAGCACCTGGACATGTTCCGGGCGCAGTCCGGTTTCTTCGTTGAGTTCGCGATACATGGCCTCCAGCGGTGTTTCGTCGCTGCGCATGCCGCCCTGCGGAAACTGCCAGCCGTCGCGAAACGCCCGCCGCGCCCAGAACACGTGCCCGTCGTCGCGCATCAGGATGATGCCGACATTGGGCCGATAGCCGTCTGGATCGATCACTCGCAAAACTCCAAGCTCTAGTCCGATTTTTCCACAGCCCGCGCGACCTGAGCAAGCCGGTATTGTGCGTCGCGGCATTTACGACACGGCATGCCACGGCTACACTATGCGGCCGGTTTTCCTGCTTTTTAAGGCTATGTAGCTCAGCTGGTTAGAGCGCGGCACTCATAATGCTGAGGTCGGTGGTTCGAGTCCACCCATAGCCACCATCCGCCGGTCACGATCGTAATAGTTCGGCACCGAGACGCCGCGTTACGTATCGCCGATCACAACGCATTCAGCAGTTTTTCGCCCTGCTCGGCGGCATGACGCCATAGCGCGGGCCAGTGTTGACACGCATCCGCCATCGTATCCAGTTCGGCGCCAAGGGCGCGCGCGCATGCCGTGGCGTCCATGTCGTGCGGCCACTCGGCCAGACGAGGTGCGGCATCACTGGCGAGCAATTCCTTGGCGTTGGCCTGCACGATCGCGCGAACGTCGGCCTGCCAGTACACCGGCGCGGCGGCTGTCGTTTCGAGTTGGCGTTGCAGGCGATCGACGATATCCGCGTGCACGAAACGCCGGAACTCCCGCAGTTGATCGATGCGTTGTTTGGCGCTGGCACCTGCAAGGTCGCGCATCACGTCCGCGAGCACCGTCATGCGCTGTCCCGGATCTTCCGCCTTGAACAGGTTGAACTGCTGAATGACGAGATCGCGCAGAAAATCGTTCACGCGCGGCTGGCTGGCCGTATGCGTGTTGGATGCGCGCGTGCGCTGCGACTCCTGGACATGACCGATAGTCACGGGCAAATCCAGCGTCACCGAATCGGGATGGCAGTAACGCGTCAATGCGCTGCCGAGACTGTCTTCGGCGCGGCCGACCGGGTTCGTGCACGGCAATAGCACGCTGTTGTCGAGCGCGAACGGCGTGAACCCGGGGACATCGAGTACGCGCGCCCTGCCCGCGCCGTGCACGACATGGTGCGCGTGGATATTGCGAAGATAACTTTCTCGATCGCGCCAGAACACTTCGCGGCCGGCGGCGTCGATGCTGTGGTAGAGCCACAACGTCGATTCGCTGCGCGAGCTGCCATAACTGCCGTGCGTCGTGCTGATGACGCGCGCCTCGGGTTTGAGCAAATCCAGTCGGCCTAGATTCAATCCGCGCAACGCATCGCGGTTTAATGGGTAGCGGCCGTCGATGCACGTCGATAGCGTCTGCCCACACGCTTGCAGATGCAGTTCGAAAGGATCCTCGTCGATATCGGTGCCGCTGGCCAGCGCGTGCGGCATATCGGCGTAGAAACGCGTTTGCGCCGGTGCTTCCGGATTCGGATCGAGACCGCTGGTTGCGAAATCCTGACGGCGAAGCGGAAAGCGCAAATCGTCATCAAGCAGTACCATCGGCGCGCCGGCCGACAACAGCAGCGCGATATTGCGACTGCGTCCGCCGCCGAATCGGCTCGCTTGCGGATGCGCGTCGCGCAACAGGACGGAACGTGCGGCGTCGCGCGATTCCGGAACGGCTTTGGCGAGGCGTTCGACCAATTTCGCCGATTCGGATCGTCCGACATAGCTGACTTTGCATCCGGTCGTTCGCGCGAAATCGCGCAACAGATCGCGGTGCTTGTCTGCGTTCGAGGCGAGCAAGGAATCGTCGATGAGTACATATCGGCGATGGGCTCGATGCCGCGCCTCGTAGTCGCGCAGCGAGGCGAGCAGATGCGCGAGTTGATCCGGCCGATCGCATGCGCGGATGAATATCGCACGCATCGCCGACACATTACGCGACGATCCGCTGCGCAAACGCGCGACGAACGCATCATCGCCCAATAGCAGTTTGCGCTGCACGAGGCCTTCGAGCACGCGGCGTACGTCGTTGCGCTTGCCAGACAATCCGGGAACGCTCGATTCTACGCGCGCGGCATGTTCGTCGAGTGTGCGAAATTCGCGGCACAGATCGAGTGCCTGCAAAACCTGCAACGTCATCACATGCGGCTCGCCGCTGGCCTTGACCACGAACAGGCATTCCTGGCTCGACAGCGAGGCGACGCGTCCGTCTTGCGATGCATACAACGTCGCCTTGGGATCGGATACCGGCGCTGTCGTTTCCTGCGGATAGCTGGTCTGATAAGTGAACGTATGTTCCATTGATCCAACTTTTTTTATGCGTCTTTGATCAAGACGAGCGTCGGGCACCGGTCCGCAAGCTCATGGCGCCCGTATGCACATTCGACCTCACGAACATAGTTGCCGAGAGTCTGCCGCAACTCCGCCAGTGTCGGCAGAAAGTAACGTGCGTCCATACCCCGATATGTTTCGATTCCGGCGATTTCTTCGGCCGTCCAACCGCGCGTGCCTTTTCGGGCGTCCGGCAACGCGGGCATCGACTTCCAGGCCTGCCACGCATCGTCGAGACGTGACCCCGCGCCGCTCGCGCCATGCAGTGAAGCCAGCAGGCGAAGCTTGAGCGCATGCACGCCGCCGATTTCGCCGCGCTCCAGAGCACGGGCGATGTCGGCGATGGATTCGGATCGATCCGGCCGTATAAACACCCGAATGATAAACGCGCCACCCGGCCGCAATATGCGGGCGACATCGCGCGTGAGTGCATCATAGCCGTCCGGATATTTCTGCAAGACGTAGCAGCCGTCGCCTGCGACGAGATCGATCGTTTCCGACGGAATCGGCATCGCGCACCAATCGGCGAGCACGACGCGCGCATGCGCCGGTCCGCGCACCGGCGGCCACAACGCGCGGATCATGTCCGCACTATGATCGACGGCTGAAAGCTGGGTTTCCGCAGGCCATATGCAGCCGATGGTTTCCGGGGTGAGACCCAGCACGACGACGTGCGCGTCGGCACTCAGACGCGACGCCGCACGCTGCACCACCGCTGTATCGTCGGGCGACGGTCGAAGCGGCGGACCGAAATGCGACCATTGCGGAACGATCCGCAAGAAATGATCGCGCGATGCCGTGGGGTTCGGCGCGTCGCTCACAGGCGTTTGCTCATCAGTGTTTCCAGTCCGCGCGCGAGATAAGCGTTCGATGCATCGAGTCCCGGCGTGGGCGGCGGCGCGGACGGCGTTCGATTCGCGTCGAACAGAATCGTTTTTCCGTCGCGGACGACAAAATCGAATTTGCCATAATCGAATCCGAGCCGTTCGCGCTCGGCGCGCAGTTCTTCGGGTACCGTAGCCGTTTCGCGGGAAACGATGCCGGCGGCTTTCACGATCGGCTCGGTGCCGCAAAACCGCGTGCAGCGCTCGCGATCGCCGAAAAACACCCAGACGCGCAACCAGTAACCCCGCGCGTCCTGTTCGGGAAGAAAGCGTTCTACGACGAGTCCCGGATTGTTCCACACCGCCTCGGGCACTTCATCGGCCGAGCGCAATATTGGGTAGGTCTGATTCGTGGATACGATCGGCGCCGGCGACAGATCCGCGGGCTTGCCATTGCGTCGAAATTGCTCGATGGCGAGCATTTCCGGAATGCCGCTGTAGTTCAAATCGGTCTTGATGATGACCGGTCCCTTCCATCCGTCATTCTGTTCGACCAGATGCCGGCTCACGCGGGTTTTACGGATATCGGTGACTGCGCCATTCACCACGAGGGGGTAGCGCTTGCTGGCTTCGGCGTAGGCGTCCGGCGTGACTGAGATATCCAGATGCATGATGGCGATATCGCCCTGCGGCCAATCGTCCAGTCCCGCGGTGACGCTGACTTCGTGACCCGCGTCGATCCAATGGCTGGCCAGGCTGCCGAGCAGATATTTTCGACTCCGGAAGTGATCGTAAGTGTGCGTGATGACGACGATGCGGCTCATGCGACTCGTAAATTTCCTGAAACGTCCAGAGTATACTTTTTAGCAAACCTGCCATCGTTCGAGCGCGAACGTTTCGCCGCGTCGTCACGCCGCGTTGTCCGATGTCGACGAGCACCGTATCCTATAGGCTCAACGGCGTGGTGGGTTTGCAATTCATCCACGAGACGAAGCCGCCGACCCTAATCCGTGTTCCTGCCGCCGATCCGCGAATCCGAATATGGATATCTTCAAAGTTTTCCAGATCGAAGCTGCGCATCGGCTTCCGCACGTACCGGCGGGACACAAATGCGCGCGGCTGCACGGGCACTCGTTCCGGATCGAGATTCACGTATCCGGCGAACCGGGTGCGCAAAGCGGATGGGTCATGGATTTTGCGGATATCAAAACCGCGTTTGCGCCGGTGTTCGAACAGATCGATCATCATTGTCTGAATGACATCGAAGGATTGGAAAATCCGACCAGCGAGCAACTCGCGATATGGATTTGGCGGCGCTTGAAGCCGGCTTTGCCGCTTCTGAGCAAGATTGTCGTCCATGAAACGTGTACGTCGGGATGTTCGTACAGCGGCGATTGACACGCCGCACCAAAAGATCGATTTCGTGATTCAAAGCCACCAAGTGGATCTATCTTTTTTTTAGGTTCTTCAATATTTTAGCGAGTAAGATCACGATCTTCATAAAAATTGTTGCAACGCACCAAATAATATGTATAATGGCCTCACTCCTAGAAACAAACCTGAGGGCTAAACCATGTACGAGCAAATCAATACCCAGTTCCTGGCCATTGGCAAAAGCTTCGCCGACAACGCGTTCAAAGCGCACAGTCTGGCGGCCGAAGGTATGGAGCGCATCACCGCGTTGCAGATGAAGACGTTTGAAAACCGCGTCAACGCGACCGTCGAATTCTGGTCGGAAGCCGCCGAAGTGCGTGACTTCGACGCGCTCAAATCGTTCTGGCCAAAAGGCGTGAACCTCGTGAAGGAAACCTCCGAGAAGTTCTACGCGAACGGTCAGGAAGTGTTCGGTCTCGGTCTCAAGACCGCCGAAGCGCTGGGTCAGCTGACCAAGGGCAACTTCGAAGTTGCCAGCGAAAACTTCAACAAGCAAGTCAACGTCGCCAAGAAAGCGGCTGGCGCCACCAAGTAAGCAGCGCGCGGCTTCTGGCCGCGCCGCTTAACGCTGCGATCTCCCTCCCCTAGTACTTCGCAGCGTTATCTGGCCGGATGAACTTCATCCGGCTTTTTTTTTGCCGAAAATTCATGGGGCGAGTCGGCCAGGGCTTCGGGCACGACATCGTTCTCGTGTAGGCTGGGCGCCTTGCCATGGCATATATCGACGATACGGACATCCCATGCCTAGTCTGATCGTGACATCCGGCGTCCTGGCCGGTCAGGTTTTCAGTTTTTCCGACATCGCCGTCATCGGACGCGGCCAGTTTTCGGAAGTTCGCCTGAACGATCCGACGGTTTCCCGTCGCCACGCGCAAATCCGTCGCGCCGGCGAAAAATTCGAACTGCGCGATCAGGACAGCGCCAACGGGACGTTCTACAAAACCCAACGCATCGCCGCGCCGACGTTCATACAGGATGGCGACGAGGTGCAGTTCGGCGAAGTCAAAACCGTGTTCCGCGCCGCCACGAACGAATTGCCTTCGCTGCCACCGCTGACGCTGCCGAACGTCAATTCCACCAAATCGCGCGGCGTGTTCGATCCTGAAGACGCCAAAGCCGCACGCAATCCGCAACCACCCGGCATGGGTGAAATGTTGGCGCGGCTCAAGCTTTTCTGCGACGTCGGCGCGCAAGCACAGGAAAAAATCGATCTGCGCCAGCAACTGCAGAATGTGCTGGGATTCATTCACTCGGCATTTCCACATCTCACGCGCGCGTCGATTTTCGCGCCGGCCACCGCCAGCGATCATCTATCGCCGTTGGCAGAGTGGACGGCGGTGGCGGAACCCAATCCCTTTTCCGGAGCCGAAGGATTTCTCAAGGAAGCGCTGCGTCGCGAACACGGACTGATGGTCAACGACCCGATCGGCCGGGAAGCAATCGCCACGCGACTGCGCGCGGAGGTCATGCCCGCGGCGATCGCGGGGATTCCATTGCGCCTCGGCGGCGACGTCATCGGCGCGCTGTATCTCGAGAGTGCTTTAGTCGAAAACGCGTGGCGCGCGGGTGACCAGGAATTGTTCGCTGGACTCGCCGGCCAACTGGCATGGCTTCTCGCCGCCGCGCAGGGACAAGCCGCCGAGCGCGCCGTGGAAACGCACGACCTCGCGCTGGCGCGTCGCATCCAGCAACGCTTTCTTCCGCAATCGCCGCCGAAATTGCCGGGCTATCGATTTGCCGACAGCTACGCCGCCGCGCGCGTAATCGGCGGCGACTACTACGATTTCTTCAATTATCGCGACGGGCGCCAGGGCATGGTGATCGCCGATGTCTCGGGCAAGGCGGTTTCCGGCGCACTGTACATGGCGCGCCTGAGCGTGCAGGTGCGGACGATGGCGCGGCATCTCGCCGGACCCGTCGAATTGCTCACCGGACTCAACCGCAAGCTGCATCAGGAATTGGAACCCGGCATGTTCGTGACGATGCTCGCGGCATTGATCGAACCGGATTCCGGCGGTTTGTATTTTGCGAATGCCGGCCATCCGCTGCCGCTGATTCGTCAGGCTGACGGGGCGATCGAAGAACTCGGCGAACCCGGCGCATTGCCGCTCGGCGCGATGGGCGACACGGTATTTCGTGAGACGCACGCAGCCATTACACCGGGCAGTTGCGTGCTGTTTTATACCGACGGATTGGACGAAGCGCACAACGCGCAGCAAGAACTGTTCGGTAAGGAACGTATCGTCAAAACGATGGAAGGTGGTGGCGCGAGCGCGCAACCGATTCTCGATTCGCTCCTCGCCGAACTGGCGCGATTCACGTCGGGCGAACCACAGAGCGACGATTTGACGCTGATCACGATCAGCCGCGAACGCTGACGTCAGGTTTTTCCGCCGAAAATTCCTTTTATTTTGCCCAGAACGCCGGCGGGCGCCGCGGGTTCGCTGACGATTTTCGGCGATGCCGCACGCGGTGCGACCGGCGGCGCCGGCGATCGCGATGCGAATGCGACCGCTGGCTTCAATCCCAATAACTGCTCGGCGATGCGCGCCAGTTCGGCCGCTTTCGGATGCGGCGTTTCGCTGGTCGACTTGATGCCGAGCAAATTGGCGACTTTTTGCGCGAGAATGACTTCGGGCTTGATTGAATCAGGTTTGATTGAATCAGGCTTGACTGGATCGGGTTTAACTGAATCGGGCTTGATTGGCTCAGCCTTGACCGCATCAGGCTTGATGGGATCGGGTTTGATCGCCTCAGGCCGTTTCGCATCGGGCCTGTTCGCCTCGCGCTTGTTCGCTTCTGGTTTCGCCGGCTCGGCCTTGAGCGCCGCCGGAGAGTCGCGAAGTGCCGCGGCACGATCCGGAAACAGCGCGAACAGCTTGCTGAAACCGGCTACATCGAACACCTGCCGCACGCTCGGATTGAGTCCGCACAAACGCAAGCTGCCCTTGCCGCCTTCCAGTTGTTTGACGGTCGCGAGCAACACGCGCAAACCCGCGCTGCTCACGTAGCCGATACCAGTCATGTCGATCAGAAAATTGCGATCGCCCGCGGCCAGCAAATCCTGCAGCGAGAGTTCCACGTCGGCCGACGTTTCCGTATCCAGCCGTCCGCTCAACACGAGGATGCGCGTGCCGCCGTGTTCCTCCTGTTTGATGTCGATCGCCACGAATCAGCCTTCGCGGAAAACGAAACGCGCCGCGCCGATCTGGATCACGTCTTCGTTGACCAGATGACGTTCCTTCACCTTCTCGGCATTGACGCGCGTGCCGTGCTTGCTGCCCAGATCGACCAGCGTGAATCCGGACATGCTCACGTTGATTTGCGCGTGCTTGCCTTCCACGCCCGGTCCGGCAATGCGCACGTCGTTCGATGTCTCCGCGCCGATCGCCATCGGTTTGAGCGTGAGCGTAAACGCCTGCTTGCCCGCTTCCGGATTTTGCGGAACCAGCCGTGCGGCGCGAAAAATCTGCGTCGCCCCGCCTGCCACCGGTGGTGCCGGAACCGCCGCCGCGGGTTTCGGTGGCGGAACGGTTACGGCCGACATGATCTGCGTTTTGTTCGGCTGCATATCCGGACGCACACCCGGCATATCCGTCGTACGTGGTTCGGTGGTCGCTTCGGCCGGCATCGTATCGAAACGTCCGGTGACGATCGCGTCGGGCGATGGCGTTGCCGAATCAAGTTCGCTTTCGGCGTGGAACGCCTCGAGAAAACGCGCCTTCATTTCCAGACCGCGCGCACGCGCTTCGGCTTTTTCCTTGACCGATGCCTCGATCGCCTTGATGCGCCGCTGGAATTCTTTTTCGTCGAACTCGCCCAACTTGTAACGCAATTCCAGTTCCTGCTGATCGAGCTTGATCGCCTCGTGATCGGCTTCGAAACGTTCGATCAGTCCGCGCAAACTCGCATACTGTTCACGCGCGGCCTGTTTGAGCGGTGCCGCTTGTTCGTCGAGCACACGCAACCGTTGCTGATAATCACTGCGCACGCGATCGAAAACCGGCGGCGCGAAATTCGCCTTCAGTTCCTCCATCGATTTCAGACGTTCGTCGAGCTGGTCCTGTTCGGCCTTCAACGTCTTCAGCGATTCGATCGCGGACAGATCGATGGCGCCGAGCGCGTCCTGCCATTCGTTTTCTTTTGCGGCGGCCATGTTTTCTCCGAATGGGTTAGACGCTGATGACATCGACATCGATCAAACCGAAGCGCAATTTGTCGCCGGGTTTGATCGGAACTTTGTTGCCAGTCTGGATGCGCTCGCCATTGAGGAACGTTCCGTTGGCGACGCCGTTTTCCTCACGCAAAAAGTACAGGCTGCCCTCACGCAGGATTTTCGCGTGCCGGCGGCTCAACGTGCGATTGGCGTCGAACGGACCTAAGTCGACTTCGGGATCGATGCCGGACGCAGGATCGGGCCGGCCGATGAGGAATTCGTTGAGCGACACGTCCAGCGCGATCGCCTGCTCACTGCCGGCGGCACGCAAAGCCAACGCCTTTTGCTTTGGCGGCGACACGGGTACAGGTGGCGGCGCAGGCGGCGCGGGTGCCGCGACCGGTTCAGGCTTTTTCGCAATTTCGGGTTTCGGTGCTTCTGACTTGGCCGGTTCGGGTTTTGCCTGTTCAACTTTCGCCGGTTTTGGTTTTTGCGCAGCGGCCGATTTCTGCAGATAACGCGCAACCACTTGTTTCAGAACACGAACGGCGATTTCGGGATTCTGTTTGGCGACATCGCTGAACGCGCCGCGCTCGATGCGCAGCAGGCGTGTTTTGCCGATACCGACCGCGCCGGACGCATGCGGCTTTCCGTCGATTGCCGCTTCGCCGAAAAATTCGCCCGGGCCGATTTTTGCGACGGTATCGCCATCGCGATCGACGAGCTCAACCAGCCCGGTTTCGACGATATACATTTCGCCGCCGATGTCGCCCTCTTTGAAGACATCGGTTCCGGGCGGAACGTCGATGAAGAAATCTTTTGCGTTACTCATGATCCTGCGCATTGCACGCGGCAACGCCGCATCCGCCGATTATGCCGAGCGCCGCGCGGCAGTAGCAAGGCGATACGTTCCATCGTTCACGATTCTTAACTTTGCCGATCGCTATAGTCGACACATGATTCCATCCGGCTTGAGGTACGCGGGACTCGTGTTGGCGGCGCTCGCCGTCGTGCATGGCGCTCGGCTGCCCGCCGCGCAATCCGTTGTCTTGCCAACCTGGGTTTGCGCCCATCCCGATGCGATCTTCGTGAGTCACCTGGATGCGATCGAATCGATCGTCCCGCACGATCCGTCCGGCGGCAGCGGCGGCGCGACAGGTTTAACCACCCACACCTTGCACATTGCCGGGTTGGGTACGGGAACTCAGACCTACTATCTGTACGTTCCGACCAGCTATACGCCCTCGCAGGCTTATCCATTCTTGCTCGCACTGCACGGGACGGCGCCTTACGCGAGCCGTGACATTTACGCATCCGACGTGCGCGACGCCTGGGCCGGCATCGCGCCGGGCGCGCGCTTCATCGTCGCGGCACCGGTGGCCGACGAAATGGTATCCGTCAACGGACAACCCGGCGCGTCGTGGCTGGTTCCGCCCACCTCGGGACCTAACGATTACGATCTGTTCGCGGCGGTTTTGTCGGCGGTGGAATCCGCATACAACGTCGATCGAACGCGGGTCTATGGCTGGGGATTCTCGTCGGGCGGGCATGTCATGCACGCGCTCGGCCTCACCGACGACAGCGATGCCTTCAACACGTCGACGATGGCGGCCTACAGTGTCGCGGCCGGCGCGTTGGCGGGCGATCTCTGTGCCGGCGCGTCCGACGCGCAGTGCAATGCCTCGCTCAACGCCGCGACGCGAAAGATTCCCGTTTCCCTGGTCGTCGGCACCGGGGACACGGCTTACTCGTACGTCTTGAGCGATTACAACCGATTCCAGACTGATGGCTGGACGGCCAACAGCACGATTTTCTTCAACACCTTCAATGGCGGACACACCTATTCCGTGACCAACATGCAGGTGGCGTGGACCCATTTGTGTCCCAATGCCGTGACGCCTTGAACCACGCGATCCCGCATCCCGATTTGGTTGCAGGCAAGTGCGGCCGCCGGCTATAATTATCGGCCTTGTTGACCAGTCCGATCCGGTTTGTCCGATCCGGTTAGATCGTGAGCCGGAACTAAGTCTGGGATTTGCTTCCCGATGCAAAACTCCATCGCTGCCGGAAGGCGGCTCGCCATTCGTGTCGTCGGCGCTCAGCTGATCGTCACGATGCTGGTTGCGGCGGGATTTTTGTTGCAGGGTGCGCAATCCAGCCTCGGTGTGTTGAGCGGCGGATTCACCGTCGCGTTGGCCACAGGGATTTTGGTGCTGCGCGTTTTCGCAGCGGCGCCGGCCTCCGCGGGCGTGGTGTTCGGACGGTTCATCGTCGGCAACCTGCTCAAATGGGGCGTCATCGCATTGGGATTGTATGTGGCGATGGTCAAAGCGGGTCTTCCCGGTTTTGCCGTGATGATCGGCGTGATCGCCGCCTTGCTGCCGCAACTGCTCGGTCTGCACGACGGGTGGATGCGCTGAACGATTTTGTCGAACGTTGTCGATAACCGAACTGGACTGTTTAGATCATGGCGACTGAAGCCGCACCTGCGCACGACGCGGGCAGTTACATTCTCCACCACCTTACGTTCCTCCAGCTCGATCTGAAGACCTGGAAGATCGTCGAGAACCAGCCCGGCTTCTGGGTACTCAATCTCGATTCCGTGTTTTTCTCGCTGTTCCTGGCGTTGGTCTATCTGATCATTTTCCGCTCCGCTGCGCGCAAGGCGCATGCGGGCGTACCGAGCAAATTCCTCAACTTCATCGAGATGTGCATCGACTTCGTTGATAGCCAGGTGAAGGACGCGTTTCACCATACCTCGAAGTTCGTCGCGCCGATGGCGCTGACGGTCGGTCTGTGGATCTTCCTGATGAACTTCATGGATATGCTCCCCATCGATCTGCTACCAACGATCGGCGGGTTCATGGGCCTGGAACATCTGCGCGTAGTGCCGTCGGCGGATCCGAATATCGCGCTGGCGATGTCGATCACGGTGTTCATCACGGCGTTTGTCTACAGCTTCGTGAACAAAGGTTTCAAAGGCGTCGGCGGCGAGTTCTTTTTGCATCCGTTTGCCACGAAGAATAAATTTGTAATGCCTTTACTGATGCTGATCAACTTCCTGCTCAAGTGCGTGGAAGAGTTGGCCAAACCGATCAGCCAGGGCCTGCGACTGTTCGGCAACATGTACGCCGGCGAGATTATTTTCATCCTGCTCGCTTGCTTCACGCTGAGCTATACGCCAACGAGCGTCGGCAGCAATCTGGGCCTCGTCGCGCAGATTCTGCTCGCCACCGGCTGGACCATCTTCCACATTCTGATCATTTCGCTGCAGGCCTACATTTTCATGGTTCTGACCGTCGTCTACATGGCGATGTCGGCCGACGAGGCGCACTGATTTTCTATTCCCGATTTTCCAACGATTTCATTCACAGCAAAGTTAGACGGAGATAAACATGGATTTGACCGCACTCGCTTCAGTTGAAGGCATGACCGCTATCGCGGCCGGCCTCATTCTCGGCCTCGCCGGTATCGGCGCCGCCATCGGCATGGGCCTGATGGGCGGCAAGTTCCTCGAAGGCGCGTCGCGCCAGCCGGAACTCGTGCCGATGCTGCAAGGCAAGATGTTCCTGCTGGTCGGCCTGATCGACGCGATTCCGATCATCGGCGTGGGTATCGCGCTGTACCTGACATTCGTCGATCCGTTCGCGGCCAAAGTCGCCGCGCATTTCGCCGCTGGTCACTAATACAAGCGCAACCGAATCAGGCTACGAGGGTTAACCCGTGAGCATCAACGCAACACTCATCGCCCAGATCATCGTCTTCGGGATCCTGGTGTGGTTCACGATGAAATTCATCTGGCCGCCCATCATGAAGGCGATGGACGAACGCTCGACACGCATCGCCGACGGTCTGTCGGCGGCGGATCGCGCGAAAGCCGAGCTGAAAGATGCCGATGCGCGCGTCGCCGAAGAAATCAAAAAGGCACGCGCACAAGCGGCGGAAATCATCGAGAAAGCGCAGAGCCAAGGCAATCAGGTCATCGATAAAGCCAAGGCCGACGCCTTGCTCGAAGCGGCTCGCCTGAAAGCCACCGCACAGACCGAGATCGAAGGAATGGTCGGCAAGGCGCGCGAGCAATTGCGCGGCCAAGTCGCCACGCTGGCGATGCAGGGTGCCGAGAAAATCATCCAGCGCGAGATCAACGCCGATACGCATAAAGCGTTGCTCGACCAGCTCGTCGCCGAGATCTGACGATGAGCGAAGTCGCCACACTCGCCCGCCCGTATGCGCGCGCCGCGTTCGAAGCCGCGCAGGACGCCAAAGCGCTCGGCGCGTGGTCGTCGAATCTGCAGTTCACCGCGCAGATGCTCAACGATCCGCGCGTACGTTCGACCGTGATGGATCCTCGCGTCAGCGCGGGCGATCTGTCCATGCTGCTGCTGCCGAATGGCGAAGCCGTCGATTCGGATTTCGGCCGGTTCATCGCCTTGCTCATCGAAAACCAGCGCGCGGATTTGCTGGTCGAGATTTCTATCCTGTTCGAAGAATTGAAACGCGAAGCCGAGCACATATTGAAAGTAACGGTACGCACGGCCAGCGCGATTCCGGCCGGCGAAGAAAATACGATTCGTGCGGCGTTGAAGAAACGTTTCAACCGCGATATCGAACTGGATCAGCAGATCGATCCGAGTTTGATCGGCGGCGCGATCATCGATGCCGGCGATGTCGTCATCGATGGTTCGGTTCGCGGCCGTTTGGCGCGCCTCGAATCGGCGTTGTTGCATTGAAAAAAGCTGTCATCCCGGCGAAAGCCGGGATCCAGTTCTTCTGGAGTACGAGGCGAAAGGCTGATTCCGGCTTTCGCCTGAATAACAAGAAAGTCACGAGTTGAGGTTTTAGGAATGCCGGTCGCGGCCCGTATTTCTAACCCCTTACAAACACATCCGAAGCGCGGCATTGCGCGAAAGAAGGAATGACCATGGCAACTACGCTCAATCCATCCGAAATCAGCGAACTGATCAAGACTCGTATCGAGAAGGTCAAGCTCGCCGCCGAAGCGCGCAATGAAGGCACGATCGTCTCGGTGTCCGACGGCATCGTGCGCGTCCACGGCCTGGCCGATGCGATGTCCGGCGAAATGATCGAAATGCCGGGCGGCACGATCGCGCTCGCGCTGAACCTCGAACGCGATTCGGTCGGCGCCGTCGTTCTCGGCGAATACGAGCATCTGCGCGAAGGCGATACCGTCAAGACGACGGGCCGCATTCTCGAGGTGCCGGTCGGACGCGAACTGCTCGGCCGCGTCGTCGACGCGCTCGGTCAGCCGATCGACGGCAAGGGTCCGATCAACGCGAGCGGATCGTCGGCGATCGAAAAAGTCGCACCGGGCGTGATCTGGCGCAAATCGGTGTCGCAGCCGGTGCAGACCGGATACAAATCCATCGACTCGATGATCCCGATCGGTCGCGGTCAGCGCGAGCTGATCATCGGCGA
>JBDUEI010000159.1:0-8455 GCA_040002515.1 Rudaea sp. | reverse complement strand
CCGATATTGACGTCGGCGACCGTGCTGCGCGGCAAGTCGCTTGCGTCGTATGTGTCGTAGTTCGATCCACGTCCGACGGACGCGTCCAAATAAAATCCGTTATCGCTTGCCGCGTGCGCAAATATCGGCGCTGCGGTAAGAATCGCGATCAACACACCATGCAACTTCATGAGAACTCCAAAAAGAAAACAAAAGCCGGTCATCGCCCAGCGCATGCATTGTCATGATTCGCCGTCGCAGTTGAGGGACGAGATGCGGACAAAATAGGGATATCGCGATGGGGAATTCGCCGGACAGATACGTCAAACTAGGCGGATGCCCATCCGCATTTTTCTTTTGCTGGCGATGCTCGCTTCGTTCCGCGCGACAGCTCAGACGAGCGACGCGCAGCACGCGGCTCAGGAAGCGCAGGCGAAGCAGAAACTCGAGCAGGTTCGCGCTGAAATCCACAAAATCACGGAAGCCGAAAAACAGACGAGCGAGCAACGGGGCGATGCGGCCAACGCCTTGCGGGCGCAGGATCTGAAAGTCGCTGCGGCATCGAAGGAATTGCGCAGTCTCGATCAGCAACTCGGCGTGCAGCAGTCGAAATTGTCGAAATTACAAAACGCACGCGATGCGCTCGATGCGAAACTGAAGGATCAGCAGGATGCGCTCGCAGCCCTCGTGCGCTCGGCGTATTCGATGGGACGCGGCGAAGAGTTGAAGCTTTTGCTCGCTCAGGATCGCATCGACGACGTGGGCCGAATGCTCGCCTACTACCACTATTTCGAGAAGGCGCGCGTCGGCGAAATCGACGGTCTTATGAAAGACCTCGATGCGCTGGCGCAGGTGCAAAACGCGATCGAAAAGGAAGCCGCGGATTTGCAGTCGACGCGCGATCAGCGCAGCGCGCAATCCAAACAGCTCGACGAAGAACGCCAACATCGGTCGCGCGTGCTGGACGAACTCGATGCAACGTTGAAGGATCAGCACAGCCGTCTGGCCGCGCTCGGCAAAGACGAAAAGGTCATGCTCGACCTGATCGCGAAATTGCGCGATATCTTTGCCGATATCCCGAAACAGCTGGCCGGCGCGGAACCGTTTGCGCAATTACGCGGTCGATTATCGTGGCCGATTCGCGGTCAGATCATGTCCAGATTCGGTTCGCGCGAAACCGGCGAGCAAACCAGCGCCGGCATGTTGATCGCGGCGAAGGAAGGCAGCGAAGTCCACGCTATTTCGCACGGCCGAGTGGTTTACGCGGACTGGCTGCGCGGGTACGGGTTGCTGCTGATCGTCGATCACGGCGACGGCTATCTCAGCCTGTACGGCTATAACGAGGCGCTGCTGAAGGACGTCGGCGACTGGGTCGATCCGGGCGAAACGGTCGCCACCAGCGGCGATAGCGGTGGCCGGAAAACGGCTGGTTTGTATTTCGAAATGCGCTATCAGGGCAAAGCGATCGATCCGAACGGCTGGCTGAAATCTTCTTCACGTTGAAACGTGCTGTGCGTGCCTATAATTCATCAGGAATCGCCCGCCGAGTGTCCGTCATGCTTCGATACGCCATTTCCCTCGCTTTGATCTGTTCGCCGCTGGCATTGCGCGCGGCGGAAGTCGCACCCGTTTCGCCGCCGCCGAAACCCGCGGTGAGCCTGGATGACATTCGCGCGTTCACGGCGGTGTTCAATTTGGTTAAGCAGGCGTATGTCGAACCGGTGGACGACAAAACGCTGATGCAAAGCGCGATTCGCGGACTGCTCGCCGGTCTCGATCCGCACAGCGAATATCTCGATCAGCGCGCGATGGACGAACTGAGCGAGGACACCAGCGGCAGCTACGACGGACTCGGACTCGAAGTCTTGACCGTCGACGGCACGTTGCGTGTTGTCGCGCCGATCGACGACACACCCGCCGCGCGCGGCGGCGTCAAGCCCGGCGACATCATCGTGCGCATCGACGGCAAGGCGATCACCAGCGAAAACGTCGCGCAGTCGGTGAATCTTCTGCGCGGTAAAAACGGCAGCAAAACCGTGCTGAGCATCGTGCACGAGGGCGCAAGCGTGCCGGAAGAAATTTCGCTGACGCGCGAAACGATCCGCGTGGCCAGTGTGCGCGTGCGTGCGCTCGATCCGGGCTATGTGTACGTGCGCATCGTGCAGTTTCAGGAAGACACCGGCAGCGAGTTGCGCAGCAAATTGACGAAGGCGTTGGCGAAAGTCGGCCCCGTTCGCGGCGCGGTGATCGATCTGCGCAGCAATCCGGGCGGATTGCTCACCTCCGCCGTGGAGATCAGCGACGATTTTCTGGATTCCGGAACGATCGTCACCACGCGCGGCCGTCTCAAACAATCCGATCTGAGTTTCAGCGCGACACCCGGCGATCTGCTCGATGGCGCGCCGATCGTCGTGCTCGTCGACAACGGCACCGCGTCGGCCGCGGAGATCGTGGCGGGTGCGCTGAAAGACAATCATCGCGCGCTGATCATGGGCCGCCGCACGTTCGGAAAAGGTTCCGTGCAAACCGTTTTGCCGCTCGACGACAAACACGCGGTGAAATTGACGACGGCGCGTTATTTCACGCCGAGCGGTACGTCGATTCAAGCGTCCGGTATCGATCCGGATATCGAATTGCAGGATTTGAAACTCACCATCAAGGATTCACCGCCAGCGTTCATCAACGGCGAACGCGATTTGCCGAATCATCTGATCGGCGAACACGAGAAGGACGAGGTCAAGAAAGTGGCGCACCCGCGCGACGATCTGGACGATTACGCGCTCAACGAAGCGATGAACCTGCTCAAGGGCATGGCGTTGCAACGTCCGTTGAAATCCGCGCCGGCCAAGACGATGGTTCAGGCCGGAAAGAACGGCTAGCTCGCAACGATTCGATCACTTCACACCGCCGCGCGGCGGACCGGGAAACGGCCGGATCGTATCGGAGACGATCTTTTCACCGCTCTGCGCATCGCGTATCGATAACGGTTCGCGTTTTTCGACTTCCTCGATGCGCACGATGCAATGCATCGGCAAATGCAGCACTTTCGTATTCTTGAATTCGTCGCGAAGTTTTTCTTCGGTCGGATCCACCACGACGCCGTCCTTCTGTTCGAACGTGATCTCGCCGATCTGCGTGAATCCCCACAACGCGCTGGAGTCGACAAGACGCGCGTAAAGTTCGATCGCGCTGCCCTGGCTCAAAAATGTGACTTTGTATAATTTCTTTTTCATGATTGGATTCTTGCACGACCCGCGCTGAACGTATTCACCATCGCAACAGCGAACCGACGTTGCAGCAAGCCCGCCGCGATAGCAAGCGTTTCGCCTCGGCTAATCGCGTAAACGCCGCGCAATAGCAGGTCGCGCGATCAGCGCGAACAGAATACCGAGCGCGAATCCGGCGATGTGCGTCCACCACGCCACCGCGCCGAAAGCCGGTCCGACGAACGTGAAAAGCAATTGCAAGAGGATCCAGAAACCGATCAGCACGGCGGCCGGAATGCGCACGAATTCGAGAAACAGTCCGAGCGGCAAAACCAGGCCCAGCCGCGTGCGCGGAAAGAGCGCGAAGTACGCGCCGACGATCGCCGATACCGCGCCGCTCGATCCGACGATCGGCGCATTCGCGTTGGCGAGCGTGAAAGCGCCGGCGAGATTCGCCAGCGCCCCGCCGAACAGAAACAGGATCAGGAATCGCCACGTGCCAAGCGCGCGTTCGGCCGGCACGCCGAAGATCATCAGAAACAAAAGATTGCCGGTGAGATGCAGCCAGTCGACGTGGATAAAGAGCGAGGTGAACAATCGCGCCGCTCGAAGTTCGGCGAGTTGTTGCAACACCGGCGCCTGCGCATCGAGCAGGCTGGAAGGAACCGTGCCCCACCGTCGCAACATCGGCGCGCGCGCATCGACCGGCATGCTGGCCAGCCACAAAAACACGATCACACAAATCGCGATGATCCCGATCGTCACCCACGGCAGATGATGACGGCGGCGTTGTTCGAGCTGAACGAACATGCGCCGCCGACGCGCTACAAGCCGTCGCGCGGATAGAAAAAGCGCTGACCCTGAAATTCCAGGACGACACCGTCGGGACGAATTTCGCGCACGTTAACGTCGTCGGTCGTTTTCTCGCCTTCGATGATCCGAGAATCGTTGAGGATCACGAAGCGCTGTGCAGGATCGGGCATGTAGACGTGCATGCTCAAACGCAAGTCGGGCAGCGATTTGCGCACGCTGAAAGGCAATTCCGAGTACGACTGCGCGCCGGCGTTCGGTGTCGCCGTTTTGGCTGCGGCGGGCGCGGGCGGCGCTGTCGCCAGCGCGGCCGGCAGTCCGATCGTACCGGGCATTTTCGGCGCGCGCGTTTCGACCGGCGCGGGCGGCGTGCTTGCGGAGGCAGGCGCTGCCGGTGATTGAGGCGGCGGCGCTGCGACGAACTTTCCCGCAGGCGCCGCTGCGGGTGCAGCGCCGACGGACCGCGCGGGCGGCGTAACGGCGGGTGCCGCCACTGCAGCGGGCGGTGCGGTTGCGACGGGATTAGATGGAGGTGGCGTGGAATGCGCTCTGCCCGCATTCGATGGCGGTTGCGCACCGCTTGCGACAGCAGCGCTGCGACGTCGATCGCGCATTTCTTCTGGCGTGCGGCGCGGCGCACCGTTGGCGCGCGGATAGGGACCGGTTGCAACGAACGCATTACCCATGTCGGACGGCGGTGGCGGGGCTTTCGGCAAATTCGTCGGCGCGGGCGTTGGCGACAGATTGTTGTCGCCGGTCACCGCGTGCAATGGCGTGCCGGATTTCTGTCCCGGCGTCGGCGCTGGCGCGAACGATGTGGACGCGGCTGTCGGTACGGTCGCGTCGGCTTTCGATGACGGCGCCGGTGCGGGCCCGCGCGTGGCAGCCCAGCCGATCAATGCCACGACGATGAGCACGGCGACGATCGGCAATACTTTGCTGCGCCGGCGCGGCGCCGAAAACGGCGTGCCCAGGTCGGGCGCCTCGCCGAGACGGCGTTTGGCTTCGGATTTTTTCAACGCTTCGAGAATTAACGACATGATCCGGATTGTCTGAATGGCGTTCGTTTATACAAAAATACTTTTCTACAACTATACTATTGCAGATCGCGATACAAATGCGGTCCGGCTTCGTCCAGCGACGACAGCGCGAACAGCGTTTCCGGCCCGACGATGCCGTCGGGCTTGATGCCGTAGGCAATCTGCAGCTTGCGCACGCGATCTTCCAATGTCGCGTCGAAATACGCCGGGCCCGTATCGGGGGCCTTGCTCTTGTCCATGCGCGCCAGCTGATGTTTGACCCACGCCACACCGGGCCCGGCATCGTTCACGTGCAGCGCCGCGGGCACGTCGTTCGGTAAACGCCATACGGCCATGAATTCGCCGGACCATACCTCGTGCAGATCACGTTTGGCCAGATTCGTCACCGCGCCGCCGATATCCAGCCGAACATGATCGGCGTCGGCATCGAGCAACACGCCGGCCGATCGTGCCTCGCCCTGATGCAACATCAGGATCAGCGGACGATCGAATCGCGCCAGTTGTTCGATGGTGCCGAATCCGTGCAGACAGTCGAGTCCGGCGAACAGGACATTTTGACATTTGACCGCGTCGCGCACCGAAATCTGTGAAGAATTGACCTGCCAACGCGACAATAGTTGCGTCCACGCGTCGAGGTCCGCATCCGGATTGTGCGCGATCTTGTCACGTATTTGCGCGAGTGGATCTAGCGGCTGTGTTTGCGGCGCGGGAATCGATGCGCTCGCATCGGCGACGACGGGCGCGGGTGCGGGGCGTGGCCACCAGAATTGCGCGGCGGCGAGAATCGCGAGCACTACGACAGCCGCCGCGGCCCACCGTCCATAGCGGCGCATCCAATATCGCGGATTGCCCGGCATAGTTTCGTCGGCGGCGCGATCGACCAGGCTCTCGCCGATGGTCGGCTGCTCGCGCGCGAAACCGGCCATCAATGAGCGATCGGCGATCACGTTGATCAGACGCGGAATCCCACTCGAACGATGGTAAAGCTCGCGCAGACCGAGCCGTGAAAACGGATTCCGCGCGCCACCGGCGACGGCCAGACGATGCCGCACGTAGGCTTCGGATTCGTCGCGATCCAGCGGTGTCAAGTGATAGCGCGCGGTAATGCGTTGCGCGAGCTGACGCAATTCGGGTTTGTTCAACTCGTCGCGCAGTTCGGGCTGGCCCAAAAGTATAATTTGCAGCAATTTTTGCCTCGGCGTTTCCAGGTTGGTCAGCAGGCGCACCTGTTCCAGTGCTTCGGCCGACAGGTTCTGCGCTTCGTCGACGATCAGCACGACGCGCAAACCCTGCGCGTACGCATCGAGCAGATACACGTTGAGCGTATCGACCAGCCCTTTCAGACTGCCGCGCACGAGCGTCACATCGAGTTTCAATTCCTCGCAAATTGTCTCGAGCAATTCAACCGGCGATAACTTCGGATTGAGCACGAGCGCCACGCGCGTGTTTTCCGGCAGCTGTTCGAGCAGCAGACGGCAGATTGTCGTCTTGCCCGTGCCGACTTCACCGGTGAGCTGCACGAACCCGCCGCTGCCGCCTTTGCCGATGCCGTAAAGCAGGTGCGCGAGCGCGTCCCGATGGCGCTCGGAAAGAAATACGTAGCGCGGATCGGGCGTGATCGAGAACGGCGCTTCTTTGAGCCCGTAGAATTCAAGATACATGACACTACTTTACCGCAAGCGCCGCGGTTTCTTTTCAAAATCGTATGGTCCACGCGGACGAATCGTTAGCGTGTTGTTAATCTATCGCCGACGCACGACCGCTGTCGCCGCATAGCCTATGCCCCACTACGAAAATCACGGACGCGAAACCGGCGTGGTCGACTACGAAATCGGCCGCGGTTCGATCATCGTGACATTCGGGGGCGGCGATAAATATCTCTACACGAACAAAAGCGCAGGCGCGCGGAACATCGCTCGAATGCAGCAACTCGCACGCGACGGTCGCGGCTTGTCCACGTTCATCAGCCAACACGTGCACGATCGGTATGCGCGAAAGCTGACGTCGGTCTGACCGGCTGTCGCGCAACTGTCCGAAACACGTCGCGGCGAAATGCGGCATAACTTCGTATCCTGAAATCCGTTTACTGATTTCAGGAAACAAGATGCGAACGAACGTAGGTACATCGATTGCCTTCGGGATAATTATCGGCACGCTGAGCGCACCGGCGTGGGCGCGATCGGGCGATCCCGATCCGTATTTCGCGACGCATGGAATCGCATCGCTGCATTTCTCATCGCCGATTCTGCCGGTCGTCGAACCGATCGTTGTCGATCAGCGCAATCGCATCGTGTTCGGCGTGAGCACGACGGACGGCGATTTCGTTTATGCACTCAATGCGAACGGCGCTATCGATACCTCGTTTTTTTGCGTGACGCTCGATCAATATGTCGTTGACGTGAAGATCGACTCGCACAATCGCATCGTCGTCACCGAACTCGACGATAGCGGCGCTTCGCTCGGCATCCGCGTCGCGCGTTACACCGATAGTGGCGATATCGATGCGACGTTCGCAGGTATCGGCTACGTCATACTGAGCCTGCCGCATGAAGACATCGTCGCTGATGCCATGGCGCTGGACAGCGACGACGCCATCGTCATCGTCGGCACCGAGCCGTCCGAACCGACGAGCGGCGATAGCCGGATTCTGCTCGCCAAGATCGATTCCGATGGAAAACCCGATCCCGCATTCGGTGGTCGCGGTTTGGTTTCGCTTTCGTTGCTGGCGGCGGGAACGGAACAGTCGTACGGCACGTCCGTCGCCATCGGGCTTCACCATGACATCGTGGTGACCGGCTACTCGCGGCTTCCGACACGCGTCGTCGTCGACGACATCGCAAAGCTCACGCGCGACGGTGTGCTCGATCCATCGTTCGGACACGGCGCCGGATTCGTTCAAACCGATGCGTTGTCGGCGATGCCAGCGCCGCGCTATTCGTTCAGCGAAAGCGTCGCGATCGATTCGCGCGGCAACATCGTCACATCGGGATTCGCCGGTCTCTGGTCGGATTTCAGTTCCGAATTCTTCGTTGCGCGATACGCGTCCGATGGAACGCCCGACATCACGTTCAACGCCGGCGCGCCGAAACTTTTCAATGCCGCGACCTTCACCACAGGCCAAGCGGCAACTGTCCTGATCGACGGACGCGATCGCATCGTCGTCAGCGGCGTCACCGCAAGCGACGCCAAAGCGCCGAACCAATTGGCGATTTTCCGAATGAACGACGATGGCTCCGCCGACACAACTTTCGGCGATCACGGCGGCTATCAATTGCTATCCGACCACGCGACCGGCGGACGCACCGCGTTCGCCCACGGCGGCGACATCGTCATTATCGGCAACACCGATGATGGAGCGGCGTTGATCGTCGAAAAGCGAATCGGCTACGACGTGCCGCCGATAATGCCGCCGGATCATTT
>JBDUEI010000158.1:0-7116 GCA_040002515.1 Rudaea sp. | reverse complement strand
ATCAAACCCGAACTCATGCCGATCATCGCCGAGCACGCGCACGCGCGCGGCTTGCGCGTGAGCGGACACGTGCCGGCGTTCATGTCGGCGCGCCAATTCGTCGAAGGCGGCGCGGATGAAATTCAGCATTTGAATTTCATCATGCTGAATTTTCTGTTTCCGCAAGTCAGCGAAACGCGCAATCGCGATCGGTTCATCAAAGTGGCCGAGCACGCGCGCGAATTCACGCCGGACAAACCGCAGGTTCGCGAGTTCATCGCGTTCCTCGCCAAACATCACACCGTGCTCGATCCGACCATGGGTGTGTTCGAAGGGTTGTTTTTTGGCGATCCGTCGGCGATCACGCCCGGCCTCGAAAACATTGCGCCGCGTTTTCCGCCACAAGTGCGCCGATCGCAATTGAGCGGCGCGCTGGAAGTTCCAGCGGACCAGAAAGACGCCTACGCGGCCGCGTTTCCGTCGATGCTCACTCTACTGAAAGCATTACACGACGCGGGTGTGACGATCATTCCCGGTACCGATTCGCTCGCCGGCTACATGTTGCATCACGAACTGGAAACCTATGTGCGCGCAGGCATTCCCGCCGCGGAAGTGCTGCGCATGGCCACGCTGACGCCGGCGCTGGTCATGGGCGCGAACGGGAATCGCGGTGTGATTGCGCCGGGAAAATTCGCCGACATGATTCTTGTCGATGGCGATCCAAGCAAGAATATCGCAGATATCGAGAAAGTCGATGTGGTTATAAAAGGTGGAAAAGTATACGACCCGGCGAAGATCGAAGCGGCACTCGGGATTATTCCGCAACGGACGAAGTAGTCACAAAGGCGCTGACCGAAACGATCAGGATTTCGTCGGTCGGCGCCATCCTCGAATCGTCGTTTGTCGTGCGCGTGATACGGTTAGTTCGCCTGCCGGCGCGTCGAGCGTGATCGTCGAACCCGCGCCGATGGTGGCGTCCTTCGCCAACGTCAGCGGTGCGACGAGCGAGCTGTTCGACCCCACGAACACGCCGTCCTCGATAACGGTGGCATGCTTGTTCACGCCATCGTAATTGCACGTAATCGTGCCCGCGCCGATGTTTACGTTCGCGCCGATGGTAGCGTCGCCTAGATAGCTCAGGTGATTGGCTTTGGAATCTTCGCCGATCGAGGAATTTTTCACTTCGACGAAATTGCCGACGTGCGCGCCTGCCGCAATCTCGGTGCCGGGGCGCAGACGCGCGAACGGCCCGATCGTGCACGCGCCGTGCGTGACCACACCATCCAGATCGCAATGCGCGCGGACATCGGTTCCCGCCGCGAGCCGCGTGTTTCTAACGCGCGTGAAGGGCCCGATGCGCACGCCGTCCCCGAGATAGACATCGCCTTCGAGAATCGTGTCGACGTCGATTTCGACATCGCTGCCGAACGATACGTCGCCGCGCACGTCGAAACGCGACGGGTCGGCAAGACGCAATCCCCGCTCGCCCATCGATCGCGCTTCACGCAACTGAAAATGGCGCTCGAGTTGCGCGAGCTGCCAGGCGTCGTTCGCGCCGAACGCTTCGCGCTGATCGTCGCAACGAATGATGTCGGCGGGCGTCTTATCCGCGCAGGCGTGAGCGAATACGTCGGTCAGATACAGCTCGCCTTGCGCGTTGTCGGACGTGAGTGCGCCGATCCAGCGGCGGAGCGGTGTCGCGTCCGCACCGACGATGCCGGTGTTGACGACGGCGATCTTTCGCTGATCGTCGGTGCAATCTTTTTCCTCGACGATCGCCGCGACATGGCAGTTGCCGTCTTCGATGATCCGTCCATAACCCCGCGGCTCGTCGAGTGTTGCCGCCAATACGGCGAGCGATGCGTGTGCATCGCGCAGTGGGATCAATGTGTCGGCGCGGATCAGCGGAACATCGCCATATAGAACGAGAACGCGCGCGCCCTCCGGGATTTCCGTTAGCGCCATTTGAACGGCGTGACCGGTTCCGCGCTGTTCGGACTGATGAATCCAGTGCAGATCGGTTTGATCTGAAAACGTCGCGCGCACCTGCTCACCGCGATGGCCGAACACCACATGAATTTTTGAAGGAGCCAGCCGTCGCGCCGTCGCGATGACGTGAGCGAGCATCGGGCGCCCCGCGATCGGTAGTAAAACTTTGGGCAGTTGCGAATTCATCCGCTTGCCCGCACCGGCGGCCAGAATGACGATATGTAGCTGGTTCATGCGCCTACGATAACGCAGTCGCGTGCTCGAATTCTGTGTTTTTTATGGAGCCTGGATGGTCGAGTCAATTTTCGGATCACGTGCTTTGCCGCATGTTCGTGCACCTGTTTTCGGATCGGCCAATCGCGCAGCAACATGATGTTTCCGAGATGACGGGCTTTGCGATAGTAGCCCGCGTTGGCGGTGATCAGCGTGATCGAATGCTTCAGGGCGACTGCGTGATAGATCGTATCGAACAGACGATGTTCAAGCTCGATGGCCAGTTTGGCGGCCCGGCGAAGGACGTCGTATTCGTCGTCGATTTTCGCGTCGATCCTGGTCAACGCGGAAATCAGCTTGAGCGCTTGCGTGGGCTGCAAACGCGTCACTGTCGCCGCGACATCGGTCTGCCAGATCGGTGGCTCGATCAATTGGATACGTCCATGGCGTGCGCGGTCGTATAAGTCTTTGGCGGCGAGCCGGTCCACGTTGCTTTTGCGTAGATGCAGAAACCACATCGTCGCCGCACGGGTGTCGAGCACATAGCGTTTCACGGATAGAGCCTATTGGGTCGGCGAATAAGGGCCGTCTGAATATCGTCTCCATCGTCTGCGCGCAACCGTTCAATATCTTTCATCGCTTGCATGTGCGCGAGTCGTCGCCATTCGCGATCGATCGCCTCCCGCATCAATTCCGTGATCACGGCGCTTTTATTTCGGCGTGCGAACACCGAATTGAACGTCTCTTTGACGTCGTCAGGGATACTGAAATTCATCGTTGCCATGGGAGGCGATTGTTGAAGATTTCAACAACGACCAACAATGATTTGACGATTTCTGGCTTGGATTTGTCCTGGTCCGGTCCGTCTCTTGTCCGTTTCAAGTTTTAGCCTAGCCGTTCATCCACTGGGGACAAAAGATGAGACAGGTTCAGAATTTTCGTAAACGTTTTTTCTTCGTGGGGTCGCTTTTCTTCGCTACTGCGGTTGCTTCTTCTGCGTCGGCTACGTGTTTTGTCAACGCAAGTGCCACCGGCGCCAACGATGGATCGTCCTGGACGAATGCGTATACAAATCCACAATCCGCACTCGCCGATAAGGCGTGCAAGGAAGTGTGGGTGGCGAAGGGCATCTATAAGCCGACATCGGGAACCGATCCGAAGGTTACGTTTCTCGTACCGTCTTACGTGCAAATGTACGGTGGCTTTTCGGGTGTCGAAACGAACCGTGACGAACGGGCGCCGGCCACGAATCTCACCGTGTTGTCGGGCGACATCGACGGCAACGACGCCAACGCAACGACCACGGGCGTCGATACCTCGCCATCGGATATACGCGGCACTAACAGTTATCACGTCGTATTTCTGAACGGTGGATTTGGGTCAGTTCCCATCATGGCGAAAACGGTGATCGATGGATTTACGATCACGGGCGGCAATGCCAACTTCGCGGGCGGCACACAAAACGGCGGAGGCCTTTATTGTTACGGCAAGGGAAACGACCGTGACGATTCTCTGGCGAATTGCAGCCCTGTATTGCAGAACCTTGTCTTCAGCGGAAATATCGCCGCACAGGACGGTGGCGCTATCTATTTCGATGCGACCGATAGGGGCATGGCCAATGCCACCATCGCAAACAGCCGGTTTCAAGGCAATAGCGCGGGAAACGCAGGCGGCGCCATTGGCATTCGTGCCGATCAGGGCGGCATCGGTAATCCGAGTATCGATCGGGTCGCTTTCAAAGCCAACGCGGCAAAACTCGGCGGCGCGATATTCAACGAGGCGACGGGAACCGGTGATACCGACCCGAGTGACAGCAGTCCGATGTTGAGCAACGTCGTGTTTACAACCAACGTCGCCGATACCGGCGGTGCGATGTATATCCACGCCGTCAACGGAGGCAGGACGCGACCGGACATCGCGGCGGTCACATTCAGCGAAAACGGGACCAACCCCAAAGAAACGGATGCGAGTCCTTATGGCGGCGCGGTCTTCATCTTGGCCGACGGTATCAGGACGATCAGCAGCCCGTCGTTCGTCAATACGACCTTCAATCAAAATCACGCAACGCTGGGCGGTGCGATTTTCGACGGCATTCTTCACGGCGGCGATGTCAATTTGACTCTCACGAACGTCACCATCGACCGTAACTCAGCCGACATCGGCGGTGCTCTGTACAACATTGGCGATGACGCGCACGACAGCGTCACGCTGAGAAATGTGATCTTGTGGGACGATGACGCATCGTTGGATGCCACTACCTCTGAAATCAAGAATAGCCGGGTCGAGTTGACGATTTCTCACAGCGCGCTCGAAAAAGGTTGTCCCTTCAGCATGGGATTCATCTGCGACAACATTGTCGGCACCTCTCCGCTACTCCGCCCGCTGGGCGATAACGGCGGTTTCACGCCGACGATGTTGCCTGCCGCCACGGGCTCGGCCATCGACGCGGCTAACGACGGATTCTGTCCGCCCATCGATCAACGTGGGCAAGTGCGCCCACAGGGCGCGCATTGCGACATCGGCGCCGTGGAAATCAGCTCGAATCCACAACCTATCGCCGACCCGCAATCGGTCATCGTTCCGCACAACACCGACAGGCTGATTGCTCTGACCGGCTCCGATCCGAACCCCGGCGTGCACTCGCTGACATTCACGCTCGTCGGCAGCCCGCGTCACGGAAGCCTCGTCCAGTCAGGCAACGAGGTCACGTATACACCGACCACGGATTACACCGGACCCGATGCATTCACGTTCAGCGCATCGGATGAGAACGGGACATCCGATGTCGCCACCGTATCGATTGTCGTCCAGCCGACGTTGCCGGTGGCGGCACCGCTGAGTGATATCGTGCAACGGAACGTGTCGAAGCAGCTCACGCTATCGGCGACGGATAGCAACGCGGGCAGTTCCAACTTCTTCGCGTTCAACCTCTACTCCAGTCCCACGAGCGGCACGGTCACGATCAGCGGCAACATCGCGACGTATACGCCCGACGCGAACTACACGGGACCCGACGCTTTTACGTATACGGCAACAGACGAATTCGGCATTTCCTTGCCGGCCGTAGTCAGTCTGGAGGTGGTCGGTCCGTTGCCTGTGGCCGATCCGAAGACGGTCGTCGTTCCGCACAACACGTCGAAGGCGATTACGTTGTCGGCGTCGGATGCGAACGCTGGCGGCCCGTTCCACTTCACCTACAGCGTTTCGACGCCCCCGCTGCGCGGCACCCTTGGCGTCGTGGCGGGAAATCAGGTGATTTACACACCGAATCACGATTACGCCGGACCGGATGCTTTCACCTACATCGTCACCGATGAAAACGGTATATCGAAGCCGGCCCCGGTCAGCATCACGGTGCAGCCGGTGGGCGGCAGTGATGCGCCACCCGTTTCATCGGTGCCGTCGTTGAATTTTTGGGGAATGGTTGTGTTGGGCTGTTTGATGGCCGTCACGTATAAACGAACATAGCTGCGCAAGTTGCATCGCTAGGTCGGCGCGTTGACGGGTCGCCGGTCTAGCGAACGAATCGGCGGCTCGAAGAGCCGACTCGGCGGACGAGGGTAAATTTAAAAGCAGAACGCCGGCAAAAGCCGGCGTTTTCTTTTTCAATGTCGCGGTTCAATCAGTGCTTGAGCGTCCGACGCAACCGCTCCAACGCCTCGAGCTGGGCCATTGCCATCGCCAACTGGGCTTGGGCTTCGGCGACTTCCATCGCCTCACCGCGATTGGCCAGCACGCGCTCGGCTTCTTCTTTCGCACGGCGCGCGGCATTTTCGTCGATGTCTTTCGCGCGCATCGCCGTATCAGCAAGAACCGTCACAACGTTGGGCTGCACTTCGAGAATGCCGCCGGAGACGTAGAAGAACTGTTCGTCGCCGTTCTCCGCAATCACGCGCACTTGGCCCGGTTTTAAGCGCGTGATCAGTGGCGCGTGACGCGGTGCGATGCCGAGCTCGCCCATTTCACCCGAGGCGATGACCATCTGCGCTTCGCCGTGGAAAATCTCGGACTCTGCGCTGACGATGTCACATTTGATCGTTGCCATGACGTTCTATCTTCCTGCGATTAGGCCGCTTTCTTTTCCATGGTCTTGGCTTTTTCGAAGGCTTCTTCGATGCCGCCGACCATGTAGAACGCCTGTTCCGGCAGGTGATCGCATTCGCCGTCGACGATCATCTTGAAGCCGCGAATCGTGTCTTTCAGCGACACGTATTTGCCCGGCGCGCCGGTGAACACTTCGGCGACGTGGAACGGCTGCGAGAAGAAACGCTCGACTTTGCGTGCGCGCGACACGGTGGCTTTGTCGTCTTCCGACAATTCGTCCATGCCGAGAATGGCGATGATGTCTTTCAGTTCCTTGTAGCGCTGCAACGTACCCTGCACGCGGCGGGCGACATCGTAGTGTTCCTGACCGATCACGTTCGGATCGAGCTGGCGGCTGGTCGAGGCGAGCGGATCCACGGCCGGATAAATACCGAGCGACGCGATGTCGCGCGACAGGGCAACGGTCGAATCCAGATGCGCGAACGTGGTGGCGGGAGACGGATCGGTGTAATCGTCCGCTGGCACATATACGGCCTGGATCGACGTGATCGAACCGGTTTTCGTCGAGGTGATACGTTCCTGCAGACGACCCATTTCCTCGGCGAGCGTCGGCTGATATCCGACCGCCGACGGCATGCGCCCGAGCAGCGCCGACACTTCGGTGCCGGCCAAGGTGTAGCGATAGATGTTGTCGACGAAGAAAAGCACGTCGCGGCCTTTGCCGGACGCATCTTTCTCGTCGCGGAAATATTCGGCCATGGTCAGACCGGTCAGCGCCACGCGCAGACGATTGCCGGGCGGCTCGTTCATCTGGCCGTACACCATCGCCACTTTCGATTCTTTCATGTTCTCGAGATTGACGACGCCGGCTTCGATCATCTCGTGATAGAA
>JBDUEI010000157.1:0-11432 GCA_040002515.1 Rudaea sp. | reverse complement strand
ACTTTATTTGCACCAGCAAAGAAAGTGACTCGCTCGCGCAGCGAGTGAAAGCACTGGCTCGGTCTTAGCTCGTCATTCCGGCGAAGGCCGGAATCCAGTGACTGTTTTTTTTGCTATCCGCTCGAAGATCAAAAGCTTCCACTCGCTGCGCGAGCGGGTAACTTTCTTTGATGAGCGTCAAAGAAAGTTACCAAAGAAAACGCTTTTCTCTTCGCGAAGAGTTTTGTTCGCCGACAGCACATCCATGTGCTGGCGGCGAACCGCGGCATCCTGCTCGCGGGTTAGCGTTATCGCAAACTATCTTAGAGCTAGAGCAGATTCCGGCTTGCGACGGAACGACGTGAGTGGGACGGAAACTCATCGCCTGATCCAGATAGACCAATCAACTAGTTGTGGCACGCACCCGCGCCGTCGAATCCCGAATCACCAGTTGCGGACTGAACCCTTTGTTCTGGACCGTCGCTTTGGCATCGGCCTTGTCGCCTTTTTCGAGTTCGGCGAGCAATAGCAAAGTCGCGTGACGCGCGATATCTTCGGTGCCCTGCTTCGCCGTCGTCAACGCGGGCCAGGATTGTTTGGAAAACGGACTGTCTTCGAAACCGGCGATCGACAGTTCGTAAGGCACGTCGATACCGTTGGCTTTCGCGGCAGCGAGCACACCGGCGGCGATTTCGTCGTTCGATCCGAAAATCGCAGTCGGTCGATCCTTGAGCGAAAACAATCTGCGCGCGCCGCGGAAACCATCGTCGAACGAATAGTCGCCCGGAATGATCAGTTTTTTGTCGATGGCAATGCCATAATCTTTGAGCGCGGCTTCGTAGCCCTTGAAACGCTCGGGACTGGATCGATGCGATTCCCCGCCCCACAAAAATCCGATGCGCGCGTGGCCGAGCTGGATCAGGTGCTCGGTGATGTCGTACGCGGCATCGCGATCGTCGACGAACACGCACGGCGCGCCGTCTTTCGGATCTTCGGCCGCCGAAATGATGCGCACGAAGGTGATGTCGTTTGCAGACAGATGCGCGATCAATTCCGGGCGCTCCGACATCGGCGGCGCGAGCACGAGGCCTGCTAGCCGCGCGTGTCGAACGAGATTGCACAACTCTTCGGCCAAGTGCGGAGACGACGAATTGCACGGATGAATCTGCAATCCGTAGTGGGTTTCGCGGCACACGGAGAGAACGCCGGTTTGCATGCTGATGACGTAGTACGGATTCGGATTGTCGTAGACCAGACCGATCGCATACGACTTCGCGCTGCGCAGGCTGCGCGCGGAAAGATCCGGCTGATAATTGAGTTCGGCGACCGCACGCAGAACTTTCGCGCGCGTGCGGTCGAGCACGGACGGCTCGTTGTTGACGACACGCGATACCGTCTTCAGCGACACGTGTGCGCGCTTGGCCACGTCTTTGATCGTCGAATTGCGCATGCCCCGCCCGCGTTCGCCCGGATGGGCGTCGCGAGGATTCTGCTTGGAATCGCTGGCCGGCGCCAGCGCGGCGTTACGCGGTTTGCGGGGAGGCAACGACGTTCGCCCTGATGCCCACGCGGCAACCGAACATGCCGTAGTAAAGGATATAAAGATACGAGGGCACCATGAGCGCGCAGAACACGATTTGAAAGTCGTAATGATCTTTAAGGTGCGCGAACAATTGGGGAACGATGGCGCCGCCGGCGATGCCCATGATGAGGAACGCCGAACCAAGTTCGGTGTAACGACCGAGCCCGCGAATGGCGAGTGGAAAGATCGCCGGCCACATCATTGCGTTGGCGAAACCGAGCGCGGCGACGAAGCCGACCGAAACGTAACCGTGCGTCACCAGCGCGGCGAAACTGAAAGCGATACCGAGCACGGCGGACACGGCGAGATAGCGTTCCTGCGACAGAAAGCGCGGAATCGCGACAAGGCCGGCGAGATAACCGATCAACATCGCAGCCAGAGTGAACGCGGTGAAGAATTTCGTTTCGTCGAGCGGAAGATCGAAGCCGCGTCCATACGTTCCGATCGCGTCACCCGCCATTACTTCCACGCCGACGTATAAAAAGAGGCAAAGTACACCGAGCCACAGATGCCGGAAGTTTGTGATCCCCTTCGCATCGACCGACGACGATTGTGCGTTGACTTCCGACGCCTTGATTTCCGGCAGCGGCGAGCGCAATGCCCAGAACGCGAGCAAGGCCAGCAATACGGCCATGATCGTGTATGGCGTGCGAATCTTCGCGGCGAATTGCTCGAGCAGAACCTGCTTTGTCGCGGGATCGGCTTGGGCGACCTGTCCGGCGAAATCGCCGATCCCGTTCAGCACGAGCGCGCCTAACACCAGCGGCGCGATGATGCCGGCGAGTTTGTTGCAGATGCCCATGACGGCGATGCGCTGCGCGGCGCTGTCGATCGGTCCGAGGATGCTCACATACGGATTCGCGGCGGTCTGCAGCAAAGACAGTCCCGCGCCGATGACGAACAATCCGACCAATGCACCCGGATAGATACGCATCGTCGCGAATTGTCCGAAGGCCAGCGCGCCGACGGCCATGATGAAAAGGCCCAGCGCCATGCCGCGTTTCATGCCGGTCGATTTGAGAATCCACGATGCCGGCAGCGCGAGGAAGAAATAGGAAAGGTAGAACGCCATCGGTACCAAGAAGGCGTTGATGTCGTCGAGATCGAAGGCGAGTTTGACGTAAGTGATGAGCGGTCCGTTCAGCCACGTGACGAAACCGAATATGAAGAACAGGGCACCGACGACGGCGATCGGTCCGAGGCTGCTTCGCGCTGCGGCTGGTGTATTCATGATGGCTCCCCTGCGCTAATCCACTTTTAAATAAGTATATTTATTCGCTATTGCGGCATCGAACGGTATTGCGTGCAACGTTGTCATATCGTGCCTGCAAATTTCTGTTTTTGCACGCACTTCGAACGGGACCATCGACTAAAACAACGAGCGAATGGCTGTGCTGCGATGCACCACGAAAAGGTGTGGTTGACGCCGTTATTCGCCTATTTGTGAGCATCGCTGCCGGCAAGAATATGGTGCGGCACATCACATTATTCATTTCTTGGCCCATCTGTTGACAACGTTGTCATGAAAGTTACACACTCGGCCGCGAATTAGCAGGCGAAGTCGCCCTGCGGCACGATTTGGGGAAATCGAAGCGTGGCAGAAGCAGCACGTCAGGAAATAGTAGAGAGGCCCGGCATCGGCGAAACGCTGCTCGCTGCCGATGTCGGCGGCACGTATGCGCGCATCGGTCTGGTTCGCTTCGGCGGCGCGGTCCCGCACGTTTCGGATTTCGAGAAGTATCGCTGCGCGGACTATCCCAGCCTCGCGGCGATCTTCGAGCGCTTTCTCGCCGATCACGGCGGCGCGCGCGTTTCCAGTGGCGCGATCGCCATCGCCGGTTACGTGCTCGATGATGTGGTCATCAACAACAATCTGCCGTGGTCGGTCTCGCTGACGCAGACGCGTCGTGCCATTGGTCTGGACGATCTTCAGGTCGTCAACGATTTCACCGCGGTCGCGCATGCGACGAATTACGTGACGGAGCGAGACGTCGCGATCGTCGCTGCGACGTCGGCGCCGCTGCAAGGTCCGGTGCTCGTGGTCGGGCCCGGAACCGGACTTGGCGCCGCCGTGCGCATTCCCACTGCGCGATCGACGGTGGTTCTTTCGACCGAAGCCGGCCAGTCGGCGCTGACCGCGTCGACGGATCTGGAAATCGAAATCCTGCAACGTTTCCTGAAAGACGGTTCGCATGTTCCGGTGGAACACGTGTTGTCGGGTCCTGGACTCGCGAATTTGTATACCGTCGTCGCCGCGTTGCGTGGCGTGAAAATGCAAACGCTCACGCCGCGCGAAATCGCCGAGTCGGCGATCGACGGCAGCGATCCGATCGCCGTGAAATCGCTGCAGGTTTTCTGCGGCTGGCTCGGCAGCACGATCGGCAATCTGGTTTTGATTTACGGCGCACAGGGCGGCGTGCATTTGGCGGGAGGCATTCTTCCGCAGATCAAGGAATTTCTGATCAATAGCGATTTCACCACGCGTTTCCGCGACAAGGGCCAGATGAGCAAAGTGCTCGAGCGCGTGCCGGTAAGCCTGATCGAACACGGCCAGCTCGGCGTGCTCGGCGCGGCGCGGTGGTACGTGGATCAATTCCGGAATCGATGAAGGTTTCAAGAACAAGCCACGAAAGAGAAAACAACGAGCGAGTGCGACGAACGTCGGCAGCCATCTGACAGTGATTCATGCGGCGGCCACACCACACAAAAAAACCGAGAGGAGAGTCATGAATTATCCTAAGAAAATCCTGACCGCGAGCATCGTCGCCTGCCTGATCAGTGCGGGGGCGCATGCGCAAGCCGTGTATCAACCCTCCGCGCCGGAAGCGTCGAACGGCACCACACCGCAACCGCCGTTGCTCGCCGCGGCCGATCCGCAAAGTGGCGGCGCGACTAACCAGAGTGCGGAAGAGCTCGGCACGATCGAAGTCATCGGCATTCGCGAGAGCCTGAAGAAATCGCTGCAGAAAAAACGCGACGCCGATGCCATCATCGAAGCGATCACGGCCGAGGATATCGGCAAATTCCCGGCGACGAACGTAGCCGAAGCGCTGGCGCAGATTCCCGGCGTGACCATCGATCGCGCGCTCGGCGCCACGCAGCGCGTGAGCATCGACGGCACGGATCCGAGCTTGAACTTGAGTTTCCTCGACGGCCATCCGGTCGCGCAGGCGATCTGGCAGTACGGCGATTCGCCGAACCGCGGCTTCAACTTCTCGCTGCTCGCACCGGAAGTGCTGGGCTCGCTGGAAATCTATAAGAGTCCCGAAGCGCGTCTGCCGGAAGGTAGCCTGGGCGGCACGATCATCATGCATTCGATTTTGCCGCTCGACGTGGCGTCGAACGTGGTCAGCGGATCGATCGGCTACAACTACAACGACATGGTCGACAAGGGCAAACCCGACGCGTCGATTTTCTATAGCTGGAAGAACGACGATCACACGTTCGGCATCGACGTCTCGGCGCAACACTACGAGCAGGTGACCGATCGTCAGGGGCTGGAAATCTTCGGCTACAACCCGGTTTCCGATTATGCGGCGAAGAGTCCGGCGATCGCCGCACAGGTCGCGGCGGGTACGCTCAAGGCATCCGATCTGGTTCCCGACGAATTCAACGCGGCGAATTTCCAGCAGAACGAAAAGCGCGACAGCTTCTTCGGCAACGTGCAGTGGAAGCCGACCGATCAGCTCGAATTCGATCTCGGTTTGATGTACATGCGCGACAATCTGGATAACTACAATCAGTCGATGTATCCGTTCTGGCATTGGACGGATTCGACGCGCGCCGGCGTCACCAGCCTCACGCCGGGTCCCAACGGCATCGTCACCAGCGGACATAGTTGCGATCCGCATGAAGATGCGACGTGTCCCGGCATCGGCGGCGTGGTGTTCGACAACAACGCGCGCACCGCGCTCATCAAAACGCGCGGCGGCGATCTTCGCGGTAAATATCAGGGCGAGGGATGGTCGTTGTCTGGCCAGGCCGGCGTCAGCACGTCGCACGACGAACTGACCCAAGCGTTCATCGAGCCCGTGTATTTCGGCGGCTACTCGTGGGATATCAAGCACGGTTTCAATTTCGACGATCCGACGCGCGCGAATAATCCGGCGAACTGGTCGGGCTATTACTTCAACGGTAACTACGCCAAAGAGCCTTACGCGGCGAAAGACAATTATTGGCAGCTGGACTTCACCAAGGATCTCGGCGGCTTTTTCAACGAACTCCTGCTCGGCGCGCGTTTCGCGAAACACAGCGAGAGCCAGGAACTCGACGTGTGGAGCGGCGGCGTTCAAGGCGGCAGCATCGCCGATGTGGGCGCGGGAGGGCTGACCGACTTGTCAGGTCTGGACAGCCTGCACTTTCTGCCCGGTTCGGTCCGTCACGTGCAGCCGGCCGACGGCGGCACGGTGATCCGCTGGGTGCTCGGCAGCCCGCATCTGTTCGATCCGCAATATCTGTATGCGCCGTATCTCTACGAGGATACGTTCCAGGTGCAGCAGAAGAGCGACGCGGGTTACGCGCAGGTGAATTTCGGCGACGACAACTGGAAGGGCAACGTCGGCGTGCGTTATGTGCGCACCACGATCGATGCGACCGGTTATGTCATCGACAACGTCAACATCAACAACAGTGTGCTGACGACGGCATCGAATTCGCACAACAATTTCCTGCCGGCATTCAATCTGTCCTACAACGTGGCGCCGGATGTCGTATTGCGCGCGGCTGCATCCGAAGTGATCGCATGGGCGCCGTACAATCAGGAGACACCGTACGTCGTCACCAACGATGGTGTGCTGACCGGTGCGGGCGGCAATACGCACCTGGATCCGTACAAGTCCGACAACTTCAACTTTTCGGCGGAATGGTATTTCGCCCCGGAATCCGTCGTCGCGGCCTCGGTGTTCTACAAGAACATCAAGAACTACATCGTTCAAGGTGTCGGCACCGAGCGCTTGTACAACTCGCTCGTCATCACCAATCCGACCGTGTTCCAAGGTCTCTCCGGCGGTAATTGCAGCGCTGACGGTTTCTGCGACTACAGCATCACGCGTCCGGAAAACGGCGGCAAAGCCAAAGCCAAAGGTCTCACGCTGAACTATCAGCAACCGTTTTTGGATACGGGTTTCGGCGTGCGTGTGAACTACACGTATTCCGATGCCTCGACGCAAAGCGGCGGCGATCTGCCGTACAACTCGAGGAACTCGTACAACATCACGCCGTATTACGAGAAAGGCGATTGGACGGCCAGCCTGTCGTACGGCTATCGCAGCAGCTATCTCGCCGGCGGATACGTGGCGGGTGCGCCTTCGGAAATCATCGGCGGCTACAAGGAACTCGACGGGAACATCGCGTGGAAGTTCAACGACCATCTGTCGTTAAGCCTCGACGGCCTGAACCTGCTCGACTCGACCTATCTCGGCTATCTCGGCACGAAAGACGAGCCGGTCGGCAAATACAAGTTCGGCCGCGAATACATGGCGAGCCTGCACTTCAAGTTCTAAGACGTTTCACGGTTCTCCAACCGATTGGGCCGGTGTTTCACGCCGGCCCTTTTTTATGAGTAATGCGATGCGCGATGTGACTCGTGAGTGCGATTCAATTCGCTTCTCGTCATTCCGGCGAAGGCCGGAATCCAGTGACTTTGCTATGAACAGTGTTTCGAAGTAAAAGAACGGTAGCTGGATTCCGGCCTTCGCCCGAATGACGAAGTAATGCATCGGCCTCTATCTTTAGGAGTCGCGTGAGGGAAAAATGCAGATTCGTACCTTTGTATACAACTTCCATCGCAGCAAAATAATCCTGGCGACGTTATTCGCACTGGCACTATCCTCGTGTCAGCGCACCGTGCCGACCAAAAACGCAACACACACTCCCCCTTCCGTTATTCCGCTCCCCGTCCTGACCGACGTCACGCCCGGCAAGTTCATTCTGCGCGAAGGCGCGGCAGTGAACGTGCGCGCCACGAACGCCGAAGCGATCGGCATCGCGCGCAATTTTTCCGATCTCGTCGCGCGCACGCGCGGCATTCATCTCGACGTGCGTCCGTTCGGTACTAACGAAAATCGCGATGCGATCTCATTCGTGATCGATCCGAATTTGCTCATTCGCGGCGATACGACGGACGAAGGCTACGAACTGACTGTGTCGTCGGACCGCATCGTTGTCGCCGCGCGCACACCGCACGGTCTGTTCAACGGCGGCGTCACACTCTGGCAGCTGCTAACGACGGCCGACGACACCAAACTGCCCGCGTCGATTCCCTGCGTGCACATCGAAGATTATCCGCGCTTCGCATGGCGCGGACTGATGCTCGATTCGTCACGGCATTTCCAGTCGCCGGAGTTCGTCAAAAAGTTCATCGACGAGATGGCGCTGCACAAACTCAACGTCTTTCATTGGCATCTCACCGACGATCAAGGCTGGCGTCTGGAAATCAAAAAATATCCGAAGCTGACCGACGTCGGCGCATGGCGCACGCCGGCGCACGTGGTCGGATCGCCGCAGCCGTACGGCGGTTTCTACACACAAGATCAGGTGCGCGACATCGTGCGCTATGCCGCCGAGCGTTACGTCACGATCGTTCCCGAAATCGAAATGCCCGGCCACGCGCAAGCCGCGATCGCGGCTTATCCGGAACTTGGCGTGACGGGAAAAACGCCGCCGGTGTCGCCGGATTGGGGCGTGCATACCTATCTTTACAACGTCGATGAATCCACATTTGCATTTCTGGAAAATATTCTGAGCGAAGTGATGGAGCTTTTCCCAGGCCGCTACATCCACATCGGCGGCGACGAGGCGGCGAAGGATCAATGGCAGGCCTCGCCGCGCGTGCAACAGCGCATGCGCGAATTGGGTTTCGTCAACGAAGCGGCGCTGCAGAGCTATTTCGTCACGCGTATCGAAAAATACATCGATGCGCATGGACGCAAACTGATCGGCTGGGACGAGATCCTCGAAGGTGGACTCGCACCACGCGCGACAGTGATGTCGTGGCAAGGCGTCAAAGGCGGCATCGACGCCGCGCGGCTGGATCACGACGTCGTTATGGCGCCTTCGCCGACCATGTACATGGATCACGTGCAAAGCACCTTGCATGACGAACCGCCCGGCCGGCCGGATGTCGTTTCGCTGGCCGACGTCTACCGCTACGATCCGCTGCCCGTCGAACTCGATGCGATGCACGCCAAACATATTCTCGGCGCGCAGGCGAATCTGTGGACGGAATATATGGACACGTCAGCCCGCGTCGAGCAGGCCGCCTTTCCACGCGCCGCTGCGCTCGCGGAAGCGCTGTGGTCGCCTGCGCAATCGAAACGATTGGACGGATTCGTCGCACGACTCCCCGACCAGTTTCGACGCTATCGGATGCTCGACATCGCCTACGCCGACAGCGTTTTCGCACCGGAATTTGCGATCGACTCGAATGGGCCGAACGTCGCCGTTCGCGTCACGACTCAGATCGACGCGAAAGACATCCGCTACAGCGTCGACGGAACTCCGCCCGGCTCGTCGTCGACGCGCTATGACGGAGTGATCGAAACGCGCACGAATGCTCAACTGAATGTCAGCGTTTTCGAACACGATCGACTCGTCGCGCAGCGCCGCGTGGCGCTCGACGATGCCGCATTGCTGCGCAAAAGCAGCGACGAGCTGCAGTCCTGCCATCCCGGCGCGGGCTTGCCGTTGCGCCTGCCCGGGCCTGCGGCCGACGGCGGCGAAGGCGTCTACCGCGTCGACATTTTCGATCCGTGCTGGATTTATCCGAAGGTCGATCTCGACGTTGTTCACCGCGTTCGCATCCAGGCCGCCGAGCGCCCGTACAATTTCCAATTGTGGAAAGATGAAAAAAAGGTCGTCACGCGAAAACCCGGCGTGATCGGTGGCGAGTTGGAGATTCATCTCGATTCCTGCTCGGGCAGTGCGCTCGCGACGCTACCGCTCGCGCAATACCTCGACGCACGTGGTCTGGCGACATTGCGCGCCACGCTTCAAGGTGCGCGGGACGTACACGATCTGTGTCTGGTGTTCACGCGCGCGACCGCGAATCCGTTATGGATGATCGACACGGTGCAACTGGAGCATTGAACGGCGGGCGCCGTCACACTCGTGTCACACGATTGCCGCGTAGTGCGTGCGCCGCGCGGCGTCGCTGCGCATTTCGGGTTCGTGCATGCACGTCGCAGACATCACGCTGTTCTTCGCGCCGCATAGCGGCGGCGTCAAACGTTATCTGCTCGCCAAACATCGTCACTTCAACGCGCAAGTCGGACTGCGTCACAGCCTGATCGTTCCAGGTCGGCGCGATGCCGAAATCGAACCCGCCATCTTCGAGATGAAGAGCCCGCGTATTCCGTTCGGCGGCGGCTACCGGATTCCGTGGCGAGTGGATCGTTGGCGTTCGCAACTCAATCGTCTTTCGCCGGACGTGATCGAAGCCGGCGATCCGTATCATCTGGCCTGGACCGCACTGCGCTCGGCCGCTGATCTGCGGATTCCCGCGGTCGCCTTCGCGCACTCGGATATGTCTCGCGTGCTGGCCAGCCACGTCGCGCGAAGCGCCGGTCCGATCGCCGACGCGTATTTGCGCAAGCTCTACGCGCGATTCGATCTGGTGATGGCGCCGAGCCGTTCGATCGCGCGCCGTCTGCACGACATCGGCGTCGAGCGCGTCGTGGTGCAGCCGTTGGGCGTCGACGGCGACACTTTTACGCCGACGCGGCGCGATCCGAATCTGCGCGCGGAACTCGGGCTAGCCGACGACGTGCGTCTGCTGATTTTCGCCGGACGCATGGCGCCGGAGAAACAGATTCCGTTATTGATCGACGCGTTCGCCCTGCTCGGCGACCGCTATCACCTGCTCCTGGTCGGCGCAGAAACCCGATCGCAACCGGCGCGCAACGTCACCGTTCTTCCCTACGAGCAAGACAGCGCCGGCCTCGCACGCCTGATCGCCAGTGCGGACGCGCTGGCGCACGCGGGCGCGCACGAGACGTTCGGCCTGATCGCGATCGAGGCGATGGCGTGCGGCATTCCGGTGGTCGGCGTTCGATCCGGCGCGCTGGGCGAATTGATCGACGATGTGGTCGGCGTTCTGGCCGATGGCAACGATGCAGGATCTTTCGCTCGCGCGGTCGAAAAGCTGTACTCGCGGAACCTAAGGAAGATGGGCTTGTCCGCTCGTGCAAAAGTGGACAAAGCGTATACGTGGAAAAGTATATTCGATCGGCAGATCGAACGTTATCGGCACCTCATCGGTCGTGGCGACGTGCCGATCTACGACGAAACCGAAGTGGCGGGCGCGCAATGATGCGTCACGTTTGCATCGCGCTGCACGACGTGGCTCCGCCGACGTGGCCGCAATGTGCACGCCTGCTCGCGATGCTCTATGAACTCGATGCGACGCCGGTGACGCTGCTCGTCGTGCCGGATTTTCATGGGTTGGGATCGATCGAGACGGATACGGATTTCGTTGCAGCCATCGACGCACGCCGAGCGCGCGGCGACGAAGTCGCGTTGCACGGTTACACGCATCGCGACGATGCGCCCTCGCCGCGCACGCCTTATCGATGGTTTCTGCGTCGCGTTCTCACGGCCGGCGAAGGCGAATTTTCCGCACTCGATCGCGATGAAGCGCAACGCCGCATCGATGCCGGCCTCGCCCTGTTTTCCCGATTGCAGTGGTCGGTTTTCGGCTTCGTTCCGCCCGCGTGGTTGGCCGGCGACGGCGCGCGCGATGCGCTCAGCCTGAGTGAGCTTCGCTACACGAGCACGCACCGGACGCTGATCGATCTTCGCTGCGATCATTCGATCGATGCGCCGTGTCTCACCGCGTCATCGCGCTCGGCGTGGCGGCGAACGCTGAGCCGCGCGT
>JBDUEI010000156.1:0-11073 GCA_040002515.1 Rudaea sp. | reverse complement strand
CTGCGTCAGAACGGAATATCGTCATCCTCAAACGCATCCGACGGCGCCGCCGGAACATTACGCGCCGGACCGGGCTGCGGACCGCGCGCAGGACCGCGCTCGCGGCGTTCGCCACCACCGCCACTGCCGCCTTCACCGCCCGCGCCGCCGCGGCTGCCGAGCATCTGCATTTCGTCGGCGATGATGTCGGTGCTGTAGCGTTTGATGCCGTCTTTCTCGTATTCGTCGGTGCGCAGTTTTCCTTCGACGTAAACCTGGCCGCCCTTCTTCAGGTATTCGGCGGCGATTTCGGCGAGACGGCCGAAGAATTTCACGCGGTGCCACTCGGTGCGTTCCTGCTGTTCGCCAGTGGTTTTGTCTTTCCAGGATTCAGAAGTCGCGATGCGGATCGAGGTGATCGCCGTGCCGCTCGGGGTGTAGCGTGTTTCCGGATCGGCGCCGAGATTGCCGACGAGGATGACTTTATTGATGCCGCGTGCCATGGCTAATTCCTTGAATGTTCGGAGCGTTGCGTGGACGAAAGAATATCACCTTCGGCTGGCTCGCCGCGCCGGCGAAAACGCGCGGCCGTGCGTAGGAAAATGCCGTCAGCGATACCCGGCGGCCTGCAATTCGAACAGATCGGCGTAATGTCCGTTGGCGGCGATCAGTTCGGCGTGCGTGCCGGATTCGATGATGCGACCGTTTTCCAGCACGATGATGCGATCGGCCATGCGCACGGTCGAGAAGCGATGCGAAATGATCGCCGCACTCTTGCCGGCAGCGAGATCCTTGAAGCGCTGGAACACTTCGAATTCCGCGCGTGCGTCGAGGGCTGCGGTCGGCTCGTCGAGAATGAGCAACTGCGCCTCGCGCATGTAGGCGCGCGCGATCGCGATTTTCTGCCATTCGCCGCCGGACAGATCGATGCCGCCGCGAAACAGTTTTCCGAGCATCTGCTCGAAACCTTTCGGCAACTTCGCGATCACTTCATCGGCCAGACTGCGTTGCGCAGCGGCGGCGATGCGCGCCTTGTCGTCGCGCGCTTCGATACGGCCGACGGCGATATTGTCCGACGCGTTGAAGTAATAGCGCACGAAATCCTGGAAGATCACGCCGATATTCGCACGCAAATCCTCGAGCGCATATTCCTTGAGATCATGACCGTCAAGAACGATGCGGCCTTCGTCCGGATCGTAAAGACGTGACAGCAGTTTCACGAGCGTCGTTTTACCCGCGCCGTTCTCGCCGACGAACGCGAGCACTTCGCCGGCGCGCAACTGGAAATCCAAATTGCGCAACGCCCAGCGTTCGGCATCCGGATAGCGGAAACCGACATTCTCGAACACGAAGCCTTCACGCATCGGATTCGGAAACGGCAGCGGATTTTTCGGCGACAGAATTTCCGGTTCGATCTTGAAGAACGAAAACAGATCGTCCAGATACAACGCCTGACCGGCCACGTTCGAGAATCCGTAAAAAAGATTTTCGAGCAGATTGCGCAGACGTCTAAACGACGTCGACAAAAACGTCAGATCGCCGATGGTGAACGCGCCGGTCACGGTTCGCCACGCAATGAACGCGTACGCGGCGTAATAGCCGACAGTGCCGATGGTCGTGAACAGTCCACCCCATCCCGCACGCCGCAACGCGACCGCGCGGTTCGCGCTGTAGATCGATTGCGACAGGACTTTATAGCGTTCGATGAGAAACGGATTCAGGCCGAAGCTTTTCACTTCCTTCGCCGTCGTCGCGCTGGCGCCAACCATGCGCAGATAATCCAGTTCGCGCCGCTCGGGTGTCCATTGATAATTCACCGCGTAACTTTGTGCGTTGAAGTGCAGTTCGCCGATGAAGGCGGGCACGACTGCGACGAGAACGAGCACGATCAGCCACGGCGCGTACACGAACAGACCGATCGCGAAACTGACGATGGTCACCATGTCTTGCGCTTGGCCTAGCAGTTGCGACAACAGCCCGCTACGGCCGGCGACCTGTCGACGCGCGCGATCGAGTTTGTCCTGCAGATCCGCGTCTTCGAAATCTTCCAGGTCGAGCGACGCTGCGTGTTGCATCAACAGCACGCTCGTCGCATTCGAATAGCGTTCGGCGAGCAACGAATCGATGAGCGACACGATGCGGCCGAGAATGTCGGAAGCCACCGCGAGCGCGAACTCGATGGCGAGCAATTCCCACAACGCATTCAGATCGCCGCTGCTCAGCCACTCGCGCCAATCGGCATGGTGAACGCCGCCGCGAAGAAGGTACGTCACTTGATCGATGATCAGCTTGCCGACGTATAACGTCGCCACCGGCAGCAACGCGCGCACGAGTCGGAGAACGATCGTCGCGATGCACAGCGCAGGGCTGGTGCGCCACACGCTCGACACGAACGGACCGATATTGCGCAACGAACCCAGCCGCTCGCGTAAGCTGTCTTTCGGCGGGGGTTCCTTCACACCTCGCGGCGACGCTGGCTGTTGTGGACCGACGCGGCCGCCGAGGCCGTATTGACGCGGCATGAGATTCCTTTCGACGCGGGCGCGTCGTGTCGATTCTCCGCCACATCGATTGCAAATCGCAACGTCGCGGCGTCTGTAAACGATCCGGCGCGCACGTTACACTATGATCATGTCCAGCGTTCACGCGGCGCACGAAGCAGCCATCACGGAATTTTCCGACGTCCAGAACCTGGCCGCTCCCGGCATGGCGAAGGTCAACGCGCTGATTCGCGCGCGCTTGTCGTCGGATGTCGTGCTGATCAATCAGATCGCCGAACACATCATCAGCGGCGGCGGAAAACGCCTGCGGCCGATGCTCGTTCTGCTCGCTGCCGACGCCGCCGGCTATCGCGGCGACAACGAGGCGCTGCTCGCCGCGATCGTCGAGTTCATTCACACCGCCACCTTGCTGCACGACGACGTCGTCGACGAATCGGATTTGCGTCGCGGGCGCGAGACGGCGAATGCCTTGTGGGGCAACGCCGCGAGTGTACTGGTCGGCGATTTCCTTTATTCGCGATCGTTCCAGCTCATGGTCGAAGCCGACGATATGCGCGTGATGCGCATTCTGGCGGATACGACGAATCGCATCGCCGAAGGCGAAGTGCTGCAACTTTTGAACGTACGCAATCCCGATGTCGACGAGGCCGCGTATCTTCGCGTGATCGAGCGCAAGACGGCCGTACTGTTTTCCGCAGCGACGCAACTCGGCGGATTGCTCGCCGGCGTTCCCGATGCGCAAGAACACGCGCTGGCTGCATACGGCATGAATCTCGGCTTCGCATTCCAGATCGCCGACGACGTGCTCGACTACGTCTCCGACGCCGGAACGCTCGGCAAGAACATCGGCGACGATCTCGCCGAAGGTAAGGCCACACTGCCGCTGATTTATGCCATCGAGCGTTCCACCCCGGAACAAGCCGCCTCGCTCCGCCGCGCCATCGAAACCGGCGGACTGGATTCACTCGACAACATCATCGCCGCGATCCGCGATTCCGGATCGATCGAGCGCGCACGCGCGCGAGCGCAACACTACTCCGATGCCGCAAAAGTCGCATTGTCCACATTGCCGCATTCATCCGCGCGCGATGCGCTTATGGTATTGGCCGACTACGCACTGCAGCGCGATCGCTGATTGGGCGTTAGGATTATTGTCTTTCTGCTTCGATCTTTTCGCCGTCGCGGAAAGATTCAGTCCAGCCGCAGCCCACGGATTGGCTCTAAAGCAGATTGCGACAACGACAATCGGTGTTAGAGCCACTTGCGTCATCCTGAAGGGACTAACGAGCAAAAACGGAAGCACGGTCGTGCTTAATTTTTCGCACCCGCCGCCGTGTCGATCTTCGCCCGCAACGGCTCCAACGTCTTCAGGTAAATCTCGCCGCCCTTACCCATCGTCTTGGATATTTCCGTCGCTTGATCCAGATCGGCGCGCGCGCCGGTGACGTCGTTCGTGCCGAGTCGCGCGTAACCTCGCGCGCGATGCGCCACGACGGTAAACGGACTCTGCAATCCGTATTGTTTCTCGGCGATGCCGACTGCCGCGTCTGCCAGCGGCAACGCCTCTTTTGCGCGTCCGACGACCGAATAAGCTTCGGCCAGATTCACGCGCGCCATCAAGGTTTCGCGGCCGGTGTCGCCGCTGAACAGCTTGCCCAAACGCAGCGAATCCTCCAGCAGCGTGATCGCTTCGTCGTAGCGATGTTGCCGGGATATCGCCTGCGCAAGATTGTTTTCGGATGCGGCCAGTTCCGGCGAATCGCCGTACAGTGCGCGGCGATCGTCGACGACGCGGCGGTAATCCGATTCGGCCGCGGCGAAATTGCCGAGATAGGTTTCGGAGATCGCACGATTGTTGATCAGCGCCAGGCCGGTGGCGGAATGTCCTTGACCGAGATCGTCGAAAATCTTGTAGCCTTCGTTCGCGCTCGCGATGGATTCGTCGTAACGGCCCAGTTCCGTCAGTGCGAGCGTCAGCGAATTGAACGCGCTGCCGGTTTCGCGATCGGATTCGCCGCCGAGAAATTCGCGCCGTTCGGTGATGGCGCTTTTCAGGATATCGACGGCGTCGGCCGGTTTGCCGGAGGCGCGCGCGAGTTGCGCTTGCACAGAACGGCTTTCGTTGAGGATCATGCGAAAACGTTTCGGCTGCGTCGTCCAGAATGCCTGCGCCTGATCGAGAAGTTCACGCGCGTGCGGCGCTTTGCCGCGCGCATATTCGATTTGCGCCACATCGTATTTCGCGCTGGCCAGCACAGAAGGATTTTGCTCGATGCCCGGCCACGCCAACAGTTTTTCGAACAGCGGCAGCGCGCCTTCGACATCGCCGATCTGCATGTAGAGTTCGCCGAGACTCAATGCGGTTTCTTGTCCGGCTTGCGGCTTGTCCTTGAAGCGCTCGAAGATTTCATCGGCGCCCTGTTTGAGCACATCGCGCGCGGTCAGCTTGCTTGCGTTCTGGCGTTGCGCGGCGTCGCCGAACATGAGCATCACGTATTCGCGCACGGCATTGGCGCGGCCGGCTTCGTCAAGGGCGGCGTCGCGCTGCGCGCGTTCCTGTTGCGCGCTGTACAACGCAAACGCGGTAGCGGCAATCAATCCGCACAACAGAATCGTTGCGATGGTGACCGCGGCGACGTTGCGCTTGACGAATTTTTCGAATCGATACGTCCAGCGATTGCCGGAGATTCGCACCGGCGCGCCGGCCAGCCAGCGCGACAGATCGTCGGCGAATGCGTCGACGGACGTATAACGCCGCGCGGGTTCTTTCTCGAGCGCCTTGAACACGATGCGCGTAAGATCGCCGCGAACTTCGTTGCGAAACGCGCGCAGATTCGAACCGCGCGCAGCGAGCGTTTGCGTATCGTCCCCGAAACGATGGATCGCCTGCGTCAGCGCTTGCGGCGGTTCGCTGCGCACCGTCGCCTCGATGCTCGCCAGCTCGCCGCGAACAATCGGATACGGCAGAACGCCGGCGATCATTTCGTAAAGAATCACGCCGAGCGAATAGACGTCCGCACCGACACCGACCGCCTCGCCCGCGAACTGTTCGGGCGCGGCGTATTCCGGCGTCATCGCATAACGGCGGCCGAGCGTGGTCAATGTCGCGGGGACTTCATCGTCGCCTTCGAGCAGTCGCGCGATGCCGAAATCGAGCAGTCGCACCGATCCGGATTGATCGACGAGTACGTTGCCCGGTTTAAGATCGCGATGCACGACGAGTTGCGAATGCGCGTGAGCGACCGCCGCGCACACGTCGAGAAACAGCCGAACGCGCGCGCGCAAATCGAGCCGATGCTCATCGCACCAGCGCACGATCGACAGGCCACGCACGAATTCGAGCGCGAACCACGGCCGTCCGGCGGCCGACATGCCGCCATCGATAAAGCGCGCGAGATTCGGATGCGTGAGCCGCGCCAGGATGCGCCGTTCGCGCAGGAAGCGCGCTTGCACGTCATCGAAATCGAAACCGCGGCGGATCAGTTTGATCGCCACTTCCTGTTTGAAATCCGCATCTTCGCGTTCGCCGCGATAGACGATGCCCATGCCACCGCGGCCAATGCGCTCGACCACTCGATACGGCCCGAGCCGTGTGCCGAGCATCGGGTCAGTCTCGATGGCTGACGCGGAGTCGTCGGCGGATTCCGTTTCGGCGATATCGATCGCATGCAACATCGATGACACTCGTTGCTGCAACGCGTTGTCGGTACCGCAGCGTTGCGAGACGAACTCGTCGCGCGTTTCCGGATCGGTATCCAGCGCATCGCGCACGATGCGCAACGCCTGTTTTTCGACGACGTCCATGCTCATGGATCGAGCCGTGTGCGCAGCCATTCGCGCGCGGCGGACCAGTCGCGACGCACCGTGCGTTCGGTGACGCCGAGTGCGGCGGCGACTTCGTTCATGTCCAGCCCGACGAAGTAGCGCAGTTCGACCACTTTCGCCATGCGCGGTTCGGCCGATTCCAGTTCGTCGAGTGCGGCGTCGAGCGCGGCCAGATCGGTGCCGTCGGGAATGGGAAGTTCGAGTGCTTCGGTGAATTCGTCGCGCAGCCACAAGCCGCCGCGTTTGGTGGTGCCCGCGGCGCGCGCGCGATCGACGAGTACCTGGCGCATCATCCGCGCCGCGGCGTTGAGCAGATGTTGCGAATCGGCGAACGCGGTCGGCGCGCGGCCGAGCAGGCGCAGCAAAACTTCGTTGACGAGTGCGGTCGTCTGCAACGTCGCGTGGCCTGGCGTGCCGCGCAGGATTTGCGCAGCGATGCGACGCAGATCGCCGTAAACCAGCGGCAGAAGTCGATCGAGTGCCGCCGCATCGCCATCCCGCCAGCGTTGCAGATGCCGTTCGATACTGTCGGCGCCGGCGTGATCCATCCTGCGCCGACGATAGCGGCTTCGGTGTGCGCTTGTAAAATCTGCAGCGCGCGACGCCCGCTCCGCCTGTATTTGCGCTCGCGTCATTCGCGCACGAGTTCCACGCGCCGATTTTTTGCGCGGCCCTCTTCATTGTCGTTCGATGCGAGGGGCTGCGTTGCGCCAGCGCCGCGCGGTGTTATGCGCGACGCATCGATGCCGTACTCGCCGGTCAACGCGGCGGCGACGGATGCGGCGCGGCGGCGCGAAAGATCCATGTTGTATGCCGCGGTTCCCTGCGCGTCGGTGTGTCCGACCACGGCTATGCGCATGGCGGAATCGGAATTCAACAACGCGGCGATTTCGTCGAGCGTCGGTTTCGACTCGGGTTTTACCATGGCCTTGTCGAAATCGAATTGAATGCCGTACAGCGCGATGCGACCGGTTGCGCCGATCGTGCGGCGCATTTCGTCGGCACCGACGAAAGCGATTTTGCCCGAGTCCATCGCCTTGGTTTCGATCACGCGCACGATCGCCAACGATTCGCGATTGCCTTCGCCGAGCGCGATGCTCGCGTAGACATCCCCTTGCGGACGCGCCAGGCGTGCCAGCAGATAACGGCCGTTGGTCTGGAAATAATTGCGGATGTAGTCACCTTTATAGCGCGGCAATTCCGGCGACGCGTCGAGTGCATTGGCGAAATCGTACGGTCCGGTCGTGGAAACGTGGCCGGTACGTTTCATGTAGCACGAACCGTCCGACGTCGAGCAGCTGAACAATTCGACGAAGCCTTTCGACTTGAGACTCGCCTGATAATTGCGCAGCACTTCCAGACTGGAGCGGCCGCTCGGCAACTTGTAATAGTAAAGTTGGATATGGCCTTCGAGTCTGCGCCAGCCATTGTCCGGCGAGTGGTCGGCGCCGAAGAACGGTGCTTCGATCACATCGGTTTCGTCGTAATCCTTGTTGAAATAGCCGACCAGTTCAGAACCTCCGTAGCGCCCGACCAGCGGATGATCCGCCGCTGGCGCTGCCTGCGCGCCGAACGACCACAACAGAGCAAATAGTGTACTTATATATTTTTTCATGTCCGTCATCCTCCGAAGCCGTTGCCAAAAATTTCGTCGACTTGCGGAGCGAATCGCGCCGTGGCGAATTGCGTGTGGTTGCTCAGCGAACCGGCGTCGCTGGAATACGTGACGAAACCGGTCGCGGTGAACGTGCCGCTGCCGGCCGGTACGATGTCCCACAGCGCCGAATCGCGCGTACGCGAGACGCCCGGGGTGTCGCTGAACGGGAACTTGTTGAAGGTGTTGATGGATGAACCGGTGCCGTCGAACTCGGCGAGGACCGCATCGGAGAATTTTTGCGAACTGCCGATGAAGATGGAACCGGTGTTGCGCTGGCCGACGACCGCGATGCTGTTACCGTCCACGGCGATGGCGTGCAAGCGGTTATCCGTGCGCGGAAGCGCGCAGACACTGGTCGATGAATAACTGTCGCCGAACAGCAGACGACCCAGTCCGCCCGGGCCGAAGCTGGTGTCGGGTGTACCGTCGGATTTGAATTTGACGATGCCGAAACCGTCGCCGCAATTCACGCCGACGTCGCCTGCGACGAAGACGTGATCGTCATTGGTAGTGAAACCGCCAGGCACCACGAAGATGTCGCGCCCGTGATCTTCGTACGTGCCAAACGCGAGATTGAACGGCTGCTCGGCCATTCCGTCGCCGCTGAAACTCGTGGCCAGCGCGCCGTTGGAGCTAACCTGCATTGCCATGAAGTCCCAGTCTTTGTTCTGGTTCAGGCGCGATCCGCCCAGATAAAGTCGCGGCGGGGTCGAAGTGATCAACCGGCCGCCGAGCGCGATGCCGTTGATCTCGCAACCCGCGTTGCAACGAACTCCCGGGTTGACATAAACCTGACCCGTACCGCCGCTGAGCGTGGAATCGCTGTTCACCGTGAGCCGGTTGAACACGGGTTTGGCGATTCCGCTTTCCACTTGATAGCCCGCGAACGCCAGTGAAATCGGACTGTTGAACGTCGACACATTGTTCGCATACACGACGATGCCGCCGGCAAAGAAATCGCGGTTGTCGCTGCCGGAATCGTACGAGCCGACTTGCGACGATGCGAGAAAGGAGCCGTCGACGCCGAACACGTAAACATCGGCGGCGAATCCCGTGAAAATCGGATGCGGCGGAAACGTATTGGAGAGTCCTGACTTTTCCGTTTCAGCCAGCACGAAGATGCGATCGCCGTAGATTTTGATCGCCTTGATGTCGTCGATCGGATGCGGCACCAGCGAAGTCGGGTTGTACACGATGTACTGATTGCCGTTGTAGCCGACCGCGCCGGGATTGCTCCACGCCACGCGCTGACCGGCCGCGTTGTAGCGCACCAGACCCAGCGCGCCGACGTTGCCTCCGCGAAGATCGGGCACGGTGCCGGCGACGACGACATCGCCGTTATCCAGCCGTACGAGTCTCTTCGCGGTGTAATCCGCCGCTGGCGAACTGGCGAACGCATCGAGAAAATAGCTGCCACCGTTGAACGTCGGATCCATCACGTACGGCGCCACGACCACCGCTTCGGCCGGCACCGCGACCAAGGCTGCGACCAGCGCCGTGCCTGCCGCAGCGCGCGTAAAAAGGGAAATCCGCATGATGTGCTCCTTTGCGTAATGCCGAATCGATCGGCTCGCTGGGGGATACGCGGGTTTCTCCGGAAAACGGACATGCGCAGTTGCCGACGGCAATCGTGCCGCTGATCGGTGCCCGACGGTCGCGCTTTACGGATGCTGGAGCGGGTGGAGCGGGGGACGCGGGGGATATGGCGATCGACGTATCGATCGCCATATTTGGTTACCTAGTGCTCGCGAGATTATTTCGCGGCGAAAACTTCGTTCAGAAAATCGTGCATCATCGCGTAGCCGCGTTTGGCCGCGCGCTCGTCGTATTTGCAGCCTGGCACTTCGCCTTTCGACGCCGGCACCGCAAAGCAATGTACCGCTCCGCCGAAACTGACGAATTGCCAGTCGACGTTTGCGTCGCGCATTTCTTTCTGGAACGCGACGATCTGTTCTTCGGGAACGAACTTGTCGTCGCCGCCGTTCATCGCCAGCACTTTGGCTTTGATGTTTTTTGCCAGCGCCGGATCGTCGGTGGCGAGATTGCCGTGGAACGATACGATAGCCTGCACGTCGGCACCGCTGCGCGCGAGATCGAGCGTCGTCGCGCCGCCGAAGCAGTAACCGAACGCGCCCCAATGTTTGCCATCGAGCGGCGCCTTGCCGACCTGTTCTTTGAGCTGCGCCAATGCGCCGTTGATGCGCGCGCGCAGATCGCTGCGATGGTCGTACATGTTCTTGGCGGCTTTGCCGGCTTCGTCGGCGTTTTTCGGGCGAACTTCCGTTCCGTATACATCGGCGATGAGTACGACGTAATCCCTGCCCGCGACCTGCTTGCCGAGCGCGACTTGATCCGGGTTCATGCCGAGCCAGTCCGGTGTCATGACGAGACCCGGGCGTGCCGTCTTCACGGCGTCGTCATAGACGAGAACGCTTTGCATCTTTTTTCCACCGACGTCGTAGTCGATGTTCTTGGCGACCATCGCCGCCTGCGCGGAAACCGAGCCAAGCGCCAGCAACAGACATGCGGCGAGAGAATTTTTCATGACACCATTCCTTATGGTTGACGGGCCCATGATGATACTGCGCTAACGTAAGTCAGGTGTACGGCCACAGGCTACCTGTCTTAAAATCCCGCGCTTGGGTGCCCGGGAGTGAAAATGAAACGTGTTCTGGCTGCGGTGCTGCTCGGCTTCACCGCGTCTGCCTGCGCGGCCGCGGACAAAAAAGCGGCCGACACCGTGCACTACCGGCAAAGCATCATGAGCGTGATCGGCTGGAATTTTCAGCCGATGGGCGCGATGGTGAAAGGCAAGACGGCGTGGGATGCGAACGCATTCGCGATGCGCGCCGAACGTCTCGAATGTCTTTCGCAGCAACTGCTCGAGGGATTCGTCAACGCATCGAACAACGGCGGCGTAGAAACGGATGCGAAGGCGGACATCTGGGCGCACTTCGACAATTTCAAATCCAAGCTCGATGATTTCATCGTCGAAACGAAGGCGTTGAACGAAGCCGCGAAAACCGGCGACGAGACGAAGATGAAAGATCAGTTCAGAAGGACCGCCGAGTCCTGCAAATCCTGCCACGATCCATACCGCGCGAACTGAAT
>JBDUEI010000155.1:0-20975 GCA_040002515.1 Rudaea sp. | reverse complement strand
ACGCCGGACAGGTAAACGCGGCCTTCGGCGCGTGTGTATTTGTGCTCGAGGGTGTAGCCGAGGTCGAGTTTTACGGCGGGAAAAGACATAGCGTGAGGACCGGCGAATGAGACGGGAAGTTTAACATTCCACTAGCTGCTTACTGTCGCATTAGCACGCCGACATCGGCGGGATAGCGATGAAAACATCGAATTTTAATGCAGGCATCTATGCGTCTCGCGGCACTATCGAATTGCGCACTGAAGCTATGCAATGGCAAATCGTCCGGCCGTTCTGCCATTCCCATGACCTGATTCACACTTCTCTAACCCAGAAGTACCTATCATCCTTCGCGACCATCACGGTAGCGTTTGCGCTGCGTGATGCACAGCCTTCCGGTCACTGGCGCCCGGCATACGGTCCTCTTGGATTCCCCCTGTTCCTAAGACCGCCGGGCGCCAGCCTCATTCGCTGATGATCGACGCCCACCGAATACGGTTTGTACCGCTTGTATAATGCGGAATCCGTGGGGTTTTCCGATATGTCGCGCAACGCTCATTCTTTCGATGTCATCGTCATCGGCGGCGGTCACGCCGGTACCGAAGCGGCGCTCGCGTCGGCGCGGCTGGGTGCGCGCACGCTTCTGCTGACGCACAACATCGAAACGCTGGGGCAGATGAGTTGCAATCCGGCGATCGGGGGCATCGGCAAAGGCCATCTCGTCAAGGAAATCGATGCGTTGGGCGGCGTCATGGGCTGGGCTGCGGATCGCGCCGGTATTCAATGGCGCACGCTGAATGCGTCGAAGGGTCCTGCAGTGCGCGCGACTAGGTGTCAGGCCGATCGCGTCCTTTACAAAGCGGCGATTCGCAAGCGTCTGGAAACTCAGCCGAATCTGTGGATATTTCAGCAGGCCGTGGACGATCTGACGTTGGTCGGAAATCGCGTGACCGGCGTGGTCACGCAGATGGGCTTGCGATTCGAAGCGCCGCGCGTGGTGCTCACGGCGGGCACTTTCCTCGCGGGCAAGATACATATCGGATTCTCGAATTATTCCGGTGGGCGCGCGGGCGATCCGCCCGCGATGACGCTGGCCGAGCGCTTGCGCGAATTGCCGTTGCAGGTCGATCGGCTCAAGACCGGAACACCGCCGCGTATCGACGGGCGCACCATCGATTTTTCGGATCTGCAGGAACAGCCGGGCGATTCGCCGATGCCGGTGTTTTCGTTCGGCGGCTCGGTCGACGATCATCCACGCCAGATCAGTTGCTGGATCACGCACACGAGCGAGCGCACGCACGATATCATCCGCGGCGCGCTGGACCGGTCGCCGTTGTATACGGGCAAGATCGAAGGAATCGGGCCGCGTTATTGCCCGTCGATCGAAGACAAAGTAGTGCGCTTCGCGGACAAGGCGTCGCATCAGATTTTCATCGAGCCGGAAGGTCTGGAAACGACTGAAATTTATCCGAACGGCATATCGACCTCGCTGCCGTATGACGTGCAGCTCGATCTGGTGCGGTCGATCAAGGGCTTCGCGAATGCGCACATCACGCGGCCGGGTTATGCGATCGAATACGATTATTTCGATCCGCGCGGTTTGAAGAACAGCCTGGAAACCAAGGCGATCGACGGTCTGTATTTCGCCGGCCAGATCAACGGCACAACGGGATATGAAGAAGCCGCGGCGCAGGGGCTGATCGCGGGATTGAATGCGGCGCGCGCGTCGAAGGATTTGCCATCGTGGTCGCCGCGACGCGACGAAGCCTACATCGGCGTATTGATCGATGATCTGCTGACGAACGGAACGGCGGAGCCGTATCGCATGTTCACGTCGCGCGCGGAATATCGTCTGCATCTGCGCGAGGACAACGCCGATTTGCGGTTGACGGTGCAGGGTTTCGAACTGGGCAGTGTCGATGCCGAGCGCTACGCGGCGTTTTGCGTGAAGCGCGACGCCGTGGAAGCCGAAACGCAGCGCCTGCGCGGTGCGTGGGCTTCGCCGGGAAATGCGCTGGGGCGGGAGATCGGCACGACGCTTGACGTCACTCTGACGCGCGAGACGAATATGCTCGATCTGTTGCGACGTCCAGAAATGGACTATGCGGCGTTGATGAAAGTGCCGTCGCTCGGACCGGCGGTCGATGATGCGCGCGTCGCCGAACAAGTGGAAATCTCGGCGAAATATTCGGGTTATTTGGAACGTCAGAATTCCGACATCGAACGGCAGCGACGTCACGAAGAAACCGCGATCCCATCGCAGTTCGATTACGTTCGCGTGCGCGGACTATCCTCCGAAGCGTTGCAGAAATTGCAGCGCGTGAAACCCGAGACTGTGGGTCAAGCCATGCGCATCGCGGGCGTGACGCCCGCGGCGATTTCTCTATTGCTAGTGCATCTCAAACGGCGTCGCGCGGCTTGAGAGAAGTCGGCGGATCTACCGCCGACTCGATGTCGCATCAGTGCTGTTTCGGCACGCGCTGGCTGGTCATGTTGAACGCACGCGTGGCGTGATCGGACAACGCTTTGGCTTCTTCGTCGCTGGCTTCGGTGGTGTGGCCGTTGGCCAGTTTGTCCTTGAGCACGAGTTGACCGTCATCGTCCCAGCCGACGCGCGTGGTGGCGAACGGACGCGCGTTGCCGCCGGTCGATTCTTCCTTGACGACGACCCACGGCTTGTCGTTCTGATAGGCCATCTTGATCGAAACGCGACCTTTGTCGTTATCCAGATCGGTGATCTCACGCACGAATTTCACTTTGCCGTTCGAGGCAAATGCATCCCATGCAGTAGACGAATTATCATCCGTCGAGGTTCCGCTGAACTGGCGCATGGTGCCGATCTGGGCAAACGCTTTGTTGTAGGCATCGAACAACTTTTCGCCCGGCGTGGGCTCCGGCGCGACGATGACCTGGATGTTCGCGGATGGCGCTTTATTGGTGAGCACCGGATATTGCAGAACCGGCAAATAGCGACGCGCGCCGTCCGTCAGGATGGCGTTGACGGAATATGTGCGTTTCGGATCCACGGCATGCGGATCGATCGGCAGATTGAAAGAAATCGGCGGGTGATTCGCGTTCGGAATCACGCTCTGGGCAAGCGGCGTGGTGGGCTGGGCAACATCCACGACCCGAATTTCGATCTTGGCGTCGTCACTCAACTCGCGCGGTTCGCGCAACATGATGGTGCCGCTGACGCTGTTGGCGATCGGTGCGGACGCCACCGGCGGTGCGGAAGCAGTCGGCGCCGGCGACTTGCCGCAACCGGCCACGAAAGCAAAAGCGCAGAACGCGCAAAACCCCAGAATTCGCATTCAAATCTCCAAAAGAAAACACTCGCAAAACGATTTCGGTCGCAAAACCCTAGGACGGCTGAACTCGCATCGGCGTCGCAGGGCCGACCATTCTAGCGGTTAACCCATCGATTGGAAATACGAGCAGCTTCGTATGACGGCGATAGGTGGCTTTCTTGTATCAAGCACAAATTGACACCCAGGTTAACTATTTGTTACGGTCAGAAGTGCTAGCTGCGTCGCGATAGGGGGCGGGCTCGCGCGGGCAGTTGCCATGATCAAAAAGACGGGTAACGCGTACCGACGACGGTGTACCGAGGCTTACGGGCGGTGCACCGGTTTTTCTGTCCGACAAGTATCTGGAGCACAACATGAAAAGAAAGCTACTCGTTTCCTCGATTTTGGTGGGATTGGCGGTCGCCATGCCGATCAGCGCGCTTTATGCGCAGGATCAGGACCAGAAGAAAGACGAAAACAAACTGCAGACGATCACGGTCACCGGCTCGCTGATTCCACAGGCCGAAGTAGAAACCGCGTCCCCCGTCATCACGATTACGACGCAGCAGCTGGAACGACAGGGCTTCGGTACTGTCTACGACGCGCTGCGAGCCACGCCGGTGGCGACCGGTGCGGTACAGGACAATCAGTTCACCGGCGGTTTCACGCCCGGTGCGCAGACGATCAGCCTGCTGGGACTCGATCCTGGCTTCACGCTATATCTGATCAACGGCCATCCGCTCGCCGATTATCCGCTGCTGTACAACGGCTCGAGTAACTTCGTCGACTTGACCGACATCCCCGTCGGCATGGTCGATCACATCGACATCTTGCCAGGCAACCAGTCCTCGATTTACGGATCGAGCGCGATTGCCGGCGTCATCAACATCATCCTGAAAGATCACATCGACGGGTATGAGTTGAACGTGCGCGGCGGCGGTTATACCGGCGGCGGCGGCGCGAATGAGCGCATCGAATTCCTCGGCGGCCAGCAGTGGGGCGACCTGAGTGTCAACTTCGGCCTTCAGTTCAGCAACCAGAAGCCGATCTGGAGCTACAACCGAGATCTGACGGCATCGACGTTGGCCAATCCGAACCCCGGATTGCGCTATGGCGCCCGCACCTTCCTGCACGGCTATTTCAATAGCGATGTGGGCGCACTGCGCTATCTCGATCCGGGTCAGGATACGTGCAACGCCGTCTCGTCTCTCGATCGCGGGACTGTCGATTACGAAACCCGGCCTGTGTCCGGCAGCTATTGCGGAAGCAAATATCAGGGCGGCTTTTCGACCATCCTCAATGAGAATCGCGCGGGTACCGGCTATCTGAACTTCAAGTACAAATTGAATGAGTCCGCTGAGTTGTACGGAAATGTGCTGTACAACGTCAGCAGCGTGCATTTCAGTTCAGGTCCGTATTTCTGGGAAGGCGATCTGGATAAAAGCGGATACTTCTTCAATAAGGACACGTCACGATTTGAACTTTATCAGCGCCTCTTCACGCCGGAAGAAGTGGGGAGTAGCAACGGCTATTCCGACCATCAGATCGTGCGTTCATACAATGCCTGGGGTGGCATTCGCGGTACGGTCGGCACCAACAACAACTGGGATTACGATGTTTACTACTCGCGTTCCCAGACGAACTTGAACGACAAGAACCCATGGCCGCTCGCGGGCAAGGTGCAGACCTTCTTCGAGAATCAGTTCCTCGGCCCGCAGCTCGGCACTACCAGCGGTTATCGCATCTATTCGCCAAACGTCGCGAATTTCTACAAGCCGATCACGCCTGCGCAATACGCAACATTCGTCGATACGATCGAGACGCGCAGCGAAACGTGGACGCAAAACCTCAATATCCAGGTCAACAACACCGACCTGTTCCAGATGCCGGCAGGTGCCGCAGGCATCGCAGGTTTGATCCAGGTCGGAAATCAGGCCTGGCATAACCCGACGGATCCGCGCGTTATCGCCGGTGATTTTTACGGCCTGACCGGAACCTCCGGTGGTGGCACGCGCAACAACTACGCGGGAGCTCTCGAATTGCGCGTGCCGATCTTCAGCATGTTGACGGCCGACGCCTCAGCGCGTTATGACCATTACGGCAACCAGGATATCGGCGGCGGTGACAGCAAGGCGACTTACAAACTCGGCCTTGAATTCCGTCCATTGGAATCCCTCTTGTTCCGCGGCAACTACGCAACCGCGTTCCGCGCGCCAGACATGGCGTACACCTTCGGCGGCCAAAGTGGATTCTTCCAGAGCGGTTTGACCGACTACTACCGCTGCGCTCTAAAAGGCGGCGCGCTGGAAGATTGTCCCTACTTTGAATCGACCACTGTGCAGGGCGTTCATACCGGAAACGCCGGCCTGAAATCGATCACCGCCAAATCGTTTGGTTTTGGTGGCGTATGGTCTCCCACACCGGACTTCAACGTGAAGGCGGACTACTACAACGTCAAGATTTCCAACGAGGTAACGTTGCAAAGTGCGGATACGTTGCTGCGAAACGACTCCGACTGCCTCTTGGGCAATCTCGACATCAACTCGCCAACGTGTAAAGCGGCCATTGCACAAGTCATTCGCTCGCCGGCCGATGCGCAGAATTTCCCGAACTCGATTCAAAGCGTGACAGTGTTCCCGATCAACGTGGCGAACGAGCACGTCTCGGGCGTTCTGGCTTCAGCAAGCTATCGCTACGACATGGGTCGCTGGGGAGAAATCGATCTTACGGGTCAATACAACGTGACCCTGAAGCACGACTATCAGCAGTTCCCGCAAGATCCGACACTGAAGCTGTTGAACGAGCCGTACTACTCCTCGGAGTTCAAGACCATCGCAAATGCGTCGGTCACCTGGAGCATCGACAAGTTCTCGGCGACGCTGTTCGGCACGCGCTACGGCAAGACGCCGAACTACAAAGCTCAATTGAGTCCTCCAGGTTATAACTCGCCGTGCTCGACGACACTCGGCTACACATCGTGCCCGGGCACTGTGGCGCCATGGTTCGTCTACAACGGAAGCGTAAGTTACAACCTGACCGACGACATCAAGGTCAGCGGTATCGTGAACAACATCAAGAACTCGAAGCCGCCACGGGATGGCACGTACACCGCCGCGCCGTACTACAACTTCCTGACCTTCAACCCGTACGGTCGTGCCTACTGGCTCGAAATCGACTGGCGTTTCGGCCGGGCCGGAAAAGATTGATCGATCGGTAAATGCGTAACGAAAAGGCCGGCTCATCGCCGGCCTTTTTTTTCATATCGAGTACACAACAAGCCGTCGCTTCGCGAAGCAAGTCTTGATTAAATGAAATCGGCCAACGCTGCCTGCATTGGCGCGAGTTGTTTTTCATACCGCCGCCACTCACCGATGGTTCGCGCATGAACCGGTTCGCGCACCTGCGCGCTGCTGAGCGTATCCACGGCCGTCGTGTTGCGGCTGGTATCGATCAAACCCGGTTCGTGCGGCAAGCCGCAATAATCGAGAATGGTGTTGATCGTCGATTCCGGATCGGTCACCAGATCGTTGTAGCTGACATCCAGAATGCGGCCGGGCATCACGTCGTGCCAATGCCGCATCAGTTGGCGATATTCACGATAGTGCGCGGCGAGCGCCTCGAGGTTGTAACTGTACGCAAACGATTCGCCGAACATCGCCTTGTAGTTCGAGTAACAGACATCCATCGGATCGCGCACCATGTGCAGGATCGGCGCGTTCGGCAGCGCGCGATGGATCAATCCGGCGAACAGATAATTCGGCGGCAGTTTGTCGATGTAGAACGGCCTGCCTTTCGCGCGCCATTGTGTCTGTTCGAGATAGCGGCGTCCGAGTTCCGCAAAATCGATGTGATCGATGCGCGAGATCAATTTTTCGTCGAGCATCTCCGACCCGCGCACATCGACCGACCAGCGCACTTGGCGCGGAAATTCCGTTCGCTCGCCGGTCGACATCACCCGCGAATGATTGTCGAGAATGCGATCGAGCAACGTCGTTCCGCTGCGCGGCAGGCCGATGATGAAAATCGGCGTCGCACCCGCGCGTCGAACACCATCGACGTTCACGAAATCAGCCGGCGTTTTTTCGATCAGCGCATCGATCAGCCGTTGTCCTCTGTCGACGTCGTGGTCCATGCGCGCGTACATAATCTCGTTGCCGGCCTGCAGCGCAGCGAAGGCTTCGTCGAATCGTCCGAGGTCTTCGAGAATCTTGAACTCGGCGAATTTGAACGAGGCATGATCCTCACTACCGTTCGGCACTGATTCCAAATGCGAAAGTACGTAGTCGAGATGATTGGACTCGGCCGTCTGTTTGCGCATGCGCACGAACGCGAGCGACGCGCGACCATACGTGGGGCCGAGCCGCAAACACGCGCTCAACTCTTCGCGCGCCTCTTCCAACCGGCCGTTGAATTGCAGTTCCAGACTGCGAAAATAGCGCACGTCGGGCGTATCGAATCCGACGGACTTCGCCGCATCCATCAACGACAGCGCCTTGGCATGATCGCCCAACGCCTGAAACGCATGAGCGAGCGCCATCAGCAACGGTCCGTCGCGCGTCGTCGACGCATTGAAGCGAAGCAACGCATCGCGCGCAGCATTTGTTTCGCCTACGCGAATCAATGCGTGCGCCACCGTGCTGACCGGCTGCGCGTGATTCGGCAGGTTTTTCGATGCGATCACGGCCTGCTCGGACGCGTTGCGCACCGTGCCTTCGCTGAGCATCACACTCGCCAGCAACATGCGCGCATCGCTGCGATGCGGCGCGTGCTCGACGATCGATTCGAGCGTGCTGCGCGCCTCCGCAATCTGGTTGTCGGCGATGTAACGCTGAGCGCGCGCCCAATGACGATCGATCGTTGAGCTCATGCGTCGTGCCGCTCAGGCATGTTGAAGCAAGGAAATGTCGGCGATCTGCAAAAACATCCGGCGCAAACCATTCAGCAGAGCCAAACGGTTTTGCCGTTTCGCCGGATCGTCCGCCATCACCATCACGCCGTCGAAAAACGTATCGACTGGTGCGCGCAGCGCGGCCAGTTCGCGCATCGCATCGACATATCGGCGCTGCGCGACGAATGGCGTGATGCGCTCGCGCGTGGCTTCCATACGATCGTACAGTTCGCGCTCCGCGCCTGGATCGAGCAGTGCAGGATTTATTTTGACCCCGGCCGAATCGCCGGCCTGGCGCAACAAATTGCCGATGCGTTTGTTCGCCGCAGCGAGCGCCGCGGCATCGGGCAGGATGGCAAAGTCAGCGACGGCGCGAACACGCGCATCGAAATCCGTCAACGTTTCCGGCTCGACGACGCGCACCGCATCGAATTGATCGCCGCCGACGTTCTTGTCGGCGTAATAACCGCGCAGGCGTTCGAATACGAAGTCGATCAATTCCTGCGTGAGTGCTTGTTTGGAATCGGCCGGCGATTTTTCCGCCGCGCCTTCCTTCTTCGGCTTGGCTGCGATGGACGGAAGCAATTCGACGGCTTCGCGAATCGCCGCCTCCAGATCGAGTTCGAGATTTCCTTCGATGAGTGTGCGGCCGAGGCCCAGCGCGGCGCGGCGCAACGCGAACGGATCTTTGTTGCCGGAAGGCTTCATGCCGACCGCGAAAATACCAGCGAGCGTATCGAGGCGCTCGGCGACCGCGAGGACTTGCGCGAGTTTTCCGTGCGCGATGTCGTCACCGGCGAAACGTGGGCGGTAGAACTCGTCGAGCGCCACCACGACCTCGGCGTTCTCGCGATCTCTGTCGGCGTAACAACGTCCCATGATTCCCTGCAGTTCGGGGAATTCGCCCACCATTCGTGTCAGCAGATCGCACTTGCTCAGAATGGCCGCGCGGGTCGCCAACGCTGCGTCGACGCCAAGCCGATTTGCGATTACGCGTGACAATTCCGCGACACGTACGCATTTATCCCAAACACTGCCGAGCTGAGTCTGGTAAGTCACTGACTTCAGCGCTTCCTGATGGGAATCCAATCGCGTCTTTAGGTCTTCCTCCCAGAAAAAACGGGCGTCCGCGAAACGCGGTCGGATTACACGCTCATAGCCGGCACGAATCTTGGTCTCGTCTTTGGACTCGACGTTTGCAACGCCAATGAAATGATGGGTGAGGTTCTTATATTCATCGTAAATGGAAACGAACTTCTGGTTTGCTTCCATCGTTTGGATCAACGCTTCGTGCGGAACTCGCAGAAAATCGGACTCGAACTGACACGCAATGGCGACCGGCCACTCCGTCAAGTTTGCGATTTCACCAAGCAGATCGTCACGCAAATTCGGTTTGCCGAGTGCGCTTCCAACATGGTTCACTTCCGAACGCACGCGTTCGCGTCTTTGCGCCGGGTCGGCGATCACATGCGCGAAATTCAACGCCTCGACGTAACGACTCGGCTCAGCAATATCTACGGGCTGCGGATGATGAAACCGATGTCCCCGTGATTCACGACCACTCTTGATCCCGAAAATCTCCGCATCGACAACCGCGTCACCGTGCAGCAGGACAAGCCAATGCATCGGTCGGACGAACGCGTAATCGTGATCGCCCCAACGCATCGGTTTCGGAATCGGCAAAGCCGCGAGCGATTCGGCGATGATGTCCTGTAACAGTGCTGCGGTTGGCTTGCCCGGTTGCGTTGCGCGATGAACGAACCACGCGCCTTTTTCGGTTTGCAACTTTTCGAGTTGATCGACCGGCACGCCGCACGATGCCGCGAACCCGATCAATGCCTTGGTCGGCTGACCGCTCGCGTTGAGCGCCGCGTTCAACGCCGGGCCGCGGCGTTCGATGGCCTGATCCGGCTGCGCCGCGCCGACATCGGGCACAAGCACTGCCAGGCGTCGTGGAGAATTATACTTTTTAGCATTGGCGACATCTGCCGCGATACCGCGTTTGGTCAAACCCGCGCAAATGCCGTTCGCGAACGCATCGGTCAGATCGTCGAGTGCCTTCGGCGGCAGTTCTTCGCAACCGATTTCGATTAACAGCGGCTTCAGCTCAGACATGCGCCGCTTCCTTTTTCTGCGTCAGCTTCTCGCGCTGTGCGACATACGCCTCGGCCACCGCGCGCGCGATCGTGCGCACGCGCAAAATGTAGCGTTGGCGTTCCGTTACGCTGATCGCACGCCGCGCGTCGAGCAGATTGAAGGTCGCCGACGCTTTGCAAACTTGATCGTAGGCTGGCAGCGGAAGTCCAAGTTCGACGAGTTTTTTCGCCTCGCCTTCACACACGTCGAACCAGTGCAAGAGTTCCGGCACGTTCGCGTATTCGAAGTTGTAGGCGCTTTGCTCGATTTCGTTCTGACGAAACACATCGCCATAGGTCACCGTGCCGTGCGGCGCCTGTGTCCACACGAGATCGAACACGTTGTCGACGTTCTGTAGATACATGGTCAACCGTTCGAGCCCGTACGTGATTTCACCCGTAACCGGCCGGCATTCGATGCCGCCGGCCTGCTGGAAATAGGTGAACTGCGTGACTTCCATTCCGTTCAGCCAAACTTCCCAGCCCAGACCCCACGCGCCGAGCGTCGGCGATTCCCAATTGTCTTCGACGAAACGCAGATCGTGCACGAGCGGATCGATGCCGAGCGCTTGCAACGAACCGATATACAAATCCAGGATGTTGTCCGGATTCGGTTTCATCACGACCTGATATTGGTAGTAGTGCTGCAGCCGGTTCGGATTTTCGCCGTAGCGTCCATCGGTCGGGCGCCGGCACGGCTGTACGTATGCGGCCGTCCACGGCTCCGGGCCGAGCGCACGCAGAAACGTAGCCGGATGGAACGTGCCCGCGCCGACTTCGGTATCCAGCGGCTGGATCAGCGTGCAACCCTGCGCCGCCCAATACGCGTTGAGGCGCTGAATGACATCTTGAAAAGTCGGGCCCGGCATAGAAATCACAGTTCTGGCTGAAAAGCGCGCTAGTATAACGGCGAGAGCGGTTCCGATGGCGTTGCGTGGCCATTTCGGAGCGACTCGGAATCAGGATTTGGCGAAACGAAGATGGCGACGGTTCCACAAAAACCTGTTGGCGTGCCGGTAATCGATCCGGTGCAGGAACTTTCGCTGCACCGCAAGCTCGATCTCGACGTCGTGCTCGCCGCGCTGAAACACGACGGCATGATCGATCCGGCCGATGCGCTCAAGGCGCGTGCCGATGGCCGCAGCGCGCGCGGCAAAATGGAACTGCATCCGATCGCGCTGATCGCCAATCAGAAGATGGTCAATCCGCGCGACCAAAAGCCGCTCAGTCTCGAAGTGCTGACGGCATGGCTGGCCAACAAGGCCAAGCTGCCGTACATGAAGATCGATCCGATGAAGATCGATGCCGGCGCGGTCACGCAAGTGATCTCGCATGCCTACGCGCAACGCTACAAAATCTTGCCGGTCGCGGTGACCCCAATCCAAGTGGTCATCGCGACTAGTGAACCGTTCGACACGCGTTGGCTGACCGATCTCGGAAATATCCTGCGGCGCGATGTGCAGCGCGTCGTCGTCAATCCGGTCGATCTCAATCGCTATCTCGTCGAGTTTTATGGCGTTCAACGCTCGATCCAGAAAGCGAAAGACCAGAAGCTCGGTACCGAAGATTCGCGCGCGCTGCTCAACTTCGAGCAGTTGCTCGAACTGGGCAAAGCCGGAGAAATCGGCGCGGACGATCGGCACGTCGTGCATATCGTCGACTGGCTGTTGCAGTACGCATTTGAGCAGCGCGCGTCGGACATTCATCTGGAACCGCGTCGCGATGCGAGTCCGGTGCGTTTTCGCATCGACGGCGTAATGCACAAGGTTTTCGAATTCCCGACGCCGGTGATGACCGCCGTCACCGCGCGCGTAAAAATCCTCGGGCGCATGGATCTCGCCGAAAAACGCCGGCCGCAGGATGGACGCATCAAGACGCGTTCGACCGAAGGCCGCGAAGTGGAATTGCGTTTGTCGACGATGCCGACGGCGTTCGGCGAAAAAGTCGTGATGCGTATTTTCGATCCGGATATCGTCGTCAAGGAATTCCGTCAGCTCGGTTTTTCGATGGACGAAGAACTGTTGTGGCGGCACATGGTCGAGCGGCCGCACGGCATCGTGCTGGTGACGGGACCGACCGGCTCCGGCAAGACGACGACGTTGTATTCCACGCTGAAACACCTTGCGACGCCGGACATCAATGTCTGCACGATCGAAGATCCGATCGAAATGGTCTCGCCCGAATTTAATCAGATGCAGGTGCAGCAGGCGCTCGATCTGGATTTCGCCGCCGGTGTGCGCACGCTGATGCGCCAGGATCCGGACATCATCATGGTCGGCGAAATCCGCGATCTGGAAACCGCGCAGATGGCGATCCAGGCGTCGCTGACCGGGCATCTGGTTCTGTCCACATTACACACGAACGATGCGCCCGCGGCGTTGACGCGACTGCTCGATCTCGGCGCGCCGCATTATCTGCTGCAATCGACGTTGACCGGCGTGGTTGCGCAGCGCCTGGTGCGCACGTTGTGCCCGCATTGCAAAGTCGAGGCGCCCGTGGATGTCGGCGCGTGGGATGCGCTCGTGCATCGCTGGCGCTTGCCGGCGCCGGCGAAGGTGTATGCGCCGAAAGGTTGTCTGGAATGCCGCAATACGGGTTTTCTCGGCCGCACCGGCATTTACGAAATGATGAAGATTTCCGCAAACCTGCGTTCGATCATTCAGGCCAATATGGATCTGGCCAAAGTCGGCGAGATGGCACTGGCCGAAGGCATGCGTCCGTTGCGGGTGAGCGCCGCCGCGCAGGTTGCGCGCGGGGTGACGACGATCGCCGAAGTGGTCGGCGTATTGCCGCCGATCGATGGCTGAATGAATTGGCCGTCTGGACGGCTAAATCGAAATCGCGGATTCGGAACAATTCTCGAATACAAAGCGATCTGCTGACGCGACTTCAAACGTAGAAGCAGAAATCTTGATCCCTGAAATACAAAAGCGGCCAATGGGCCGCTTTTGGTATACAAGAACGCTGCGCTGGAGCGCGGGCGTTCTGTCGAGAAATCTTTACTTCTTCCCCTTACGCAGGCCGCCGGTCTTCGCCGAGCCCAGATAATTGTTGATCGCTTCGTTGGTCACGTCGTATAGCGGACGACCGGCTGTCGCAGCGGCGGCCTTCAGTGCGTCGCGCATTTTCTTCGACACGCGCAGGCTTGCATCGCGGGTGTCGTCATTGGGTTTTGCCATGATGGCGTTACTCCTGTTTGGGCGGTGGAAAATGTCGCAAAATGGACACGCAGTCTAGTCCAGAATGTCGCAAAAGACAAATTGCAGCATTCGCTAAAAAGCGCATTCTGCAACGCTGCGGCCGTTCATTTTGCCAATCGCCCGCGAGGGCGTTTTCAGGCGTTCGAAGACGCTTTTGACTGATCGGTCAGTTCCACGCGGCGCAAGAAAATGCGCACCGCGAGGATGCCCAGTTCGTAGAGCAGACACATCGGTATGGCGAGCATGAGCATCGACATCACGTCCGGCGGAGCAACCACGGCGGCGACCACGAATGCGCCGAGGATGACGTACGGGCGCTGTTTAGATAACTGCGCTGCGTTGACCCACCCGAGCAGGGCAAGCAGGAACACGACGACCGGAACCTCGAAGCAAAGTCCGAAGGCGAAGAACATGGTCAGCACGAAATCCAAGTAATGCCCGATGTCGGTCATCATCGCCACGCCCGTCGGCGTGACGCTCAGAAGAAATGCGAATACTTTGGGCAGCACCACGTAATACGCCGACGCGCAGCCGAGATAGAACATCAGTACGCTCGAAACGAGCAAAGGCACCGCCAGTTTTTTCTCGTGACGATACAAACCCGGGGCGACGAAACGCCATAACTGATACAACACGATCGGCATGGCGACGAACAGCGCCACGACGAAGGCAAGCTTCACCGGCGTCATGAACGGCGAGGCGACTTCGATGGCCACCATCTGCGAACCCTGCGGCATTTTTTTCAGCAGCGGTTCGGCGATGAATGCGTAGAGACGATCCGCGAACGGCAGCAGAAAGACCAGTACGAGCAATACGCCGGCCACCGCTTTCAGCAAGCGCGAGCGCAGTTCCACGAGGTGCGATATGAAGGTCTGTTCCTGACCTTCTTCCCGGTCAGCGCTGCTCATTGTCGGCAGCCGGAGGCGTGGTTGGAGATTGAGACGGAGTCAACGTGGTGTGCTCTTCGACGGTCGTGCGAAGTTCCTGAAGACCCGCACGCGGATCGAGTTCCTGCGCCGCCTTCTTCATCGACTGCTTGAGTTCTTCGGCCTGCAGTTCGCGTTCGATTTCATCGCGCACGTTGTTCCAGCTCTGCCGCGCCTTGCGCAGCAGCGCGCCCGCCGTACGCGCCGCGCCGGGCAGGCGGTCGGGACCCAGCACGAGCAATGCGATGACGGCGATCAATGCGACTTCGCCGGTGCCGATATCGAACATGCGATTACGGAGCGGCGTCCGTCTTGTTCGGTGTCGGCGTTTCGGGCGTGACCGGTTTGGGTTCCAGCGGATCGGCTTTCAATTGCGCCGATGGCGAATTGTCCTGTCCGTCATGCATGCCTTTGCGAAAACCCTTGATCGCCGAACCGAGGTCCTCGCCGATATTGCGCAGTTTTTTCGTGCCGAAGATCAGAACGACGATCAGCAACAGAAGCAAAAGGTGACCAGGACTTAGACCAAACATCGCAATAACTCCAATTCAATCGTGCCCGGCCGCGTTCGATCCACGCCGCCCTCGGGCTTACCGCGCAGTGTACTCCTCAAGGCGGTCGCGGAAATCAACGACTGCATTGGGAGCATTGCTGACGCCATTGTCGAAAATCCGGCGCGGCGTGACACCGTCGCCGTAAACCGCCTGATTCGCGTCGTTGTCGATGGCCATGACGGAACCGTCGAGTGAGACGCCCGCAAACAGCCCGCGCGAGCGCGAATACGAATAGATTTCTGCCTTGAGCTGCGCATCCGTGGCCGCCTGCGCGCCGCGGCCGACCGGGCCTGCGGCTACCGACGCATCGGCGCCGAGGGTGAACTTGCCGTGCACGATGGAGTCGACGCCACGTTGCGTGCGGAATACGAGGATGACATCCGTAGAACTCACGCCGGCCTGGAACCCGATACTGCCGCCGGACATGCTCACAAAACTCGGATTGCTCCAGGTGCCGTCGGGCGTTTTTACCGCAATCAGGCCAACACCGTGACGGCCGCCGATGACGAATCCGGCTTTGATCACGTCGGGAATGACGGCTATCGCGTACGCACTTTTCATCAAATCGGACGGCAGGCGCTTGTCCGGCGCCATCATGATTTCCTTCAGGACGCGAATAGCGTTATTGACGCGCGAATTTTCTTCTTCGCCGGCGCGGGCGCTCGTGGAATGGAATGCGGTGACGGAAACCAGCAGAACAATGATCGACAGCAAACGCCGCATGGCAAATATCCTCGTGTGGCGCCCAACGCGCCGGCTGATCAAAACAGATAGCCGACTAACGGCGACTGAACTGGCCGCGCGCCAGCACCAACAGCAGCAGACCGAGCAGCAACATCGACCATGCCGATAGTGACGGCAATTTCGTAGCCGTGGACGGCGGCGCCGCGGCGCACGCGCTCGGCACAAACGCGAGACCTTTCAATCCGATCTGGAACAAATCTTCATACGATCCGCCGCTGGCGGTGATCGGGCCGGCGTTGCTGAGCGCCGCCGAGGCCGGATCGATCACGGCCAGATCGCTCCAGTCGGCGACTGGATCGTTATCGTTCGGCGGCGGCACGTAATCGAGAATCGCATGCAACTGCCCGCTCGCATCGAACGCCGCGCTCGTCGTGGTGACGTACGCCGCATTGCTGCCGTAGGCACCCACGAGGGTGGTCGCGGCATTGCTCAGATCGATGCGATAAAGATTGTTGTTGCCCTGACTGCCCGTTCCGTACAGAACGTTACCCAGTGCGGCCAGACCGGTGATCTTGACGCCGAGATTGCCGATGAAAGTCACCGCGGCGGTGCCCGGGTCGACCTGCCATAACAGACCGGTGCCGGACGACATCCAAAGCCGCCCGTCGCACGTGAAGGCCAGACCAATATCGAGTTCGCCGGCGACATTGCCGCCGGTCAAAGCCAGCGTTCCGATGGTGGTGGCGAGCCCTGTCGTCGCATTGATTTGCAGCAGCGTTTTTGCCGACGGCGCGTCGGCAACCGCGTACAAGGTTCCGGCGGGACTGGCGGTCAATCCTTCGATGATCGGCAGGCGCGGCGCGTTGAGCGGCGTGGCGCGGCCGATTTCCTGCGCGGTGCGCGTGGTCAGATCCACGCGATACAGCGTGTCGAACGCCTCGCTGTAACCGACCACATCGGCCGCCACCGCCCGAGCACAGGCGACGGCGAACACGAGCGCGGCGAATAGAGCGCGCAGGGGCATGCAAATTCTCGTTATCGTTATTGTAGTAATCGTCAGCCACACCGGGCGCGGTGCGGCTGGCCGAGTCTAGCAGCTTGTTTGTTGCAAAACAAAGCGTTAGCGCAGTTTGCTACACTTGCAACCTTGCACCCGCGCAAGCCGCAATATCTGCCGGTTCCCGCGTGCCCGAACCACCACTTATTGGGTCTGCCCGCGCAGGCCGGCGCTGGGTTGCCCCATGGATACATCGACGTCGTCTCCGAAATCGCCCGTGTCGACGATCGGCGTTCTGCTGGTCAATCTCGGTACGCCCGCCTCTCCCGCGGTGAAGGCGGTGCGTACGTATCTGGCCGAGTTTCTCAGCGATCCGCGCGTCATCGATTACCCGCGCTGGCTGTGGTTGCCGCTGTTGTATTGCGTGATTCTGGCGCTTCGGCCCAGCCAGTCGGCCAAGGCGTATGCATCGATCTGGACCGCGCAAGGTTCGCCATTGATGGTCAATTCGCGTGCGTTGACGGACGCCGTCGCGCAGGGTTGCGAAAGCGCGAACATCCGCGTGGAACTGGCGATGCGCTACGGCCAGCCTTCCGTGGCGTCGGCGTTGCAGCGGTTGCTGTCGGCGGGCGCGCGGCGCGTTCTGGTCCTACCGTTGTATCCGCAGTATTCGGCGACATCGACCGCGAGCGTTTTCGATGCGGTGAACAGTGCCCTCTCGGCAGTGCGTCATGTACCGGAATTCCGCACCATCGCCGACTATCACGCCGAACCGGACTACATCGATGCGCTCGCCGCCAGCGTCCAGGAATACTGGCGCACGCACGGTCGCGCCGAAAGACTGCTGTTGTCGTTTCACGGCATCCCGCAGCGCTACGTTCGCGCCGGCGATCCGTATGCGACGCAATGTCTGGAAACGGCGGCGCTGTTGCGCGATCGGCTCGGGCTCGACGAATCATCGTTCGTCGTGTCGTTTCAGTCCCGCGTCGGCCGCGAAAAATGGCTGGAACCGTACACGGACGAAACGTTCGCAACGCTGGCCCGCCAAGGCGTGCGGCGAATTCAGGTGCTGTGTCCGGGGTTTGCCGTCGATTGCCTGGAAACGCTCGAAGAAATCGCGATCCGCGGCGAAGAACAGTTCATCGCGGCGGGCGGCGAAAAGGTCGACTATATTCCTGCGCTCAATGCGGGCGCGGATCACGTCAAGCTGATGCGGGCCCTGATCGATCGACACATTCGCGGCTGGGTCGAATGACCGGCGCGAAACAGATCGATCTGGATCTGCCGCATCTTCGCCTGTCGGCAAAAGTATGGGGCGATGCCGCGATGCCGCGGCTGCTCGCGTTGCACGGTTGGCTGGACAATGCCGGAACGTTCGATCGTCTGGCGCCGTTGCTTTGTGGAAAATTCCACATTGTCGCACTCGACTTCCCCGGTCACGGCCGCTCCGATTGGCGGCCGTCGGGTGGGTGGTATCACTACATCGATTATGTCAGCGACGTCATCGCCGCAGCCGACGCGCTCGGCTGGAAGCGCTTCAATCTACTCGGCCATTCGCTCGGCGGAACGGTCGCGAGCGTCGTGGCGGCCGCGCGACCTCAGCTTGTCGATAGACTCCTGCTGATCGAAGCGCTCGGTCCGCTGGCGAGCGATCCGGCACTGGCGCTGGAGCCGCTTCGGCGTGGCATCGATCAGCGCGAAACGTTCGAGGAAAAAACGCTGCGCGTGTTCGCACGCGAAGAAGAAGCGATCGATGCGCGCCGCAAAGTAAACGATCTTTCCAGCGAAGCGGCCACCGCCATCGTTTCGCGAGGGCTAAAGTCGGTGAGCGGCGGATTCAGCTGGTCGTCCGACCCGCGGCTTACGCTCGCCTCGCCGGTTCGCCTCACCGAAGAGCAGGTTCTCGCCATGCTGCGCGGTATCGCCTGCCCGACGTTGCTCGTTCTAGCGCAGCCCGATGCGCCGTACCTGCCGCGCGAAACGATGCAGCGGCGCATCGAACAGGTCGCAAATATCGAAGTCCATCGAATCGATGGCGGGCATCATCTTCATCTTGAGAATCCGCAGCCGATCGCGAACCTGATCGACGCCTTCCTCGCGAAAAACTAGTCGCCGATCAGGCGCGACAATTCCGCTTTGAGCGCGTGGCCGCTGGTCTTGAGCCACTCGCGTTGTGTTTTCCAATCCGGATATAACGATCCGACCAATGCCCAGAAGCGCGGTGAATGATCGCGAATGCGCAGATGACACAACTCATGCACGACGACATAGCGCAACGCATCGAGCGGCGCGAGCGCGAGCGCGAGATCGAGCGTCACCCAATCGCGCGTGTCGAGGCTGCCCCACAGACTCTTCAACGGTTTGATACGCACGCCGTTCGGCGCGCGACCGAGTTCTTCGGAATAGCGAGCGAGGTAACGCGATACGTCGCGCCGGATTTGCGCTTGCAGATAATCCCGCAACAAATTCCGCGCGATCGGCAACGCGGATTTCGTATGCGGTTTCGGTACGGACAGAATCAGCCGGTCGCCGCTGACTTCGACCTGCGGATACGCGCCGTCGCGCCACGACAGCCGCGTGGTTTCGCCGCGCAATGGAATCAGCGTCGGCACCCCAGCTTTGAGCGCCGGCGGTCCGGATGGATCGAATTTGAGTTCGTCGAGTTTGCGCTCGAGCCAGTTGGCGTGTTTGCGCAGGAAAGCGAAAACCTGCGCTGGATGCGTGCCGTGCGGATAGGACACGCGAGCACCGCCGGATGTCACCGTCAAACGCAACCGTCGCGCGCGCGGATGCGCGTTACGCAACACCTTGATGGTGTCGCCGGCGGGTGTCGGAAGTTCCAGGTAGTGATTTTCGCCTGCGGCTGTCATTGCATCGTCCAGCCCCGGCACTCATTCAGTTTTTATCGGTCGGTCGGGGCAAACCGAACCACGTTTCCAATTTTCCGAACAACTTTTCCAGTTCCAGCGTCATCAGCGCGAACCGCGCATCCAGTTCGGCGATGGCCGACTCGGACGACGCTTCATCGATCTCGTCCTGGATCACATCCAGAAACCGGAGCTTGCGGAAGGAGAGATCCTCTCCGAGCACGAAACTCAGGCGATCTTCGAACGTGAGACCCAACTGAAACGCTTGCTTGCCCGACTTTAAATGCTCGCGCACTTCGTCGGTTTCAAGGTCCTGTCGTCGACACCGCACAATCGCGCCGGACTCTACCGGATCACGCAATTCGCACTCGTCCGCCAACACCAGTCCCGCCGGTAGCTTGCCACGTATCAGCCAGTCCGTCATCAGCCCGCGCGGGCTTTCTTCCGGAGCCATTGGCACGGCCGGAAAGGTACCCAATGCCTGTCTCAGCTTCGTGACGGCATCTTCGGCGATCTTGCGACTCGACGAATCAATCGCTAACCAGCCATTTTCTATTGAAAAATAAGCATTTACGTGTGATTGGCGAGTGAACGCGCGGGGCAGTAAATCGGTCAAAACGTCTTCTTTGAGCCGTTTGCGCTGTTTGGATCCTGGTCGTTTACCCTCTTTTTCTTCGATCTTCTGCAAACGTGCCGCTAATTCTTGATTAATCACCACACTTGGCAGCAAACGTTCTTCGCGGCCGACGCTAACGAGCGCGAACTGGCCGACGCGATGCACCAGAGTTTCTTCTCCCGGTCCGTACGGCGAAACGAACCCGGAGGACGCTATTTCGATCGGCCCCACCGGGCGCAATCGATGGGCGTCCAGCTTGCTTTCGAGCGACTTGAGCGTGCGCGCGGATTTCTCGGAAAAACGAAACAGCGAAAGATTGCGAAACCACATTATTTAGAACCCTTATAAAAGGAAATTGACGGCCGATTGGCCAAAACGAAACGCGCGATCAGGCGGTGGCGTGATCCAAAACGGCGCGAAGTTCGTCCGCACCCAACCACGCGGCCGCCGTGATCGGTTCTTGATGACGACGACCAAGGGCTCCGAAATCAAACGCGTCGCGATCGGCCAATTGCGAAGGCGCGATCGACGTCATCGCACGAAAAACACTTTCGGTACGACCGGGATGTTTGCGTTCCCATTCGGCGAGCATCTGCTTGATCGCTTTGCGCTGCAGCGTTTCCTGCGAACCGCACAAATTACACGGCATGATCGGAAACGCCTGCTGCTCGGCATAGTCGGCGATGTCGTCTTCCTTGCAATACGCAAGCGGTCGGATCACGACGTGCTTACCGTCGTCGGATAGCAGCTTCGGCGGCATCGCCTTCAACGTGGCGTGATGGAACATGTTGAGGAACAGGGTTTCGACGATGTCGTCGCGATGATGGCCGAGCGCGATCTTG
>JBDUEI010000154.1:0-16028 GCA_040002515.1 Rudaea sp. | reverse complement strand
TCGCAGCACGTCGATTCGCTGATCACGGTGCCGAACGAAAAATTGCTGACGGTGCTCGGTCGTGAAATCACATTGTTGAGCGCGTTCAAGGCGGCCAACGACGTGTTGCTCGGCGCGGTGCAAGGCATTGCCGATCTGATCACGCGTCCGGGCTTGATCAACGTCGACTTCGCTGACGTCCGCACGGTCATGAGCGAAATGGGCATGGCGATGATGGGTAGCGGCAGCGCGCGCGGTGACGATCGTGCCGTCGCGGCGGCGGAAGCGGCGATCAACAATCCGCTGCTCGAAGACGTGAATCTGTCGGGTGCTTGCGGAATCCTGGTCAACGTGACGGCTGGTCCGAACTTGACCATGCGCGAGTTCGACGAAATCGGTCAGGTCATTCATCAGTTCGCGTCGGAAGATGCAACTGTGGTGGTCGGTACGGCGCTCGATATGGAAATGCAGGACGACGTGCGTGTGACGGTGGTGGCCACCGGTTTAAATCGTGCAGCGATCCGGCAGCCGATGCGTCGCGAAGAAATGGCGGTGGCGGCGGTGAATCGTCCGCGTATCGTGGCGCGTACCGGAACGGACGACATGCCGGCCGATTACATCCAGCAGCCATCGATCCGCAATCCGGCCGCGCGTGCGGTCGCAGAAGCGCCGAAGGCCAAGCCAATCCAGGCCGAGCCGCAGATCGATTATCTGGATATTCCGGCCTTTCTGCGTCGACAGGCCGACTAAAGTCATTGTTGAAGTTTTGCGATGAGGTAACAGGTAGTTAGTCCCAGGCGCGGCGGCGTAGCCGCGCCAACTTAGTCACGACGGATTTCGTTAAGAAGCCGTCGTTCTTTCATTTCGTGCCGATTATGTTGTATTCTCGCAACAGATGTGGGGAAATTACACCGGTTTACTTTTACTGGGTGTTTACCCTGTGTTAGGATTCGGCGCGTTTTGCATCTCCTGCTACATCTCCTGCCCCCGGGGGAAATATAAGAAATGATCAAGCAACGAACACTTAAAAACGTCATTCGCGCGACGGGCGTCGGTCTGCACACCGGTGAAAAAGTCTATATGACGCTGCGCCCCGCGGCGGTCGATACCGGCATCATCTTTCGCCGCGTCGATGTGAATCCTCCGGTCGATATCCGCTCCTGTCCTGAAAACGTCGGCGACACGCGACTCTCCACCACGCTCGTCAAAGGCAATGTCCGCATTGCGACGATCGAGCATCTACTTTCTGCAATGGCCGGTTTAGGAATTGACAACGCCTACGTCGATCTTTCCGCCGCCGAAGTACCGATCATGGACGGCAGCGCCGGTCCCTTCGTGTTCCTGCTGCAGTCGGCCGGTATCGAAGAACAGAACGCGGCCAAGCGCTTCGTTCGCATCAAGAAATCCGTCACCGTCCGCGACGGCGACAAATGGGCGCGCTTCGAACCGTTCGACGGTTTCAAAGTCGGCTTCTCCATCGATTTCAACCATCCGATCTTCACGCGCCGTTCGTCGGCCGCCGAGATCGATTTTTCGACCACCTCATTCGTCAAGGAAGTCAGTCGCGCGCGCACCTTCGGGTTCATGCGCGACATCGAAATGCTGCGCGAGAAGAATTTAGCGCTTGGCGGCTCGATGGATAACGCGATCGTGCTCGACGACTATCGCGTGCTGAATGAAGATGGCCTTCGCTACGAGGACGAATTCGTCAAACACAAGATCCTCGATGCCATTGGCGATCTATATCTGCTGGGACACAGCCTGATCGGTGCGTTCTACGGACACAAATCCGGTCACGAGCTCAACAACAAATTGCTGAGCACGCTGATCGCCGACAAGAATGCGTGGGAAGAAGTGAGCTACAACGATCCGGCCAAAGCGCCGATTTCGTATGCTCATCCTGCCCAGGCGATGTAACTCGTAAATTCGGAATGACCGTCACAAACGCGACGGTCGCACCCCCGCATCATTTGCCGCGGGGCGAGGAAGAATCTTCGGCGAGGGACGCCATGCGGAGATACACGGCCTGAAGTTCGGGGTCGACGACGGAGCGTGCTGCGGCCTTTAAGTGATCGGCTGTGGTTTTCGAAATACCGTTTTTTGAAGAAGTAGTACGCCTGATCTGCTCCGGGGGAACGGGGGGCAGGGGTGCCACTTTCACGGCAAATTTGTTGGCTGGCAGTCCTGACACCTGCCGGGCCAAAGCAAGCAACGCTGTCTGATGGAAGCGGAGTTTGCTGGCCCACGCCGATGAACTTGCCAGGAAGACAAGCCGATCGGCACTGATATCCGCCAAGCGAACCTGGCGGCGTAACGGTTCCGGCAACGGCTGGCGTAGTTGGCGATCCAACGCATCCAGCGCGCGTGCTCGTTGAATGAGCGACGCGACAGGGGCGCATTCTCCGATCGACGGAGGAAGTCCTTTTTTGCTGGAACGGTGGCGCGTCGGCTGCACGGTACTCACGTGATCGGAGCGGGCGGGATGAACATCATTATCGTCGCAAAACCCCACGCTACACCTACGGCGCTCAATCTTAATTGCTGGCGCATGCGCACCAAGCTCGCGGCGATCGCTACCGTTTTTGTTGGACTCGTCGCCGGCGCTGGTTTTGCCGGCGCTTTGTTGTTTGCCAATCCGCACGACCGCAGCGTGCACGAAGTGCAGAAACTGCGCGACCAGATCGCCGCTCAACGCATCGGCCTGCAGCAGCTCGAAGCCTCATCGCAACGCAATGTCGACGCGCTCGCCGTGCAGCTCGGCGAAGTGCAGGCGCAGACCTTGCGGCTGAACGCGCTCGGTCAGCGCCTGGCTACCGTCGGCAAGCTCGACGACGGCGAATTCGATTTCACACAGCCGCCTGCGCTGGGTGGTGCGGAAGATCCCAATGCGGCGCCGCACTCGGCGAGTTTCGATGTCGGTGGCGAAATCGCCAAGATGCGCACCCAGCTCGACTCGGAAGAAACGCAGCTGACGGTATTGGAAAATCTACTCCTCGATCGGCGCGTCGACAGTTCGCTGCGTCCGACCGGCTATCCCGTGACGGAAGGCTACATCGGCTCCGGCTACGGCGAGCGTACCGATCCGATCAATGGATCGGTCGAACATCATCTGGGTCTGGATTTCGACGCCGCGCCCGGCACCGAGATCAAAGCCGTGGCTGACGGCGTGGTGATCTGGAACGGCGACAAGGCCGGCTATGGCAACGTCGTGGAGATCGACCACGGCAACGGCTACATGACCCGATATGCGCACAACCAGAAAAACCTGGTCCGGATCGGCGAACGCGTGCATGCCGGCCAGATCATCGCGCGCGTCGGCCAGACCGGCCGCGCAACCGGTCCGCATTGCCATTTCGAAGTCTGGCTGAACGGCCGGGCCGTCAATCCGCTGACGTACGTCAACGCGGTCGTCAAGCGAACTTGAACTCGGGGCCATCACGCCCCATCCCATCTATAATGCCGGGGGCCGCCGAAGGGCGGCCTCGCTGTTAGCAGCGGATACCCTCGAAGCGATATAATCGCAGGTCGCCGATCATTCGGCGCTTCGCGCTTAGGCCACCGCCCGTAGCCGCGCGGCACCATCCCTTTTTCCAAGAATCCTGACTCATGTTCAATCGACTTTTGACGGGCATTTTCGGCAGTCGCAACGAGCGTCTGCTTCGCCAGATGCATAAAAACGTGGCGAAGATCACTGCCCTCGAACCCGGCCTGAAAACGCTGTCGGACGACGAACTGCGCGGCAAGACCGACGCATTCAAAAAGCGCTTCGCCGACGGCGAAACGCTCGACGCGCTGTTGCCCGAAGCGTTTGCCGTCGTGCGCGAGGCCAGCCGCCGCGTCATCGGCTTGCGCCATTACGACGTGCAGCTGATCGGCGGCATGGTGCTGCACATGGGCAAAATCGCCGAGATGCGCACGGGCGAAGGCAAGACTCTCGTCGCCACGTTGCCGGTGTATCTGAACGCGCTGTCCGGCAAAGGCGTGCACCTAGTCACCGTGAACGATTATCTGGCCAAACGCGATTCGGCCTGGATGGGCAAGATCTACGAATTCCTCGGCCTGAAAGTCGGCGTCGTATACCCGGGCATGGACTACGCCGACAAACGCGAAGCGTATGCGGCCGACATCACGTACGGCACCAACAACGAATTCGGTTTCGATTATCTGCGCGACAACATGGCGCTCAGCAAAGACCAGCGCTATCAGCGCGGATTGAATTTCGCGATCGTCGACGAAGTCGATTCGATCCTGATCGACGAAGCGCGCACACCGCTGATTATTTCCGGACCGTCTGACGATTCGCCGCAGTTATACATCCGCGTCAACCGCATCGTGCCGAAACTGACGCGTCAGGAAAAAGAAGACGGCACCGGCGACTACTTCGTCGACGAAAAACAGAAACAGGTTCATCTGTCCGAAGAAGGCATGGAGCACGCCGAGCAGGTGCTGCGCGCCGAAGGCATCGTCGGCGAAGACGAAACGCTGTACGACGCGAAACACCTTGCCGTCGTCCATCACCTGAACGCCGCGCTGCGCGCCAACACGCTGTATCGCCGCGATCAGGAATATATCGTGCGCGACGGCGAAGTCATCATCGTCGATGAATTCACCGGTCGTACGCTGGCCGGACGTCGCTGGTCCGATGGTTTGCATCAGGCCGTCGAAGCGAAAGAAGGCGTGCCGATCCAGCGTGAAAACCAGACGCTCGCATCCATCACGTTCCAGAATTTTTTCCGCATGTACAAAAAGCTGGCCGGCATGACCGGCACGGCCGATACGGAAGCGTACGAATTCCAGCAGATTTACGGACTGGAAGTCGTCGTGATTCCGACCCATCAGCCGATGGTGCGCAAGGACAATCAGGACATCATTTTCCTGAAGCAGAAATTCAAATTCGAAGCGGTGATCGAAGACATCAAGCAATGCCATGATCGCAAGCAGCCAGTTCTGGTCGGCACGACATCGATCGAGACCTCGGAATTTCTGTCCGATCTGTTGAAGAAAGACAAGATTCCGCATGAAGTGCTGAACGCCAAACAGCACGAGCGCGAAGCGCACATCGTCGCGCAAGCGGGTCGTCCCGGTGCCGTGACCATCGCCACCAACATGGCCGGCCGCGGTACCGACATCGTGCTCGGCGGTTCGCTGGATGCCGAGCTCAACGCGCAGGCGCCAGACCTCACCGAAGGTGCGCGCGACGACATCAAAACGGAGTGGCTGAAGCGCCACGATGAAGTGATCGCCGCCGGCGGACTGCACATCATCGGCACGGAACGTCACGAATCGCGCCGCATCGACAACCAGTTACGTGGCCGTTCCGGTCGTCAGGGCGATCCGGGTTCGAGCCGTTTCTATCTCTCGCTCGAAGACAGCCTGATGCGCATCTTCGCGCCCGATTGGGTCACGCGCTGGATGCAGTTGTTCGGGATGAAAGAGCACGAGGCGCTCGAAGATCGCATGATCACGCGCGTCATCGAAAAATCGCAGCGCAAGGTCGAGGCGCACAACTTCGACATCCGTAAACATCTGCTCGAATTCGACGACACCGCGAATGATCAGCGCAAATCGATCTACGAACAGCGCAACGAATTGCTAGATTCCGAAGACGTGTCGCAGAACATCATCGACATCCGTTACGACGTGTTCAACGAACTGGTGCGCCGCTTCGTGCCGCCGGACAGCGTCGATGAACAATGGGATATCACCGGCCTCGAACGCGAACTGGAAAGCGATTACGGATTCAAGTTCGATCTAAAGGGCTGGGTCGAACAGCAACACGATCTCGATTCGGGCGGCGTGCGCGATCATGTGATCGAAGAAGTCGATCGTTTCTTCCGCGAAAAGGAAGCCACGTACGGCTCAGAGATTCTTCGCGCCGCAGAAAAATTCTTCCTGCTGCAGGTGCTCGATCAGCACTGGAAAGAACATCTGGCCGCGATGGACTATCTGCGCCAGGGCATTTATCTGCGCGGCTATGCGCAGAAACAGCCGAAACAGGAATTCAAGCGCGAAGCGTTCGCGCTGTTCCAGACCATGCTCGAACAGGTCAAGGCCGAGGTCGTGCAACGCTTGGCGCGCATCCGCATCCAGAACGAGGCGGAAGTCGCGGCGATGGAAGAACGTCAGCGCCTCGAACAGGAACGTCGTGCGCTGGAATTTCAGCATGCCGAAACCGATACGCTGAATGCCGCCTCGGCGGCCGAAATCGCCAGCGACGAAGCCGTGCCGGACGCGCAGACTCCGATATTCCGCGATCAGCCGAAAGTCGGCCGCAACGAGCCATGCCCGTGCGGATCGGGCAAAAAATTCAAGGCATGTCACGGCCGCTTGGCGTCGTAATCCCAGCTTGCGAAATCCTGCCATCCACGTCGTCGCGGGCGTCATCCGCGACGAAGCGGGCCGAATTCTTCTGACCCTGCGCCCGCCCGGAAAACATCTGGCGGGACTTTGGGAATTTCCCGGCGGTAAACGCGAAGCCGGCGAATCGCCTGAGCAAGCACTGCGTCGCGAACTCCACGAAGAAATAGGAATTCAAGCGGGCGAGTTGCAGCGACTGATCTGTTTTCCGTGGGACTATGCGGAAAAGTCCATTTTTCTCGATGTATACAATGTACTGGATTTCCACGGCGAAGCGCACGGCCGGGAAGGGCAGGCGTTGCGGTGGGAACCGTCAGCGGATCTTTGCGGGATTCCGATGCCTGCCGCCGACGTCGCCATCGTCTCTGCATTGCAGCTTCCGGATCGTTACGTCATAACTCCGGAACCCGACGGCGATACGAACGTCTTCCTGCGTCGTCTCGAGCACGTCCTGCAAGACGGCGCAAAACTGATCCAGTTGCGCAGCAAGCACATGGACGTCCATTCATTGCATACGCTAGCCGCGCAAGCGCAGTCGATGACGCGCGCAGCGAATTCGCGGCTGCTGCTCAACGGTCACCCCGACATCGTGCAGGAACTGAAACTGGACGGCGTGCACTTAAGTTCGACCGATCTGGCGAACTGCAACGGCCGGCCGCTGCCGCGCCCGTTTTGGATTGGCGCTTCGTGTCATGACGCGGGCGAACTGGCTCGCGCCGTGGCGATCGACGCCGACTTTGCCGTGTTGGGGCCAGTCGCTCCGACGCAGAGTCATGCCGACGCTCACCCACTCGGCTGGAATGAATTTACGAGCCTTTGCAGCGCTATCCCGTTGCCGGTATACGCGCTCGGCGGAATGACGATCCACGATTTGCCGAAGGCGTTTGCCGCCAGAGCACAAGGTGTCGCCGGGATTTCCGCATTCTGGCCTGGCTAGATTCGCTTGGCGGCAGCGAGTTCGAGATAGTGCTCGTGCAGCCTTCCAACGACACTGGCCAAGCGCGTGATCGGCCCTGTGTTGTCGATCACGTCGTCGGCAATGTCCAGCCGCTGTTGCCGCGATGCTTGGGTATCGAGAATTCTTTCGGCCAGGGGCCGATCGATTTGCGGTCGCTTCAGGAGGCGTTCGATCTGCATCGCACGCGGCACGTCCGTGACCAGGATGCGATCGACCCACCCATACGCATCACGACATTCGTAGAACAACGGTATCGCCAGGAGGCAATAGGGCGCTTCGGATGACGCGACGTTTTGGACAAGGATGTCGTGGATGCGCGGGTGAAGGATCGATTCGAGCTTCCGACGCGCGCTTGCATCAGTAAACACGAGTTCGCGCATGCGTTTGCGATCGAGCTCGCCGGTTTCCGTCAGCATCGACGCACCGAACTGACGTTCGATGTCGCCCAGCGATGAGCCGCCGGGTTGCACGATGCGATGCGCGACCTCGTCGGCATCGAACAGCGGAACGCCCCGTTCGGAAAATCGTTGCGCCGTCGCGCTTTTACCGGAAGCGATACCGCCGGTCAGGACGACGACGAACGCCGAATGATCATGCGACGCCGAAGACATGCTGATACGCCGACCACAATACCGGACCGAACACGAACCAGGCCCAACCCGCGGCCGCGATGAATGGGCCGAACGGAATCGGCGTTGCGCGGTCCTTGCCCCGAATCGCCAGAAATGCGCCACCGACCACGGCGCCGATCAGCGATGACAACAACACGATCGGCAAGAGCGCCGTCGCACCCATCCAAGCACCCAACGCCGCGAGCAATTTGAAATCGCCGTAGCCCATTCCTTCCTTGCCCGTCAGCAGTTTGAACAGCCAGTAGACAGACCAGAGGCTGAGGTACCCGATTGCGGCGCCGACAATACTCGCGTACGGACTGACAAACACGGGAACCAGCGACAGCAGCAAGCCGAGCCATAGCAACGGCAGCGTCAGTTGATCCGGCAGCAACTGCGTTCGCAGATCGATGCCGGACAGTGCGATCAACGTCCACGTCAACAGCAACGCGGCCGCGGCCTGCCAGGTGGCGCCGAATTTGAGGACGACGGCCACCGAACAGAGCCCGGATATCAGTTCGACGATTGGATACTGGATGGAGATCGGTGCGTGGCAATGCTTGCATCGCCCGCGCAACGCCAGCCAGCCGAGCAGCGGAATGTTCTCCAGCACACCGAGCTTGTGTTTGCAGTGCGGACAGTGCGAGGGTTCGCGGACGATGCCGGGCGGCGCCTGTTCGACGTTCGGCTCGTCGGATAGCTCGAGTATTTCGCGGCTTTGTTGTTTCCAAGAATGGAGCAGTCGCGCCGGAAGCCGCAGGATGACGACATTCAGAAAGCTGCCGACGATCAGACCCAGAATGCCCGCGAGCGCGATGGTCGCGCCCGGGCTCGAAGTAATATCCATTACCGATTTAAGGGGCCGTTTTTATCCGACGACGGCAGCTAGCTTGAAGATCGGTAGATACATGCCGACCACCATGCTTCCGACTAGGCCGCCAATCACCACCATGATGAAAGGTTCCAGCAAACTGGAGAGAGCGTCTACGGCGTTATTCACTTCCTGCTCGTAGAATTCGGCGATTTTGAAAAGCATCTTGTCCAGCGCGCCTGACTCTTCACCGATGGCGACCATCTGGACCACCATATTGGGAAATAGTCCGACCTGCCGCATCGAGAGCTGCAACTGATGACCGACTGAAACGTCATCCCTGATTCGCTTCACAGCATCATTGTAGATAGGGCTGCCTGTAGCGCCAGACACAGAGTCGAGTGCTTCTACCAGGGGCACTCCCGCGGCAAAAGTAACGCCCAGTGTACGGGCGAATCGCGCAATAGCCGATTGATGCAGAATCTGGCCCACTACGGGCAGTTTGAGGACCGCCCGAGCCATAAAATGCGCGAACTTTGGCGACCGCTTGTAGAGGAATATCAATCCACCGATGGTACCCGCCACAGCCACGAGCATGAAAAACCAATTTCCTACCATGAACCGCGACATGTTGACGATCATCTGAGTGAAGGCGGGAAGACTTGCACCGAGCCCTTGAAACACAGATTCAAACTGCGGCACGACGAATATCAGAAGGATCGCCGATACCAGGATCGCGACGGCGAAGACAATCGCCGGATAAAACATCGCCTTTTTGATCTTCCCTTTAAGAGCTTCGATGTTTTCTTTATATGTCGCTACGGTGTCGAGTACGGTATCCAATACGCCTGCCGACTCTCCTGCTTTCACGAGATTGCAAAACAGCTCGTCGAACTGAACTGGATATTTGCCCAAGGACTCGGCGAGAGTCGAACCGCCTTCGATATTGGTTTTTACGTCAACCAGCATGTTCTTCATGCGAATGTTGGACTGGCCGTTAGCAATGATGTCGAAGCCTTGCACCATGGGAACGCCCGCCGACATCATCACGGCAATTTGCCGGGCGAAGACGGCGATGTCGCGAGGTTTGATCGTTTTGCCCGCCGCCCCAAACAGGGGTTTGCCTTTCTGCTTTACGGAGATGGGCGTGATGCCCTGTCTACGTAGTTCGGCTTTGACCAACGCTGCCGTTTTCGCTGAATATTCACCCTTGATCTTTACGTTGCGTTTGTCGTTGCCCACCCATACAAACGTGGTTAGTTGACTCACCTGCGCGCGTGACGCTCCGCGTTGGGCTCCGGTTCTGGATGTCGCTGTAGCGGTTGCCATGGTTTAGTCCTTGGTCACGCGGTTAATTTCGGCAAGGCTGGTAACACCGTTTTTCGCCTTTAGAAGTGCCGAAGCTCTGAGGTCGTGGACCCCTGCTTGTTTAGCTGCCAGCGCGATTTGTATTGCGTTCCCGCCAGCCAGAATGATTTTTTGGATCTCCTCACTCATCGGCATTACCTGATAAATGCCGGTGCGTCCCTTGTAGCCCTCGTTACACCCAGAGCAACCGACGGCATCGAATAATTGAAATTTTCCGTCAATCTCGGCTTGAGTAAAACCTTCTGCTAGCAGTGCCGCCGGAGGCAGCTGCATCGGTTTCTTGCAATCATGTAGGCGACGAGCAAGACGCTGCGCGATCACGAGCGTCACAGACGATGTGATGTTATACGGGGCGATGCCCATATTCATGAGGCGGGAGATCGTTTGCGGCGCATCGTTGGTATGCAGCGTGGAAAGCACCATGTGACCCGTCTGAGCCGCCTTAATGGCGATCTCAGCCGTTTCAAGGTCGCGAATTTCGCCGACCATGATCACATCCGGATCCTGACGGAGAAACGATCGCAGTGCGGCGGCGAAGGTCATCCCACGCTTCTGATTCTGCTGAACCTGATTGACGCCAGGGAGGCGGATTTCAACGGGATCCTCGACAGTCGAAATGTTTCGACCTTCGGTATTGAGAATATTGAGTGCCGTATAAAGCGAAACGGTTTTGCCCGAGCCCGTCGGTCCCGTAACCAGAACCATTCCGTAAGGTTTTTCTATCGCTTCCAAAAACAGCTTCTGCTGTTTCTCTTCATAACCGAGCTTGTCGATGCCCAATTTTGCGGCGGACCCGTCGAGGATGCGCAATACGACTTTTTCGCCGAATAATGTCGGACAGGTGCTGACGCGGAAGTCGATCGATTTCGTTTTCGAAAGATTGAGTTTGATGCGGCCGTCCTGCGGTACGCGACGTTCGGCGATGTCGAGTCCCGACATCACTTTCAAGCGAGAAGAAATACGCGGCGTCAGCTTTACAGGCGGTGACGCCACCGCGCGCAACAAACCATCCATGCGCAGGCGTACCCGATAGTTGTTTTCGTAAGGCTCGAAATGGATGTCCGATGCACCGCGTTTGATCGCGTCGACCAAGACTTTATTGACGAATTTAACGATGGGAGCGTCGTCGGTGCCCGTGGCATCGACGCCCGTTTCCTCACCTTCATCGCCGAAATCAACTTCTAGCCCTTCCAGCCCTTCCGCGTCTTCAAGCCCATCCACGGTTGTGCTGACCGTGTTGAGTGCCAGATCGATCGCTCGGCTCAGTTGTTCTTCACTGATGAGGATAGGTTCGACGCTGTGATTAGTTTGAAACTTGATCTCGTCGAGCGCGTGGAGGTTGGTTGGATCCGCCAAGCCGACGAACAACCGATTACCACGTTTGAATAGCGGCAATGCCTTGTGTTGCACAATGAGCTTTTCGCTCACGAGTTTGATCGGCGCCTGCGACAAATCCAGGGCTTCAGCGTCAAAGAGCGGCACGCCGAATTCGGCTGACGCGGCCATTGCGATCTGGGTGCCGTTTGCCAGGGCATGCTCGATCAGATACGAACCGAGCGGAATTTTCTGCCTAATCGAAGATTCGATGGCTTTACGAGCGTCCGCATCCGCCAACGTGCCGTCCGCAACGAGACGACGCGCCACGCCCGATAAGCCAGCGAGGGCGGTAGGATTCATCTGTGTTGCCATAAGAATCCCTCGTAAATCCCCGAAACTACGACGGAATGTACCGCAAAACCGTCAGCGTTAAAATCCCCGAAACGTTCCCATGGGTCGCGTCACACCATCTGTTACTCTTAGAGCCCTCTAGGGCGCCACGCGGCCCGATTAATGTACGCGAAGGGGAATCAACGAAGCGTGATCAGCATCGTGTTGCCAGCAAAAAATGAAGCGCAAGCCTTGGCGGCCTTGCTTCCAAAGCTCAAAGCGGCCCAGCCGGAGGCCGAAATCATCGTCGTGAGTGACGGTTCAACCGACGAAACCGAAAGCGTATGCGAAAAAAACGCTGTTCGAGTCGTCAAACAACCGTACTCCATGGGAAATGGCGCAGCTATCAAGCGTGGCGCGCGCGAGGCCCGCGGAGACATATTTGTCTTCATGGACGCGGATGGGCAGCATAATCCGGACGACATCGCGAAACTGCTTGACCGACTGTCTGAAGGCTACGATATGGTTGTTGGTGCGCGTGACTGGTCAGGGCAGGCGGGTGTCGGGCGCGGGGTAGCTAATTCCGTCTATAACAATCTGGCGTCCTTTATGACGGGATTTCAAGTAAAGGATTTGACGTCCGGGTTTCGCGCCGTCGATGCGAAGAAGTTCCGAGAATTTATCCACTTGCTGCCAAATGGATTTTCCTATCCGACAACTATCACGATGGCGTTTTTCCGAAGCGCTTATGCCATTTTCTATGAGCCGTTGATGGTGAAAAAACGCGTGGGACAAAGTCACATTCGGCCAGTGCGTGACGGCATTCGCTTTCTATTAATCATTTTCAAAATCGCTACCCTGTATTCGCCGCTAAAGCTTTTTATACCAGCCGCGTTTATCTTCTTCGTGGCTGGGATTGGCAATTACTGTTATACCTTTATTACGCTGCACCGCTTTACCAACATGAGCGCCCTGTTGCTTTCCGCAGCCGTAATTATTTTTCTTATCGGGCTCGTGTCGGAGCAGATTACGTCCCTGATATACAAGTCAGATAGATGAGGGGGCGGAAAGCCGATGCTCGGGCTTTCCTGGAGCCATTCCGTTGGACCCCGCTGCATCCTCAATGGTTCGTATCAGGCGAACGCCGGTTCTGGACAGCACATTTGAACGCGCAAAAAGGCCTTTTGATTGACGTCGGTTGCGCTGATCGATTCGTCGAAAAAATGGTCTCCGCGAATTGCGCTTACGTCGGTATAGATCACTACGCAACAGCGACATCGATGTATTCAAGCAGCCCAGATATTTTCGCGGACGCAGAAAAGCTTCCGATCGCTACATCCAGCGTAGACACAGTTGTTTTATTTGAAGTACTTGAGCACGTTCCAGATCCCGCCAAGGTTATTTCTGAAATATCCCGCGTCTTACGTTTTAATGGGAATCTGTTGTTGAGCGTTCCATTTTTATATCCGATACATGATGCGCCATACGATTTTCATCGTTTCACACAGCATGCCCTTACCTCACAACTGATAAACAGTGGTTTTGCCGTCGAACAGATAGCTCCTCGATTGAAGTCCTTCGAAACCGCCGCGCTTATGTTTAACTTAGCGGTTGCAGATGCTGCACAAATTATTTTGAAAAAACACAAATGGGCCGCTTTGGCGTTGCCGGTGCTTGGACTATCGATCGTTTTGAGCAACATTCTGGGCTGGTTCCTTTCCCGTTTACTACCCGGCTCGGACTTTATGGCAGGCGGCTATAACGTCGTCGCCATTCAAAAGAAATGAAGGTTAGAGAATCGCTACTTCTAATTACAACCTCGTATCCTGAGAAAGAGGACGGTAGCGAAGCCGCCGGATCGTTTGTAGCCGATCTGGTAAAGGAACTGGCGGAAATTGTCGATGTGACAGTGATTGCTCCAGGCAGAAGAACTACTGTGGACGTGAACGATCGGAGGATTGCGGTTTACCGGTTTAGGGCGCCGCCAAAAGCTCTGGGGAATCTCCGGTTGTGGCATCCACTGGACCTTTTACGAATCATTGTCACCCTATCGAGCGGAAAAAGCGCCGTAATGCGAGCCGCTACAGAGCGGAAAATTACGCATACCTTCGCTTTATGGGCACTGCCATCTGGTTACTGGGCTCGTTTGCTGTGGCTTGCTAAAGGTATTCCTTACTCAGTTTGGATGCTAGGAAGTGACATTTGGTCATTAGGACGAATCCCCGTCGTCCGATCCCTTCTGGCGGTCGTAATGCGCGATGCGCAATGTCGTTTTGCAGACGGCCTGCAGTTGGCAGATGACGCACAGAAGATTGCTCGCCGCCACGTCAAATTTCTACCTACAACAAGGAATGTTCATCCTCCCCGCTTGGAAATAAAACGAATCTCACCTCCTTATTCTTTTGTATTTATCGGGAGATGGCATAGAAATAAGGGCATTGATTTATTACTCGACGCTATCGCGCTGCTCGATGCGGATGATTGGATGTTAGTGAAAGAATTCCGCATTTTTGGTGGCGGCCCTCTGGAGAGTGTTGTTCGCCAAAAGGGCGAGATTCTGCTAAAAAATGGAAGACCCGTTGTCGTCGGCGGCTACATCGACAAGCAAGATGCCGAAATGCGTATCTCAAATGCCGATTATGTTTTGATCCCATCTCGCATAGAGAGCATTCCTGTTGTTTTTTCGGACGCGATCAAGCTTAACCGACCTGTAATTGCTACGCCGGTAGGCGATTTCTGTCGGCTTTTTCAAAGCGCTTCGTTCGGAATTCTGGCGGCAGGCGTATCCTCCGTCGATATTTGTCGTGCCATACAAATGGCACTGCGCACATCAAGTACTAGCTTTATGGACGGGCTAAAGATTCATGCTGAGTGCTTTGATCTCAAAAACATTGCAGAAAAAATATGCGGCGCTGCAGCTCACGATGACTCATCAAAATAACGTGGACCCGCGATGGGGTGAAAAGAATCGCGACAAAAAAGCTCAAGCTATTTTTTACACGCTGCGGCAGCATCGTCGCGCGGAAGCTGGTGAGACATGGATAGATATCGGCTGCGGCAGCGGTGGAATTGCGGCTACGCTTGCGCCGCATGTAGGGCGCGTCATCGGTATCGATCCAGAATCTTGGGCGCGGTGGTCTGGGTACCGAGAAGATTTTCCTAATTTGGAGTTTCATATCGGATCTTACAAGGACATATCAAAGTTTTTAGAGCCGGGAAGTGCCGACGTCGTGATATGTAATCAAGTTTATGAGCACGTGGACGATCCAATTGCGCTCTTACAAGCAATTAGGAGCGCGCTAAAACACGACGGAATTTGTTATTTTGCGGGACCGAACTTGCTTTGGCCAATCGAACCCCACGTGTTCTGGCCGTTGGTCCATTGGCTACCACGCAAGACTGCGCAAAATATAATGCGACGTCTGGGATCAAGGCGGGCGGACAGTTTGGATGCCTACTCTTGGTCCTATAACAAATTGATCTCAGCCTTCAAAGAGGTCGAGCTAACATACATGAGCGCGATCCAATTGCGGCTCGCCGCGAGTCTCGAAAACGCTTCAAGAAAAAAATCATCTAGATTAGTCAATTTACTGCCAAAATCTTTGTTCCGATGGCTAACGCCAATAGCTCCTGGATTTGTTTTCATTCTCTCAAAGTCGTGAATCATAAACATTGCATCGCGAGATTCATATTTGCGATTAATCGGCGAGATGGCTGCGCTTGATGGTTGCCGGTACGCCAGCTACAACAGTGCCTTCTACGACACTTTTTGTCACAACACTTCCGGCTCCTACTACAGCGGAGTCGGATATCCTGACTCCGCACAATAGAACAGCATTTGCGCCAATCCAACAGTCGGTTCCAATAACTAGCTGCTCCATTTTCGGTGGATAAAGCGTAGCTAGCTTTGATCCATGAGCGGCACCGGGATCCGAGTGCGTCAACAACATGACTCCCGGCGATATAGTGGAGCGCTCACCAATGGAAATTACATCGGCTAGGTCGAATAAGCAGCCATATCCAACATGTACGTCATTTGCGATTTGCAGGTGACGAAATCCCTGTTGCAAATTAAAAAAACTACATTCATAAATCCGAACATTTTTCCCAATAGATGCACCTGCGAATCTAAGGCACGAAGCACGTAGATGCGGGTGAATGCACCAATGCGTTAACTTCTCGAAAACAAGAAATGCGCCGTATTTTAATTGGCGAAACAGGCCAGCATCGTTTTTCTTCTGCGCGTTATTAGCTGTTGCCATGGGCTTCTGCTTTATTCTTCACATGATAAATGCCG
>JBDUEI010000153.1:0-2830 GCA_040002515.1 Rudaea sp. | reverse complement strand
CGCGGTTGCTGGCCGCGTTCGATCATCGGCATATTTTTCTCGATCCGAATCCGGACGCGGAAAAATCCTTCGTCGAACGCGAGCGCATGTTCAAGCTACCGCGCTCGTCGTGGGCCGATTACGACGTGGCGCTCATCAGCACCGGCGGCGGCGTTTTTCCGCGCGGCGCGAAATCGATCGCGGTATCGCCCGAAATCCGCGCCGTGCTCGGCATCGAAGGCGACATCGCAGCGATGGCGCCGAACGATCTCATGCGCGCGATCCTCAAGGCGCCCGTCGATCTGTTGTGGAACGGCGGCATCGGCACCTACGCCAAGGCCGAAACCGAAACCAACGCCGATGCCGGCGACCGCGCCAACAACGCGATCCGCATCAACGGCCGCGACCTGCGCTGCAAGCTGGTGGGCGAGGGCGGCAATCTCGGTTTCACGCAACGCGGCCGTATCGAAGCGGCGTTGAACGGCGTGCTTCTCAACACCGATTTCATCGACAACTCCGCCGGTGTGGATACGTCCGATCACGAAGTCAACATCAAGATCCTGCTCAACGATGCCGTGCAGCGCAACGAGCTGACCTACGACGCGCGCAATACCCAGCTCGCGGCCATGACCGACGAAGTCGAACGACTCGTGCTGCTCGACAATTATCGCCAGAACCAGGCGATCAGTCTGATGGAGCGCATGTCGGTGTCGCGTTTGGGCGCCAAGCACCATTTCATTCGCACGCTCGAAGCCGAAGGTCTGCTCGACCGGCAGATCGAATTCCTGCCGACCGACAACGAGTTCGTCGAACGCAAGGCGCGCGGACTCGGACTCACGCGGCCCGAACTTTCTATACTTTTATCCTATTCCAAGATTGTACTTTTCCAGCAATTGCTCGAATCCGACGTCCCGGAAGACAGTTTCCTGTCGAAGGAACTGCGTCGCTACTTCCCCGAGCCACTGCAGGACAAATACGCCGAGCACATGGAGCGGCATCGCCTGAAGCGCGAGATCATCGCCACGGCGGTCACCAATTCCATGGTCAATCGCATGGGCGCGACGTTCGTGTTGCGCATGGGCGAGGACACCGGAAAAACTCCCGCGCAAGTCGCCCGCGCGTTCAACATCGCGCGTGAAGTACTCGATGCGCGCGACTTGTGGGCGGCCATCGAGGCGCTCGACGGGCAAGTCAACGGCAACGCGCAGATCGATGCGTTGCTCGTGATCTGGTCGACGCTTCGCAATCTCACGCGCTGGCTGCTCAACCATACGGAATCGGCACTCGATATCGCCGCGGCGGTGCAGAAATATCACGCCGGCATGCGCACCGTGCGCACGGTTCTGGCCGATGCGATCACGCCGCGCCAGCGCCTCAAATATGACAACGATCGGCAGAAATGGATCGATGCCGGATTCCCGGAAAGTTTGGCCGCCGATCTGGCGGTATTGCCGACGCCAGGATCAGCTCTGGATATCGTCGCCGTCGCCGCCGAACACGGCCTGGCGATCGATCGTGTCGCCGAAGTTTATTTTGCGCTGGGCGAAGCGCTGCACTTGTCGTGGCTGATGGGCAAGATCGAAGAACTGCCGGTCGAGTCGCGCTGGCACGCGCACGCGCGAGGAAGTTTGCGCGATGAGTTGTACAGTCAGCATCGCGCACTTACCGCGCAAGTGCTCGAACGCGGCGGCGACGGAAGCGGTGCCGATCTCGTCGCGGCGTGGCTCAATCGCGACGATCCTGCGCTCAAGTTCACGCTCGGTATGTTCGCCGACATGCGCAGCCAGGTGGTCACGGATTATCCGATCGTTTCGGTCGCGGTGCGCCGACTCGCGCAACTGTTGCAGACCGGCGCGCCGTCGTGAGTAGCGTCGCAGCGACAGCGCCGATCACGTTGCCGATCCCCGTCGCGTTTGTCGCCAGCAAAACCGACGAAGCGCAAGCCGCGTTGACGGATTTGCGCGGCCGCTATTCCGAAGTGCCGATCGAACAGGCGCGGATGATCGTCGCGCTCGGCGGCGACGGTTTCATGCTGCGCACGCTGCATCGCCACATGGCGATGAATAAGCCGGTCTATGGCATGAAGCTCGGCACGGTCGGTTTTCTCATGAACCAATATCGCGCCGACGATCTGGGCGAACGTTTGCTGCGCGCGTTGCCGACCACGCTCAAGCCGCTGGTCATGGATGCCGCGAGCGAAGCGGGCACATCGACGACATCGCTCGCCTTCAACGAAGTGTCGCTGCTGCGCCAGACCAAACAGGCCGCGCATATTCGTGTTTCGCTGAACGGTGCGGTCAAGATCGAAGAACTCATGTGCGACGGGATTCTGGTCTGCACGTCGGCCGGATCGACGGCGTACAACTTGTCCGCGCACGGCCCCATCCTGCCGCTCGGCGCCGACGTGTTGGCGATGACGCCGATCAGTCCGTTCCGCCCGCGGCGCTGGCGCGGCGCGATCCTGCGCGCGGGTACCGAAGTGAAATTCGAAATCCTCGATCCGTATAAACGCCCGGTCAGTGCGACGGCCGATTCCAACGAAATGCGCGACGTTATCGAAGTCATCATTCGCGAATCGCGAGACAAGACAGTTACACTCCTGTTCGATCCGGAACACAATCTCGAGGATCGAATCCTCAATGAGCAATTTGCGTATTGATTCCCCGCTGATCCGTTTCGCCGCTCTGATCGCGGCGGCCGGGTTCTGCTTCGCGGCCCATGCGGCGACCATCCATCCGGATGTCGCAGCGCGCGCAAAAGACGCCAACGCCGTCGATGCAATTCTGATTCTGGCCGATCAATCGCTCCCACCGGTGGTGACTGGCGAAGATTATCGGGCGCATCGCCGAGC
>JBDUEI010000152.1:0-12426 GCA_040002515.1 Rudaea sp. | reverse complement strand
TAAGAAACCAGCGACCAAACGTTTCGTTCGGTGAGCCGCGTATTATACAAGTGATTCCGAGTCCGTCAACAGCTCGCGAGACCGAGTAATTCTATTCGCGCGAATCGTGCGAGATCGATTGCGCGGGTGGGACGCAACCCATGTGATAGCATCGCTGCGCCATTTCAAGCGTGCGTAGCCATGGGCGAATTGTACGAAGAACGCAGACAGGAACCGCGCTTCAGTGCCGCCGGAAAATATCGATTGCAATTGCCGAAATCCGGCGAGATGGAAGGCCGCATCATCGATCTTTCCCTCAACGGCGCACTGCTCGAAAGCGCGATCAGCACACAGGCCCCGATCGGCACGCGCATGACGATCACCATCGAATTCGCAGACCACGAAACATTTCGCGGCGATGTGGTGCTCGTGCGTTCCGAAGGATCGCAACTCGGCGTGGAGTTCTACGACATGGATCCGAAGAATTTCGCGGCGCTGAGCGAGCTGATCCAATCGCTACGAAAATCCGGGCATCACTGATTCAGGAGTTGCAGATGAGACGTTTTCTTTTCGGAATCGCGTGCGCGTCCGTCAACATCGCTTTCGCGGCGGACACGACGGTTACGCTGAAGGATCATAAATTCAGCGTCGAACAAGCCGACGATGCCGACTCGCAGCAGCGCGGCCTCATGTTCCGCGACAGCATGCCCGACGATCACGGCATGTTGTTCAACTTCGCCAGCGAAGAACCGCGCGTGTTCTGGATGAAGAACTGCCGCATGCCGCTCGACATTTTATACTTTGACGCAAAATATAAACTGGTCAGCGTGCAGCAACGCGTGCCGGCGTGCCGGTCAGATCCGTGCCCGCAATATCCCTCGGAAGGACCGGCGCGCTACGTTCTCGAGCTCAACGCCGGCACGGCGGACAAGCTCGGTGTCAAAGCGGGCGATGTTCTGACGGTGGCGCACTGACACTGTTGGCTCGCGCGGGCATGTCGATGCTCGCCTTCGAGGCATCACTCACCTGTCGCGCGCACAAAATCCCGAATTGATACGGCACGAGTGGTCCGGCGAAATTCGCCGCGTCGAACAACATGTCATCGGTGATGGGAACGAACTGCTTCATAAAATTCCTGCTGGCGAATTGCACGGTCATTGCAGCAAGCGCGTGTGAAAACGCAATGACCTGAAACGGGCGTTTCCCGGGCAGTTTTTGGCGTCTTGCGCAAATCGCCGCTTCAAGTAATATCGAGCCATTCGGCACCCGCGCCGTCGGAGAAATCGATGCAGAGTCCCTGGGTTGAGCTACGCAACGCCAACGATACGGACATTCCGCTTCTCTCCACCGCACTGCTGATCGCCAAAGACGAATATCCCGAACTCGACGATGGGTTTTACGAAAACCGTCTGCAGGCATTCACCAACGAATTGCGCGCACCGCTCGCCAGCGCCGATTCGACGGCCGCTCAACTGCGCTGCATCAATCGCTATCTGTTCGAAGAACAGGGTTTCAGCGGCGACGATCTCGATTATTACGATCCGCGCAACAGTTATTTGAACGAAGTGATGGATCGCCGACTCGGCAATCCGATTTCGCTGGCGGTCGTGCAGATCGAACTCGCCCAGCGCCTCGGCGTTCCGCTGCAAGGCATTTCGTTTCCCGGGCATTTTCTCGTGCGCTTGCCGCTCGACGAAGGTCTCATCGTGCTCGATCCGTTTCAAAAGGGACGTTCGCTCGATGCCGCTGAATTACGGCATCGCGCGCGCAGTCATCTCGATTCACAGGATATCGACGACAGCCGGCTTGCGCGCATGCTCGAGCCTGCGAGCCATCGCATGATCCTCACACGCATCCTGCGCAATCTGAAAGGCGTGTACGGCGAGCGCGAACAGTGGGAGAAGGCGTTACGCTGCAACGATCGTTTGCTGACGCTCGATCCGCACCAGCCGGCCGAGTATCGGGATCGCGGCAGCAATTACCTGAAGCTCGGCCACGTCCGCGCCGCGCGCGAGGATTTCACGCGCTATCTGGCGCTAATGCCGCAAGCCGACGATGCCGACAATGTCGCGGCACAAATCAGCGCACTCGGCAGCAAGTTACCGCGACTGAACTAAGCGCGGGTCAGACTTCGACCATCTCGAAATCGGCTTTGGTCACGCCGCAGTCGGGACATGTCCACGTCTCGGACACGTCTTCCCAGCGCGTGCCCGGCGCGATGCCGTCGGACGGCCAGCCTTCCGCCTCGCTATAGAGAAATCCGCACACCACACACATGAATGTGCGAAAGGGAACGTCGTTGGTCTGTTCGGCAGAAGTGTTCATGATCGTTGCAAAACCGTGAGCCGCGCATTCTACCGTTAGACTAGAACGCATGCATCGTTTGACCAGGCTTCCGTTGCGCGGGGTTTACGTAATTACCGATGGGCCGCGCGCCGATTTGATCGGGGCGGTCGAGGCCGCATTGCGCGGCGGTGCCGCCGTGATCCAGTACCGCGACAAGACAATCGACGACTCACGCCGTCGCGCGGAAGCTTCGGCGTTACTCGTCGCATGCCGCGAACGGCGAGCGCCGTTGATCATCAACGACGATGTCGAACTTGCCGCCGAGATTCATGCAGATGGCGTTCACCTCGGTGAAGAAGATGCGGACATTGTTCTTGCGCGTTCGACCTTGGGTGCCGACGCGATCATCGGCGTCTCTTGTTACGACTCCGTCGATCGAGCGAAATCGGCGGCCAGCGCGGGCGCAAATTACCTCGCCTTCGGCGCATTCTTCTCATCGCCGACGAAACCAAATGCTCGACGCGCGACGACTGAACTCCTCATTGCGGCGCGGTCATTCCATCTTCCGTTGGTAGCGATCGGCGGAATTACGCCCGACAATGCACCGCCGCTGATCGCCGCGGGCGCGAATTTCCTGGCCGTCGTTTCCGGAATTTTTTCGGCGCCGGACATCGAGCTGGCGACGCAGCAATACAACTCACTTTTCCCCAACGAAAAATTTTGATCATGTCGAGCAATCACGAACTGTTTCAGCGCGCGCTCAAGCTCATGCCCGGCGGCGTCAACTCGCCGGTGCGCGCATTCAAATCCGTCGGCGGCGAACCGTTTTTCACACAACGCGCGGACGGTGCGTATCTCTGGGACGTCGAAGGCAAACGCTATATCGATTACGTCGGATCGTGGGGCCCGATGGTGGCAGGCCACAATCATCCGCGCGTTCGCGAAGCCGTCGAGCGCGCGGCGAAAGACGGGTTGTCGTTCGGCACGCCGTGCCCGGCGGAAGTGACGATGGCCGAAACGATCACGCGACTCGTGCCATCGATGGACATGGTGCGCATGGTCAATTCCGGGACCGAAGCGACGATGTCGGCGATCCGCGTCGCGCGCGGATTCACCGGCCGCGAGGCCATCGTGAAATTCGAAGGCTGCTATCACGGCCACGGCGATGCGTTTCTGGTCAAAGCCGGTTCCGGCGCGCTGACGTTCGGCGTTCCGACCTCGCCGGGAGTACCCAAATCGCTGGCCGATCTGACGCTGACGTTGCCGTACAACGATCTCGACGCCGCGCGTGAACTGTTCGCGACCGCCGGCGAGCGCATCGCCGGCGTCATCATCGAACCGATCGCTGGCAACATGAACTGCATTTTGCCGCGTAAGGATTATCTGGCCGGACTGCGCGACTTGTGCACGCAACACGGCGCGCTGCTGATCTTCGACGAAGTGATGACCGGATTCCGCGTCGCGCTCGGCGGCGCGCAGGCGCTGTACGGCATCACGCCGGATCTGTCGACGTTCGGCAAAATCATCGGCGGCGGTATGCCGGTCGGCGCGTATGGCGGCCGACGCGACATCATGGAAAAAGTCGCGCCATCCGGACCGATCTACCAGGCCGGCACGCTGTCAGGAAATCCGGTCGCGATGGCCGCCGGGCTGGCGATGCTCGATGTCATCCAGTCACCGAATTTCCATGCCGAGCTGGAAAGCAAAACGATTTTGCTCACCGACGGTCTTCTCGCCGTGGCGGCCGGCGCCGATGTTCCGTTCAGCGTCAATCGCGTCTGCGGCATGTTCGGTTTGTTCTTCACATCGGAAAAAGTGGAAACGTATACTCAGGCCACGCGTTGCGACGTGCCGGCGTTCAATCGGTTCTTCCATGCGATGCTGGAACGCGGCATTTACCTCGCGCCGTCGGCGTTCGAGGCGGGTTTCATGTCGAACGCGCATTCCGACGACGACATCGCAGCGACGCTCGAAGCGGCCCGATTCGCATTCACGGAGGCCAAACGTGCGCATTGAATCCATTGCTGTGCATGCAGGCGCAGAACCGGATGCGCAAACCGGCGCGATGGCGCCGCCGCTGTATCTCGCGACGACATTTCGACACGGTCCGGCCGGCGAGCGGATTGGCGGCTACGAATATTCGCGCGAGGACAATCCGACGCAAACGCGTCTGGAAGCCGCGCTCACGGCACTGGAAGGCGGCGCGGCGGCGCTCGCGTTCGCATCCGGCATGGCGGCAACCGATGCGTTGCTCAGCGCGTTGCCGGACGGTCACGTCCTCATTCCGCTCGACGTATATCAAGGATTGCGCACCCTCGCGCGCGAATTTCTCGCGAACCGTCTCGACGTGGAAGCCGTCGACATGACCGACGTGAAAGCGGTCGCGAGCGCGATCAAGCCGACAACGAAGTGCGTGTGGCTGGAAACGCCGTCGAATCCTTTGCTGCAGATCAGCGACATCGCTGCGATTGTCGAAATTGCACACCACGCAGGCGCGATCGTCGCCGTCGACAACACCTTCGCTACGCCCTGCCTGCAACAGCCGCTCGCGCTTGGCGCCGATGTCGTGATGCATTCGACGACTAAATATTTCGGCGGCCACAGCGACGTTCTCGGTGGCGCGCTGGTGTTCGCTACGAAATCTGACTTACACGAAGAGATCGCGCACGCGCGCCATGTGCGCGGCGCCATCCTGTCGCCGTTCAATGCGTGGCTGACACTGCGCGGATGCCGTTCGATGCCGGCGCGTGTTGCCTGGCATTGCCGGAATGCGCGCGCCGTCGCGGAATTCCTCGCGTCGCATCAACGCGTCGAACGCGTGAACTGGCCTGGGCTCGAGAGCCATCCGAATCACGCCATCGCAAAAAAACAGATGCACGATTTCGGCGGAATGATGAGCGTGCAGATCAAGGGCGGCCGCGAGGCAACGCTCGCTGTCGCCGGAAAAGTAAACCTGTTCGCCAACGCCACTTCGCTCGGCGGCTGCGAATCGTTGATCGAACATCGCGCGTCGGTGGAAGGCGCCAATCCGGTTTCGCCGCAAAATTTACTGCGGATCAGTGTGGGTCTCGAACATCCCGACGATCTGATCGCCGATCTCGCGAATGCATTGAAGTAGCGCAGTTCACCACGTACCGACGTTCGGCATCGATGTCCACGGTTCGCGCGGCGGCAAAACGCCGTGCTGCAGAAGTTCTATCGAAATCAGATCGGGTGAACGCACGAACGCCATGTGACCGTCGCGCGGCGGTCGATTGATCGTCACGCCCATTTTTTGCAAGCGCTCGCAGGTCGCGTAGATGTCATCGACGAGAAACGCGAGATGTCCGAAGTTGCGTGCGCTGCCGTAGTTTTCCGTGGAATCCCAGTTGTACGTCAGTTCAATTTCCGCATCCGGCGAATCGGCTGCGGATAGAAAAACGAGCGTGTACTTGCCGTGTGCATCGTCTTTACGACGAACTTCGCGCAATCCCAATCCGTCGCAGAAAAAACGCAGCGACGCGTCGAGATCGCGCACGCGAATCATGGTGTGCAAGTAACGCATCGTCTATCCTTTCTGAAAGCGCGGCAGGTAATGCATGAGCTGTTCGAGGCGAACGAGCGGATCGGTGATCTGCAACAAGTATTGGCGCTCGCGATTTTCCAGCGGCAGTGCTTCGGCGAGACGAAATCCGACCCAGCTCGCATCGTCATAACATCGCCGTTCTGCTTTAGAGAATTCGCTGCCCGATTTTTCCAACAATCGTTCGAGGATCGTTGACAGCAATCCGAATTCCGGCGGCAGTTCGACGTCGGGTTCGGACGGCCAAAATCGCACCGAACCGTGCGCAAGACCGTTGTCGCGCACGCGCGAGCGATCGACATGAAACCGCTCGCCGCCTTCGGCCCTGATGCCTAACAATCCATCGGGCGAAGTATAAAAATCCACAATGCGCGCCAGTGTGCCGACCGCCGCCGGAACAGATGCTTCACCGATCTCGCCGCCGTGCAGAATCATGCAGACGCCGAAGCCGGAACCGGCGCGCGCGCAATCGCGAACCATATCCAGATAGCGCGGCTCGAAGATGCGCAGGCTCAACGGCCCGCCCGGGAAAAGAACCGTGTTCAAAGGAAACAGCGGTATATCGGCAACTGTCACGAATCCAGTTTAGTCGGTGCGCAGGCGGCAGGAAAGTAGTCAGCGCAGCGAATGCAGAAAACGACGCGGTGCATTTTCGAAACCACCGTTCGACATGAAGACGACATGATCGCCCGGCATCGCTTGCGTGCGCAGCGCGGCGATCAAACCGTCCACGCTCGGTGCGGCAGCGCCGCGTCCGTCGAGCGCGGCGACGACGCGTTCGGCATCCCACGGCAAATCGGCTTTTTGCAGAAATACGACCGCATCGGCGTCGCGCAGCGAGGGCGCGAGTTCCGCAGCGTGCGCGCCCAGCCGCATCGAGTTCGAACGCGGTTCCATGCCGACGAGAATGCGCGCGCCGCCGACGCGAGCGCGCAAGCCGGCGAGCGTGGTGGCGATGGCTGTCGGATGATGGGCGAAATCGTCATAAACGGTAATGCCGTTGTGTTCGCCGATCCGTTCGAGACGGCGTTTGGCACTTAGAAATCCGCCAAGCACGTCGATCGCGTGTTTGGCTTCGACACCGCCGGCATCCGCGGCGGCGATCGCCGCCAGCGCGTTCATGACGTTGTGCCGGCCGATCAGATTCCAGCGCACTTCGCCGATAGTCGCGCCGTCGTGCATCACGGCGAACTGCGATCCATCGGCGGCCATCAAATGCGCGCGCCAATCGCCGCGATCGATACCGAATGTGGTGACCGGGGTCCATGCGCCCATCGCCAACACCTCGGCGAGCCGCGCGTCTTCCGCGTTGACGATCAGGCGGCCGTTGTGCGGAACGGTGCGGACCAGATGATGGAACTGTCGCTGGATCGCGGCGACATCGGGAAAAATATCGGCGTGATCGTATTCGAGATTGTTGAGGATCGCGATGCTCGGTCGGTAGTGCACGAACTTGGAACGCTTGTCGAAGAACGCGGTGTCGTATTCATCGGCTTCGATCACGAAATCTTCACCGCTACCCAAACGCGCCGACGTGCCGAAATTATCCGGAACGCCGCCGACGAGAAATCCCGGCGCGCGTCCGCAGGCGTCGAGAATGTGCGCGAGCATCGCCGTGGTCGTGGTCTTGCCATGCGTGCCCGCGACGGCGAATACCCGTCGTTTCGCGAGTATGTTTTCGCCGACCCATTGCGGCCCGGAAACATAGGGCGCGCGATCGTCGAGCATGCGTTCGACGATCGGATTGCCACGCGACAAGGCGTTACCGACGACGATCAGATCGTGCGGCCGATCGAGATGTTTCGCTTCGTAGCCCTGATCGAGCGCGATGCCGAGTGCGGCGAGCTGGTCGCTCATCGGCGGGTAGATGTTCGTGTCGCAACCCGCCACCTCGTGACCGGCTTCGCGCGCGAGCGCGGCGACGCCGCCCATGAACGTGCCGCAAATTCCAAAAATATACAATTTCATCGGTGCGCCATCGTCAATCAGGGTACGGATTGCGTGTGGAGAACGCTGCCGATCGCGTACTCGGCGACGATCCAGAGTATCGCCACACCGAGCCCGCCGATGAAAGGAATGCTCAAACTGTTGCGCAGGATGTGCGCGTCGACGACCAGTTTCCAGATCACCACCGGCAGCGACAGCAAGCCGAGCAATGCCTGCAGGGGCGACATCTGTTCCGGCGTCATCGGCCGCGTGCCGACCAGGAACACGATCGGCACGGTGATGATCGAGAATACGATCGTGCACGACAACAGCGTAGTGGCGGTCTGCACGAACCGATTGGCGAACCCGCGCAGGGTGAGGATCAGATACAGAAATCCGAGATTGATGCCCAGCCCGATGAGGCCGGCGGCGAGCGTGTCGCCCTCGATGCCCATCAGATAGGCGATGCCGAGCTGCAACGCCAGGCTCGCCACGCAGACGGCGGCGAACAACGGCATCGAATACGGCATGTCTTGCGGACCACGCCGCAACTGGATGATGTCGCGCAGGAGCTGGAGCAGATTTAACATTGAAACGTCTTGGTCGTGGCGAATGCGTCGCCGCGAGAATATCAGGCCGGACGCGGCAGTACGGCGAGAATGCGCTGGAACACTGTCTGCATGTCGCCCGCGCCGTCGACAGTCTTGAGTTTGCCGATGTCGCCGAAGTGCTTGGCGACCGGCGCGGTCTGCTGCCGATAAACCTCCAGACGTTTCTGCACGATGTGCGGATCGTCGTCGGCGCGATGTTCGGCCTTGTAGCGTATTTCACAGCGCGACAGGATCGCCGTATCGGGTACGTTCAATTCGATGGCGATGTCGAGCGGTTGTTCGATGCGCGTCAGCAGCGCTTCGAGGGCGGCGCATTGCGCGAGATTTCGCGGATAGCCGTCGAGGATGAAACCGCTTTTCGCATCCGGCTGCGCCAGCCGTTCTTCGAGCATGCCGAGCACGATTTCGTCGGAGACAAGTTTGCCGGCATCCATCACCGCTTTGGCCTGCACGCCGAGTGGCGTTCCGGCTTTCACCGCCGCGCGCAATAGATCGCCCGTCGAGATATGTGGAACTTTTAGCTCGGCCTTGAGCAACGCCGCTTGTGTGCCTTTGCCGGAACCGTTCGGACCGAAAAAAACGATGCGCATAGCGTGCAGCTATTCCTTGCATGGACTCGAGATTCGCCGCCGCGCGATTCCGGATCGGAAGTGCGTTGAGCTAGACTTGCGCTAGCGGGCTTAAGGCTAAGCTAGCGGCATGGGCGCGCAGAGTCAAACAACCAAAAAGCGATCGAGATGACGAAGGGAAATCTTCTTTACGCCCAATCCGGCGGCGTGACCGCCGTGATCAACGCGACGGCGTGCGCGGTGATTCAGGCGTGCCGGCGCAAACGCATCGGCGTGTACGCGGCGCGCAACGGCATTATTGGTGCGCTGCGTGAAGAGTTAATCGACCTCAGCAAAGAAGACCCGGCGCAAATCGCTGCGCTGCGTCATACGCCGGGTGGCGCGTTCGGCTCGTGCCGATTCAAGCTCAAGTCGCCGGAAACCAATCGCGCGCACTACGATCGGTTGATTGCTGTGCTACGCGCGCATGACATCCGTTATTTCCTCTACAACGGGGGCAACGATTCGGCGGATACGTCGCTGAAGATCTCCGAATTGTGCCAATCGATCGGCTATCCGCTCAACGTGATCGGTGTGCCGAAGACGGTCGACAACGATTTGCCCGTGACCGATTCGTGTCCGGGATTCGGATCAGTGGCGAAGTACACGGCGGTGTCGGTGCTTGAGGCGAGTCTCGATGTCGCCTCGATGTGCGAATCGTCGACCAAGGTTTTCGTGATAGAAGTGATGGGCCGCCACGCCGGGTGGATCGCCGCGGCGGCAGGCCTCGCCGGAAAACGCGCGGATGATCCACCGCACATCATCCTGTTTCCGGAAATCGCATTCGACGAAACGAAATTTCTGTCCAAGGTAAAGCAGACGGTGGAACGCGTCGGCTATTGCACGGTGGTGGTGTCGGAGGGATTGAAGGATGCGAGCGGGAAGTTTCTGGCCGAAGCCGGGACGGTCGATTCGTTCGGGCATACGCAGCTCGGCGGCGTCGGTCCGCTGATCGCACAATTGGTAAAAAGTAAACTTGGATACAAATATCATTGGGCCGTGCCGGATTATCTGCAGCGCTCAGCGCGCCATCTGTCTTCGAAAAGCGACGCCGAGCAGGCGTACGCGGTGGGCAAGGCGGCGGTCGAATACGCGCTGGCGGGGAAGACCGGCGTGATGCCGATCATCAAGCGCACATCGAACACACCGTTCAAATGGAAGATCGAACAGGTGCCGATCACGCAAGTCGCGAACATCGAAAAGAAATTGCCGCCGAATTACATCAGTGCCGACGGATTCGGCATCACGCCGGCGGCACGGCGTTACTTCGAACCGTTGATTCGCGGCGAAGACACACCGCCGTACGATCCGATCTCCGGGTTGCCGAAATACGCGACACTAAAACGTAAACTGCTGAAGAAAAAATTGCCGGCGTATTCGATCGCGGACAAATAATCGCGCTTAACTCTCGAGTGACGCGGGCATGCCGTGCGCGTGCCGCCGTGATGCGAGAAATGGCCGTTCGACGAAATGCTGCGACAACCAACTCACGAACAGGATCGGCGGCAGCAGCAACACGAGGTTTTGCAGTAACGCCAAAACGCCGCCCGTCGCTGCCCATCCGAAGTGCTGCGCGACGCCGAGCAATGGATAGTGCCAAAGATAAAGGCTGTAACTGATCAGGCCGAGCCAGGCGACAACGGCATTGTTGAACAACGTACGCCGCGAACCTTGCGCGGCTGCGCCGAGAACGATCGCGCCGAAAGCGATCCCAAGCAGCGAGAAGAAAAATAAAAGCGCGGGAAATCGTTGGGGATATATCAAATGCCCAAGGATGCTCGACACGATTGCGATCGCCGCAATGCCGAGAACGCCGGCGATGATCAACATCCTGGCTCGCGCCGCCGAAATCGGAAAATTTAAATATATCCAGGCGCCGAGCACGCCGCAGAAAAACTCGTCGAGTCGTCCCGGCAGCTGCATGATTTGCCCGAAGCTCACGAATCTGCCGACCGCAGGATCAAAAAATCCTTGGTAGCAGATCAGCCGGAAAGCCACGGATGCCGCGAAAAGAACGATGTACATCAGCGGTGGGCGTATCCGCGTAAGAAGCAGACCGATCACCGGCAATACGATGTAGAAATCCCATTCTATCGGCATCGTCCAGTAGATCCCGTTCAACGATGGGCCGACCGGCCAAATGTTCTGCACCAGAAGCAGATGCGTGGCCAGGTTCCCGGGTGTGAGCACGTCTGCTCGCCCGTACCACGCGAATACGGCAACGAGAATGATGATCTGCGCGTAGTAGGCTGGAAGCACGCGGCGGCAACGCTGCAGACCATAGCGAATTAGATCCGGCGGCCGGTCTCGCCGATGGAACGGCAGCGACAGCAGAAATCCTGACAGTACAAAAAATAGATCGACGCCCATGTAACCGCAGCCGGCCAGTGGCGTGAATGGGATGGCGAAGTCGCCGAGGTGTAACGTCAGATCCGGCGAGCCGGAAAATTGCCAGAGATGAAACAGCAAAACCCATGATGCGGCGATGCCGCGCAGTCCGGTCAGCGCGGGAATGTACGCGTTTGCGGCACGTTCGCGCCCGTTCGCCCCGCGCCCTTCCGCCATAGATTCCGCGCGCGAATCGATCATCGGCGATATTGTGCCAGAGCGCATAGCATTGGCGCCGCCGTGGGATCGCTGCGACGAAGCGGGGCGGCTAGTCTTGACGCGCCGGACGGCTATACTGGGCCGCTTTTACTAGTTCGTCACCCGCTATTCGCCACCATTTTCAGGGAGAGTTCTCGATGTTCTTTCAGCAATACCCTATCTGGATAGCGCTGGGCTGCGCCCTGCTCGCTATCGTCTATGGAGTGTGGTCGCGCAGTTGGATTCTCGCCAAGCCCGCCGGCAATGAGCGCATGCAGGAAATCGCCGCCGCCATCCAGGAAGGCGCGCGCGCTTATCTCAATCGGCAGTACGCGACGATCGGCATCGTCGGCGTGGTGCTGTTCTTCCTGCTCGGGTTTTTCCTGCACTGGACCACGGCGATCGGATTCGCGATCGGCGCAGTATTGTCCGGCGCGGCCGGCTACATCGGCATGAACATCTCGGTTCGCGCCAACGTGCGCACCGCCGAAGCCGCGCGCCACGGTATAAACGCGGCGCTGCAGGTGGCGTTCCGCGGCGGCTCGATCACCGGCATGCTCGTTGTCGGTCTGGGACTTCTCGGCGTGGCCGGTTATTACGCGGGACTGCGGCACTTCGGTAACACTGAGGACCAAGCGCTGCACGCGATGATCGGTCTGGCTTTCGGTTCATCGCTGATCTCGATCTTCGCGCGTCTGGGCGGCGGAATCTTCACCAAGGGCGCGGATGTGGGCGCGGACCTGGTCGGAAAAGTCGAAGCCGGTATTCCCGAAGACGATCCCCGCAATCCGGCGGTGATCGCGGACAACGTCGGCGACAACGTCGGCGATTGCGCCGGCATGGCGGCCGACCTGTTCGAAACCTACGC
>JBDUEI010000151.1:0-8435 GCA_040002515.1 Rudaea sp. | reverse complement strand
ATCTGTTGCCGGTTTCCATGGTCGAGCGCATCGAAGTGCTGAACGACGGTGCATCCGCCGTGTACGGTTCCGATGCGATCGCCGGCGTCGTCAACATCATCACGCGCTCGAACTATCAAGGTGCGGAATTCGGCGTCGACTTCGGTCAAGCCGATAAGGACGACGGTCAGCGCAAAGCCGTGCATGCCATCTTCGGTCAGACCACCGAGAAAGGCAGCATCGTATTCGGAGTGCAGTACGACAAGCAGGATCCGATCTCCTCGGCCAATCGCGATTTCTCGAAGAACGCGCAGTACATCTACAACACCCGAATCAACACGCATGCGGGCTCATCGCGCACGCCGGGTGGCGCATTCTTCCTACCTGCGAGTTCGCCGCTCGCCACGCAGTTGGGGTGCACGAAGATCACCCTTGGCGGTAACAAGCTGCCCAGTTCGAGCACGCCGCCGACCGCCGCCGATTTCCGCTGCTACAACTCCAGCACCGACGGCTTCAACTTCCAGGCGGTCGGAAATTACGATTTGATTCCGAACGAGCGCACCGGCATGTTCGTGCTCGGCAATTACAAGCTCACCGATCACGTCGAAGCGTATGCCGAACTGCTTTATCACAAGCAGGTATCGCATACGCAGTTCGCGCCGTATCCGTTCGATCTGGTCGGCAACAGTCTCGTCATTCCGGCCGATCAATTCTACAACCCGTTCGGCGTCACCTTCGGCGACAACGGCGCGTCGAGCACGATTGCACTTCGACTGAGCAACATCGGCAATCGCGGCACCAAGCTTTCTTTGACCACGGAACTCGCCAACGTCGGTCTCAAAGGCGCTTTCGCGGACACGAGCTGGAACTGGGATGTGCACGGCAGTTACGGCAAGTTCACGCTGGAAACGCAGCTACTCAACTATCTCAACATCGCCCAGATCCTGCCGGACTTCGGTTGCACCACCGCGCCGGGCACCCCGGGCGCCAACTGCACGCCGATCGACATCTTCAACCTGAGCGATCCCACCACCACGAATATCCTCAACAGCGCGAAGATCAACCCGTTCCTCACCGGTTTGTATCAAACCAAATCGCTCGAGGCGTCGGTCAACGGTTCGCTGTTCACGCTACCGGCCGGCGAAGTCCAGTTGGCCGTCGGCGGTTTGTATCGCAAGGAATATCTCGACAACCAGGTCGATCCGTTGATCAATACGACGTATGGCACCGACGCCGCCGGCAATCCATCTCTGATTTGCGCGGGTCCGGGTTCGGTGTGTACCTCGCCTGCGCAAGGCGGCTACAACGTCAAGGAAGCGTACGCCGAATTGCTGGTGCCGATCCTGAAAGACGTGCCGTTCGCTCACTCGCTGAGCTTGGACTTGGGTGATCGTTACTCCAAGTACTCGAACTTCGGCAGCACCAGCAACTGGAAAGTCGCGATCGAATATCGTCCGATCGAAGATTTGCTGTTGCGCGGAACGGTATCGAAAGTGTTCCGTGCGCCGACGCCGACGAACCTGTTCGCCGGACCTACCGCCGATGCGCCGACGGCGGTCGATCCGTGTTTCGGCGCGGCTACTCAGTCCAATCCGGCCTGCAAAGGTTTCGTCGTGCCCAAGCAGACGACGTTCCAGCTCACCGGCTTCACCATGGGCTCGCAGTTTGCCGCCAGCCATGGCCTGAGTACGGCCGTGCTGCAACCGGAATTCGGAAAATCGTTCGACTACGGATTCGTCTACGATCCGAACTGGCTGCCGGGATTGTCGGTCAACGCCGACTACTACCGCATCCTGCTCAACAACCTGATCGTGTCCGGCTTCGGCACTGCGCAAACGATTTTGACGCAGTGTTTCAATTCCGGCGGCTCCATTTGCGGAAATATTTTCCGCGGTCCGGACGGCTCGATTAAATTCGTCATCGAGAGCGCGTTCAACTCGGGCAATCTCGTCGATCAGGGTTTGGATGTCGGCGCGCACTACCGGCTGCCGGCCATGGCGTGGGGCAACTTCCGCGTCGGCGTCGACGGCACGTATATCCAGAAATACAACATCGACCAGGGCGGCGGTTTCATACAAGGCCTGGCCGGCCACTTCGACAAGACGTTCGGCAACTTCGCGCGCGTGCGCGGACTGGCCACGCTCGACTGGACGATGGGTCCGTGGAACGCGAACTGGACGACGCGTTACCTCGGCCGCATCACCCTGGGTTACGCCAACGCGGGCCTCGGCCCGTCCGGCGTGGGCGGAAACGGCACGGCGACTTCAGATCCGTACAATCCGAATCCGATCGGTTCGGTTTTGCATTACGGCGCGCAGACGTATCACAACGCCTCGTTGGGCTACAACATCGAGCCGATCAACACGTACGTACAGGTCGGTATCGACAACATCTTCGATAAGCAACCGCCGATTCTGTATCAGAACAACGTGCTGAACGCGAACACGGACGTGAACACGTACGACACGGCAGGTCGTTTCTATCGCGCTAGCGTGACTGTGAAGTTCTAGTATTCAACGCTGTAATTTTCATCTCGACCGCGCGGTTCGCCGCGCGGTTTTTTTTTCGCCCGGACTCAACGTCGGAGGCATCGATTTCTGACTCGATCTAGGGATGCGCCCATCAACTGCCGCTGCAATTATGTTTCCGAATTATTAACAACGAACGTCGAAACGAAACGCGTTCGGCGCGCCGTGTTGACGGCATAGCAAAGGGAGCGGGAAACATGAAGAGAAAGCTGTTGGTCGCATCGGTGGCAATGGGGATTTCGTCGCTGGTATCCATCCACTCGGCGTATGCACAGTCGGCAGACGAAACCTCGCAGGAAGACGGGAAACGCAAGGAGCAGCGTCTCGACACGGTGATGGTCACCGGTTCGCTGATTCCGCAGTCGCAGATAGAAACCGCGTCGCCGGTCATCACGATCAGTTCGCAACAAATCGAGCGACAGGGTTTCGGAACCGTGTACGAAGCGCTGCGCGCGCAACCGATTGCCACCGGTTCCGTTCAGGACAACCAGACCAACGGCGGTTTCACGCCGGGCGCCGTAACGCTGAGCCTGCTCGGACTCGATCCCGGCTTTACGTTGTTTCTCATCAACGGTCATCCGCTGGCGGATTATCCGCTGCTCTATAACGGTGTCAGCAACTTCGTCGATTTGAGCAACATCCCGACGGGGATGGTCGATCACATCGACATCCTTCCCGGCAACCAGTCGTCGATTTACGGATCGAGCGCGATCGCCGGCGTCGTCAACGTCATTCTCAAGGACAGGATCGACGGCTATGAACTGGACGTCCGCGGCGGCGGCTATTCCGGCGGCGGCGGTGCGAATCAGCGCATCGAATTTCTCGGCGGAAAAAGCTGGGGCGATCTGCAGGCGACCTTCGGCGTTCAACTCAATAGCACTCAGCCGATCTGGAGTTACGCGCGCAAGATTACTGCATCTACTAATTCGAGCCCGAGTCCCGCGACGCGCTATGGCACGCGAAACTTTCTGTGGCTGTACTACGATTCGAGCTTCGCACCGCACTACATCGATCCGGGGCAAGACGCGTGCGCACCCGTCTCCGGACTCAACGGCGGCAGAACCGGTTACGATTCTCGGCTCGGTCTGGGCAATTTTTGCGGCAGCCGCTACAACGTCGGTTACACCACGATTCTCAACCAGAATCGCGCGGGTACCGCTTATCTCAATCTCAAATACAAGTTGAACGAAAGCGCCGAACTTTACGGCGATCTGTTGTACGCCGTCAGCAGCGTTCACTCCAGTCCCGGACCGTATTTCTGGGAGTCGAACATCAACGGACAAGGGTTGTTCGTGGATGCCGACACCGGCCGCTTCGAATCCGTCCAGCACATTTTCTCGCCCGAGGAAATCGGCAATTCGGATTTGTATTCCGATCACAACATCGTGCGCAGCTACAGCGCGTGGGGCGGAATCCAGGGGTCCGTCGGCTCGTCGTGGGATTACAACTTCTACTACGCGCGTTCGCAGACCAATCTTAACGACAAGACACCCTGGCTTCTCACCGACAAGGTCGAGGATTTCTTCACCAGCCAGCTCCTGGGCTCGCAACTCGGCACCGCATACGGATATCCCGTCTATCACGCGCCGAACCTGGCCAATCTCTACAAACCGGTGACGCCTGCGCAATATGCCAACCTGATCGGTGTCATCGAAACGCGTTCGGAAACGTGGACGCAGAACGTGAATTTCCAGGTCAACAACACGGATTTATTTTCGTTGCCGGCAGGACCCGTCGGCGTCGCCGCGATCATGCAGGTCGGCAATCAAGCGTGGAGCAATCCAACCGATCCGCGTTTGCTATCCGGAGAATTCTACGGCCTGACCGGAACGCCGGGCAGCGGGACGCGCAACAATTACGCGGGCGCCTTCGAATTGCGCGCGCCGATTTTCAGCACGCTCACCGCCGATGCGTCGATCCGCTACGACAGCTACAGCAATCAGAACGTCGGCGGCGGCGACAGCAAGGCGACCTATAAACTGGGCCTTGAATATCGTCCACTCGAATCGCTATTGTTCCGCGGCAACTACGCAACCGCGTTCCGCGCGCCGGATATGGCGTACACGTTCGGCGGACAAAGCGGATTCTTCCAGCAGAATCAGACCGACTACTATCGCTGCGCAGTCCAGCAACCGAACGTGCCGCTGGCGCAATGCACGTTCTACAATGGCACGCAGATTTTCGGTATCCACACCGGCAATCCCGCGCTGCAATCCGTCACGGCCAAATCGTACGGTTTCGGCGGCGTATGGTCGCCAACACCGAATTTCGACGTCAAGGCGGATTACTACAACGTCCGCATCACCAACGAAGTATCACTGCAAAGCATCGATCAACTGCTGCGCGACGAATCCGCGTGCCGGCTCGGCACGCTGGACATCAACTCACCGACCTGCCAGGCGGCGATCGCGCAAGTGCAGCGCGCGCCGATCAGCAATTCGCCGAACTCGCAATCGATCACCAACGTCACCGTGTTGCCCATCAACATCGCCAACGAACGCGTGTCGGGGATCTATACGTCCCTGCACTATCGCCACGATTTCGGACGCTGGGGCAACCTGTCGCTGGAAGGCAATTACAACGTGACGCTGAAACATTCGGCTCAGCAATATCCGACCGATCCCGTCATCGATTTGCTGCGACAACCTTTTTATTCGGCGGAATTCAAAACCATCGCCAACGCATCGGCGACGTGGTCGATCGACAACTTTTCTGCGACCTTGCTGGGAACACGGTACGGCCGCACGCCGAACTATATCGCCCGGGCGAATGTTACCGGCTACGCCACGCCAGGTGCCGGAACCGTTGCGCCGTGGATTCTTTATAACGGCAGCGTCAGCTACAACTTCACGGACGATTTGCGAGTCAGCGGCATCGTCAACAACATCCGCAACAAGATGCCGCCGCTGGATTCCACCTTCGTCGCGTATCCGTACTACAACTTCCTGAACTACAACCCGTACGGACGATCGTATTGGCTCGAGGTGAATTGGCGTTTCGGCCGCAGTTCGGGCTGAGAGGTCGCGCAATATTCGGCGTATCGGGCGCAAAGAATTGCGCCCGTGCGTAGGGCGCTACTCTTCTCGCGTCCGCATCGGTGTCGTTGCGTACCGCTTCGAAACTTCAATCCGAGGTCTTGTATAGGGGCGCGATTCATCGCGCCCGCATCGCGACATTTCAAAGTGCGATCTCGACGCGCACTCACGCACAGAGGTTCGTTTCAACGTACTCGATTCTTGGGTTTAGTCGCGGGCGGCGGACCCCAGAGTTCCACATCCAGATTGCGTTCCCACCCGAACCGTTCTAGATCGACGCGTCCGTTGACAATGACGACACCTTCCGCGCGCAATCGCTGCGATTGTTCTCGAAAGCCGTGGCTTCCCTTCGCGAAAGCCGTCTGCCCGCTCGATCGCAATACGCGGTGCCAGGGAAGTTTCAGCGCCTTGTCGCTCTCGCCGAGGACGCGACCGACGAGCCGTGCGCGTCCCGGCAGGCCCGCGCGCATCGCGATTTCGCCGTAGCTGGACACGCGCCCGGCGGGAATCGAGGCGATCACGCGCTCGATCGCGGCATGCTCCGGTTTCGACACATGGACTGACTTCATGCGCGCATCACGTTAGCATACGGGCTATCCAATGGAGTTCGCCGTGCAATCGTTCGAAGACGTACGTTCTCATGTTCACTCGCGCTATCAGTTGCGCATCAACGATCCCTATTTGCTCAGTTTCGATCTGAAGACCGAAAACGGCGCGCGCCACCAAGGATTGTATCTGGCCGAACTCGACAGCGAGGAGGGCCGAAAGTACCTGCGCATCTCCACGCCCATCGGTCCGTTGACCGGGATGGATGCCAAACGCTGCCTGCGCTTCAACTGGGAACAGCGCGTGGGCTATCTGGCGGTGAGCGATCTGGATGGCTCGCCGTATTTGCACCTCTGCGAAAACCGTCCGTACGAATTGCTGACCGATGGTGAACTGGATCGATTGATCGACGAAATCGGGCCACTGGGCGATCGTCTCGAAAAAGCCATTTCGGCCGGCGGCGACGCGTTTTAAAAAAGGCACGGCGATGGAAAAAACGATCGATCTCATCAAACGTTATTACGCCGCGTTCAATGCAGCGGACATGACGACGTTCGAAAGTTTGCTGACCGATGATGTGATCCACGACATCAATCAAGGTCAACGCGAAATCGGCAAGGAGGCGTTCCGTCGCTTCATGGGACGCATGAATGGCGCGTACAAGGAACATCTGACGGATATGTCGATCCTTGCCAATGCGCAAGGCACGCGCGCATCGGCAGAATTCGTCGTCAACGGCGAGTACCTCAAAAGCGATGAAGGCCTGCCTGCCGCACACGGCCAGAAATATGTTTTGCCGGCGGGCGCATTCTTCGACGTGCGCGACGGCAAAGTCGCGCGCATCACCAATTACTACAACTTACAGGACTGGATCGCCCAGGTCGGTCGGTGAGCGCGGGCGAATTTGTATACGAACGCCTGAGCGGCGCGCAGATCGCGACGCATATCGACGATCTGGCGCGCCTGCGCATCGACGTGTTCCGCGAGTTTCCCTATCTGTACGACGGCGACGAAGCCTACGAGCGCAACTATCTGCAAACGTACGTCGATTCTCCGCGCAGTATCGTGACGCTGGTTTACGACGATGAAGAACTGGTCGGCGCGACCACCGGTTTGCCGATGGCCGACGAAACCGATGAATTCCGCCGCGCGTTCGATCAGGCCGGTTACGCCGTCCCTACGATTTTCTATTGCGGCGAATCGGTGTTGAAGAATACCCATCGCGGCCGCGGCATCTATAAACATCTGTTCCAGGCGCGCGAAGAAAATGCGCGCGCGCTCGGCGGATTCGACATCGCAACGTTTTGTTGTGTGCAACGTCCGGCAAATCATCCGTTGCGGCCGGCCAGCTACGTGCCGCTCAACGACATCTGGACACGATTCGGTTATACCGAACATCCCGAGCTTGAAACCGAGTACTCGTGGAAAGATATCGATGAGTCGAGTGCGACACCCAAACGCATGCGATTCTGGATGAAAGATCTCCACGCCAAATGACGACGAATTTCCGCATTGCCGCCGCGCAGTACCCGATCGATTTTCTCGGCGATTGGACAACTTACGAGGCGAAGATTTCGCGATGGGTCGCGGAAGCCACTGCGCAAGGCGCGCGACTGCTCGTGTTTCCGGAATATTTTTCGATGGAGTTGGCGTCGCTATTTTCAACGGACGTCTACGGCTCGCTGTCGGCGCAACTCGTATCGATGCAAACGCTTTTGCCGGATTTTCTGAAACTGTTCTCGGCTCAGGCGCAGCGGCATCAGATCACGATCTGTGCGGGCAGTTTTCCGGTGCGCGTCGAGAACGGCACGTTTCACAATCGTTCCTATCTTTTCCATCCGGATGGCCGTCACGACCATCAGGAAAAATTGCAGATGACGCGTTTCGAAAACGAGCAATGGCTCATCGAAGGCGGCAACGATGTGCATGTGTTCGATACCGAACTCGGCCGTATCGGTGTGGCGATCTGCTACGACTCGGAATTTCCGCTGATCGCGCGGCGCATGGTCGAGCACGGCGCGAATCTCATTCTGGTCCCGAGCTGTACGGATACGCTCGCCGGCTATTGGCGCGTGCGTATCGGCTGTCAGGCGCGCGCGCTGGAGAACCAATGTTACGTCGTCCACGCGTCGACGGTCGGCGACGCATCGTGGTCGCCGGCGGTCGATACGAACGTCGGTGCCGCGGGCGTCTACACGCCCGTGGACCGCGGCTTTCCCGATGACGGCGTGCTCGCGACAGGACTATTGAACGCTTCGCAATGGGTTTATGCGGATGTCGATCCGTCGGCGATCGCGCAGGTGCGCCGTGCCGGCCAGGTGTTCAACTATCGGGATTGGGATAGTCA
>JBDUEI010000150.1:0-10112 GCA_040002515.1 Rudaea sp. | reverse complement strand
GATCTCGTGTCGATGGGCACCTTGATCGCATTCGTCGCAGTCTGTCTCGGCGTGATGATCCTGCGTCGCACCCAACCCGATGCGCCGCGCAAATTCCGAGTGCCGTGGGCGCCGTTCACCTGCACGCTCGGCGTGCTCAGCTGCCTGATGTTGCTGTACTGGGAGAATTGGTACAACTGGGCGCTGATGATCGTGTGGACGGTGTTGGGATTCGCGATCTATTTCGGCTATGGATTTCGGCATAGCAAACTGCGGCAGATCCCACAGCGCTGATTGAAGCCGATGTCAGTTCGGCGCGACGGGCGGCGATTCGATAGCCGCGATCAAGTCCGCCTGCGGCGATTCGGGATCGCTGCGTCCGCGCACATCCGCCGGCATCGTCTTGCTCGCCTTGGCCCCGAGTTCCCTTAGCTTTTCGACCTGCCCCACCAGATTTCCGCGCCCGCCGACGAGCTTGTCGCTCGCGGCGGACAATGAGGATCGCGCCGCGTCGAGCCGCTTCTTGGCATCCTCGATGTCCTCGACGAAGCCGACAAACTTGTCGTAGAGTTTTCCCGCACGCTCGGCGATGTCGAATGCGTTGCGGTTGCGATCGTCGAATCGCCACAGGCTTGCGACCGTGCGCAATGTCGCCAACAACGTCGATGTCGTGACGATGACGACCTGGCGTTCCATCGCGAACGCATGCAGCGCGTCGTCGTGATGCATCGCTTCGATGAATGCGGCTTCGACCGGCACGAACATCAGGACGAATTCCAGACTGTTCACGCCGGGCAGATCGCTATAACGACGCTCGCCAAGTTGACGAACGTGATTGCGCATTGACGTGACGTGCGACGACAAATGACTGCCGCGCTCGTCGTCCGTCGATGATGCGCAATAACGTTCGTAGGCCGTCAACGACACTTTCGCATCGATGATCAGATCGCGACCTTCCGGCAGGTGCACGATCACGTCCGGGCGCGGCCGGCCGCCTTCTTCATCGCGCAACACCGTCTGCACTTCGTATTCGCGACCCTTCTGCAATCCCGATGCTTCGAGCAATCGTTCGAGAATCAGTTCGCCCCACGCGCCCTGCGTGCGCGCTTCGCCTTTGAGCGCGCGGGTGAGATTGATCGCGTCTTCGCTGATGCGCTGATTGAGATTTTTCAGCGAATCGATTTCCGTTTTCAGCAGTTGGCGTTCGCGGCTTTCCTTGTCATAGACATCGTCGACGCGCTTGCGAAAATCCCCGAGCTGTTCGCGCAACGGATTGAGCAGCGTGCCGAGATTGTTGTGATTTTGCTCCGTGAATTTCTGGCTCTGCAGATCGAGAAGTTCGCCCGATAGTGTTTTGAAGCGATCGGTAAAATCTTCGCGAAACTGTTTGAGCAACGCCTCGCGCTCGTGCGCGGCTTGCGTCTGTTCCTGCAAGCGCGTCACCGCTTCTGTGAGTCGTTGTTCGGCGCGCTGACAGGCCTCGTTCCAATGCGAGACCTGTTCCTTAGCTGCGACGAGTTCGGTTTCGACTTGCGCCAGCCGCTCGAAACGTCCTTCCAGCGCCGCGCGCTGTTCGGAAACTTCGACGATGCGACGTCGGCTTTCGGTTAGCTCGCGCGTCGCGAATTCCTGTTCCTGCTGCAGGCGACGACGCGTTTCCAGATACGCATCGCGCTCGTTGGCGAGCTGCGCGACTTCGACATCGCGGCTGGCCCGCCCGGCGCGGAATCCCGCGCTTCGTGCGATCAGCCAGGCGATCAGCGCGCCTGTGAAAAACGCAATGGCCGCGGCAATCGCCACCACCTCATATTGATCCGGATTAACCGACATATCGCGCTCATAAAACCCAGGAATGGCGCCAATTGTGACAGGGCGACGTCGCATCTGGCGAGACGCGCGTTTGGCGCGGCTCACATGCCATCGGCTATAGTTGCCGCCCAGGATCGATCCCGACACGGAGCCAACGTTTGACCTACGATATCGCGCGATTTTCGCTGTGCGCCAAGGCCATCGTCGCCGCCGGCAAAAAGCTCGGCGCGCAGGGATTGACGCCGGCGACGAGCAGCAATTTCTCGATGCGCATGGATGCCGAACGTATTGCGATCACCATATCCGGCCGCGACAAGAGTTCGCTCACCGCCAGCGATGTCATGGTGATCGATATGCAAGGCCACGCGATCGGCACCGGGGCGCGGCCGTCAGCCGAAACGTTGCTGCACACGCAGATCTACGAACGCTTTCCGGCGGCCAACGCGGTATTGCACACGCATTCGCGTAACCAGACTGTCGCGTCGCGGCTGTTTTCCAAAGCCGGACATGTAAAGCTGGAAGGCTATGAACTGCTGAAGGCGATCGCCGGTCACACCACGCACGAAACGCACATCGACGTACCGGTTTTTCCGAACACTCAGGAAATGAGCGAACTGGTCGAGCGCGTGGACGATTGGATTCGGGCGGATAAGCCCTTATATGGCTATTTGATCGATGGCCATGGAATCTACACCTGGGGCCGCGACATGGCCGAAACCGAACGTCATATCGAGGCGTTCGAATTTCTGCTGGCATGCGAACTGGATTTGAGGAGACTGCAATCATGAGCCGACTGCGCATTTTCCCGGAACTCGACGGGAAAGTTCCCGAGAAGACAGTCACCCGGCACGCTGATATTTCGCGCGAACTCGGCGCGGTGGGCATCCGATTCGAACAATGGGAAGCGTCGAAACCCGTCGCACCCGGCGCGAGCCAGGAGCAGGTTATCGCGGCCTATCACGATGACATCGAACGGCTCAAACGCGAAAAAGGATATCAGGCGGTCGACGTCATCAGCCTCACGCCGGATCATCCGGACCGCGCGGCGCTGCGTCAGAAATTCCTCAAAGAACACACGCATTCGGAAGACGAAGTGCGTTTCTTCGTCGCCGGCCGCGGTCTGTTCACGCTGCACATCGGCGAAAAAGTATACGAAGTGCTGTGCGAGAAAGGTGATCTAATCGGCGTTCCGGACGGCACGCCGCACTGGTTCGACATGAGCGAGTCGCCCTACTTCGTCGCGATTCGCCTGTTCACCAACACGGAAGGATGGGTCGCCAGCTTCACCGGCAGCGATATCGCCGATGAATTTCCGCGCCTGCTCAGCGAGTCGCAGGCGGCATGAGCTACCTCGACGAATCGCTGGCACCGGGCGAGCGCGTCGTTGCGCGCTTCGAATTGCATTGGACGGCTAAAGGACGGCTGATCCTCGGCATCGTATTGATTCCGATCGTGATCGGCATCTTCATCGTGATCTACGAATGGTTGCGATTGCGCGGCATCGAGCTGGCCGTCACCACACAACGCGTCGTCTACAAAACCGGGATCGTCGGACGGGACACGGAAGAAATCCGCCTGAGCGCGCTGGAAACGGTCGACCTTCAGCAAACCACGTGGGGTCGCATGCTCGGTTACGGTAACGTGCGCGTCACCGGTCGTGGCGAAAGCAGCCTGATGTTCACGCGCGTGAACGATCCCGTCGGCGTGAAACGCGCGATCGAAACCGCGTACTCCGCCAATGTCGAACACACCGCGGGAATCGCGCGGTGATCAAGGCCATCCTGACCGACATCGAAGGTACGACCAGTTCGATCAGCTTCGTCAAGGACACGCTGTTCCCCTACGCGCGCAAACATCTTCCGGCCTTCGTCGTCACCCACACCGACGACACCGCCGTTCAGCATTGGCTGCACGAAGCGGCCAAGGAAGCGGGACTCGTCTCGGCCACACAAACAGAAATCATCGAATTGCTGCAGCGATGGATCGACGAGGATCGCAAATCGACGGCGCTGAAAGCGTTGCAAGGAATGATCTGGGACGAAGGTTACCGAAGCGGCGAATACCAGGCGCACGTCTACGATGACGCCGTTCCCGCGTTGCGCGAATGGAAATTGCAGGGCCTGGATTTATACGTGTATTCGTCCGGTTCGGTTCCCGCGCAGAAACTCTTCTTTGGTTTCTCCACGGCCGGCGATGTGACGCCGCTGTTCTCCGGATATTTCGACACCACGATCGGCGCCAAGCGTGAGGCCGCATCCTATGCCGCCATCGCGAAAGAAACCGGATTGCGCGCCGATGAAATCCTGTTTTTGTCCGACATCGTCGAAGAACTCGACGCCGCTCGCGTCGCCGGCATGAAGACCACGCTCGTCGCGCGCACGCCGTCCTCGTGCCCGACGGGCGGCGCGCATCCGTGCGTGGCCGACTTCACCGCCATCGTTCCGAACTGATGCGCATGACGATCGTGGACGATTTCGGCAGAAACTTGGCATGATCGCGCGTCGTCTCGCCGTCGTATTTGCGATTGCGTTCGTGCTCGGCGTCGGATCGACCGCGCTCGTCGTGCACTCGCGAACCGAAACGACAACAACGCCGGAACCAACCGCCGCGTCACCGAGTCCCCACGCCGCCGCGGACGACGATGCGACGGACAACGCAGACTCGGCATGGCCCGACAACGCCGACTCGCCCGAGCAAGTGATGTACGCGCAGCCGCAACGCATGCAGAAGGCGCTTGATCGCGTCACCTCGCGCGTTCCGGACCGCGTGAACCTCTACCTCATCGCGTTCGCCGGCGATGGCGAGGAAAACGTGTTCCGCAATGAAGCCGAATACGTCGTGCACCAGTTCGTCGAGCGTTACGACGCCGCCGGCCACACCTTGCTGCTCGTGAATAATCCGGAGACGCTCGACACCGCGCCGTTGGCGAGCCTGACCAATCTCGAAGCCGCGATCGATGCCGTCGCCGAGAAAATGAATCGCAACGACGACGTGCTCATGGTTTTCCTGACCAGCCACGGCACTCGCGAACACGTCTTGTACGTCAACATGGATCCGCTACCTCTCGATCAGATCGGCCCGGACGATCTGGCCGACGTGTTCGACCGCGCACAAATCCGCAACAAGGTCGTGGTGATTTCGGCTTGCTATTCCGGCGGCTTCATCGATGCGCTGAAAGACGAGCACACCATGGTCATCACCGCCGCGCGGGAAGATCGCGCCTCGTTCGGCTGCGGGACGGATTCCGAGATCACGGATTTCGGTCGTGCTTTCTTCATCGAAGGATTGAATCACGACGACTCGTTCACCGGCGCGTTCAATGTCGCCAAGTCCTTGATCGACGCGTGGGAAACGCGCGACAAGGAAGAACATTCGTATCCGCAGATTTTCACCACGCCGACGATCGAAAACGTGTTGCGTAACTGGCGGCGCGGCATCCACGTCGGACCGCCCGTTCCGTTCGCGCCGGCCGCGACACCATCGGACTCGGACGCGCTTACCGCATCGCGTTGACGAACGCATCGCGCGCTGCGATCGCGGTATCGGGAAAATCGCAGAACAACGCGTCGACACCTAGTTCGAACGCGGCATCCATTTCCGCGCGTGAATCAGCGAATGGCGCCGATGGATGATCGTCGCGAAACGTCCACGCATGCACTTCCAACCCGTGCGAATGCGCCGCTGCCACGAAGCCCGTGTCGGCGCCGGTATTGTCCCAAAGTATAAATTTGTTTGGTGCGACGCCCGAGGCCCAGGTGGCGAGATCGGCGAGCACTTTATCGCGCGAACCCGGTTGGAGCGTCGTCGTTTCCAGCAGCGCGAAACAGAGATTTCCGCAGCGCGTTTTTGCCGTACGCAAAACCGCATGATCGAAACATTGAATCCACACCGGCGACGCTTCGCCGAGCCAGCCGCGCGGTTCCAGTTCGCGCCGCAACGCATCGACCGGATCCAACCCCAACGCCGTGAAATGGCGCGGGTGCTTCAGTTCCGGATACAACGACAACGTACGCGCATGTTGCGCGGTCAACGTCGCCAGAAGATCGAGCACCATCGAAAACCGTGGAACGACGAAACGGCCATTGAACTGTTGATCGCGCAACGTTACCGGCTGAATCGCCCGCAGCGAATCGATTTCCGCGGCGGTGAAATCACTGATCCACCAATCGCGAACTCCTGCAACCTCGCGTGCGCGGTTCGCAAATTCCCGGCGCGACGCGATATCCGTACTGCGATTCAGTCCCAGATCGTGACGCGCGAACAACACGCCGTCGCGGCTCATCGTCAAATCCGGTTCGAGCACGTCCCCACCTTGCGACGCGGCGAGCGTGTAGCCGTCGAGCGTGTGCTCCGGCCGATATCCGCTCGCACCGCGGTGCGCGATGACGCGCGGCGCGGCGCCTTGCAGCGTGTTCCACTTCATATTTAGGCCATCTCACGAATGGACGCATGGTACGCGACGGCGACTCGATCAGCGACGGCGCCGCCGCAGCTCCTCGGCAACATCGGCCAAGCTTACGCCGCGCGCGCGCAGCAGAATCAACAGGTGATACAACAAGTCCGACGCTTCCGACGTGATCGAATCACTGTCTTGCGCGACTGCGGCCAGTGCGGTTTCGATGCCCTCCTCGCCCACCTTCTGTGCGATGCGACGAATGCCCGATTCGAACAATTTCGTGGTGTAACTTCCTTCGGGACGTTCGAGATCGCGTCGCGCGACGACGTCTTCGAGTTCAGACAGAATTCCTAACACCGGCGCGCTTTCGTCACCAAAACAACTGGCCGTTCCTTGATGACAGGTCGGACCTTGCGGTTCGGCGAAGATCAGGAGCGAATCCGCGTCGCAGTCCGCGTGCGCCGACTTGAATTCGAGCACGTTGCCGGATGTCTCGCCTTTCGTCCAAAGCCGTTGTTTGCTGCGGCTCCAGAATGTCACTTTTCCACTTTGCAGCGTTTGCGACATTGCGTCGCGATTCATGTAGCCGAGCATCAGCACCGCGCCGCTGCGCCAGTGCTGGACGATCGCGGGCAACAGTCCGCCGCCTTTGGTCCAGTCGAGTTTGTCGATATCGATGCTCATGGTCGAATTGCAATTCCGTTTAGCAAAAGGTCGCGTTTCAATTCCGGAATCGCGATCGCATGCGTGTGGAACACACTCGCCGCCAGCGCGCCATCCACATCGGCCGACGTGAACACGTCGCGAAAATGAGCAATGGTTCCGGCCCCGCCCGATGCAATGAGCGGAACGGCACACACGTCGCGAGCACGCTTCAGTTGTTCGATATCGTAGCCGGATCGAACGCCATCGCTGCCCATGCAGTTCAGCACGATTTCGCCGGCACCGCGCTGTTGCGCTTCGACGATCCAATCGAGCGTGCGGCGGCCGAGCGCGCGCGTCCGATCCGGATCGCCAGTGAATTGGCGCACCCGCCATTCGTCATCCGCGTCGAGAAGACTATCGACGCCGACGACCACGCATTGCACGCCGAACGCATCGGCCAGCTCATCGATCAGTTCCGGCCGTTCGAGGGCCGGCGAATTGATGGATATCTTGTCCGCACCCGCATTCAGTGTCGTGCGTGCATCGCAGACATTTCGAATGCCACCCGCCACGCAAAACGGAATGTCGAGTACTCTCGCGACCGATTCGACCCAGCTCGCATCGACACTCCGCCCTTGCGGACTGGCCGATATGTCGTAGAACACGAGTTCGTCCGCGCCGTCGTTTCTATACTTTTGCGCGAATTCCACAATGTCGCCCATGACGACGTGATCGCGAAAGCGCACGCCTTTGACGACCTTGCCGTCGCGAACGTCCAGACATGGAATGATGCGACGGGTCAGCATGCGAGCGCGTCGGCGAGTTCGAGTCTTCCTTCCAGCAAGCTGCGCCCGAGTATCACGGCGGCGACGCCGATCGATTTCAACACCGCCACGTCGCTCGCATCACGCGCGCCGCCGGATGCCTGTATTCGCAGCGTCGGCACGAGTGTGCGCAGATAGCGATACAGATCGAAATTCGGTCCCGCCATCATGCCGTCGCATGCGATATCGGTGCACAAAAAGTGCAATGCGCCAGCCGATGCGTAGTGCGGCGCGAGCCGATCCAGCCGTGTCGTTTCGGTTTGCGTCCAGCCGGCGCTCGGCAACGTCCAGATGTCGTCTACCAACCGCGTATCCAGCGCCACGCAGATTCGCTCCGCGCCGTAGTCGGAAATCCACGATTCGACCGCCTCCGGATTTCTGATCGCAACACTTCCGACCACGACGCGCGAAACGCCTTTCTCGAACAACGCATCGACGTCGCGCCGTTCGCGCACGCCGCCGCCGGCCTGGATTTTCAGTCCCGTCTCGCACAACTGCCCGATCGCCTCTAGATTCTGCAGGCCGCCGGCGCGCGCGCCATCCAGATCCACGACGTGCAGCCACGTTGCACCTTGTGTGAAGTAATCCTCGGCGAGCCTGATCGGATCGACGAGATAACGCGTTTCGCGCGAATAATCGCCTTGCGCGAGCCGTACGACTTTTCCGTCGCGCAAATCGATGGCGGGAATGATCTGCATCGTCACAGCGCCAAAAAATTCGATAGCAGTTTTGCGCCGAGCGAAGCCGAACGTTCGGGATGGAATTGCACACCAAAAAAATTATCGCGTTGCACGATGGCGGAAAACAGCTCGCCATACGTCGATGTCGCCACGGTGAAATCGCCGACCGGCGCCGCGTAACTGTGCACGTAATAAGCGTAGCCGCTGTCCGTCTCATCCATGATGCGATTGTTCGTTTGCATCGTCGTCATGTTCCAGCCCATATGCGGAACGCGAACGCCGTCAGATTGCAAACGCCTCACGTCCGCCGGAATGATGCCGAGACATTCCGTGTCGCTTTCCTCGGATCGCGCGAACAGCAACTGCATGCCGAGGCATACGCCGAGCACCGGTTGCGTCAGCGCGCGAATGACATCGACGAGATGGCTGTCGCGCAACCGTTTCATCCCCGGCGCAGCCGCTCCAACGCCCGGCAAAATCACATGACTCGCCGACCGAATCTCCGTCGCCTCCGCGCTCAGCGACGCATCGACGCCCAAACGCTGCAACGCGTAGCGCACCGAACCGATATTCGTGCCGCCGGCATCGACGAGGATGACTTTCCGGATCACAGCACGCCTTTCGTCGTCGGCAATTCGCGGCCGTCGCGGCGCACCGCGGATCGCAAGGCGCGCGCGACCGATTTGAAGCACGCTTCGACCATGTGATGCGTATTTTCTCCGCGTACCGCCAGATGTAGATTCGCGCCGAGACTGTCGCTGAGCGAACGGAAGAAATGCGCAACCAGTTCGGTCGGTAATTCGCCGACGCGATCGCGCGGGAACGCACCGTCGAACACGAAGTAGGCGCGGCCCGACAGATCGATGACGGCCCGTGCCAGCGTTTCGTCCATCGGCAGTACGATTTCGACGGACCGCGAACTCGCACTTTCCAAATCCGCCCCGTAACGACCGATGCCGCGCTTGTCGCCGAGCGCCTGGCGCAAGGCCTCGCCGATCGCCAATCCGCAATCCTCGACGATGTGATGTTCGTCGACGTGCGCATCGCCCTCGCACAAGACGTGCAATGAAAATCCGCCATGCTTGCCGAGTTGCTCGAGCATGTGGTCGAAGAAACCGATGCCGGTCGCGATTTTCTGTGCGGAGGACGAATCGAGATCGACATCGACGACGATGCGCGTTTCCTTGGTGTCGCGCTGCACACGCGCGACACGCGGCGCGTCGCACAGAACGTGCGCGATATCGTTCCACGACAAGTCGGGACCGATCCGGAATCCGCGCACGCCGATATTGGCGGCGAATTGAAGGTCGGTTTCGCGATCGCCGATGACCGCCGAGCTTGCGCGACGCCACGTGTCGTCGGCGAGCAGATGACGAACCAGACCCACGCCCGGCTTTCGCGTATCGCGCCCGTCGTGCGCGAAACTCTCGTCAATTAGAATTTCGCGAAAGACGATGCCTTGCGACGCGAGAATCCGAATCAGCAAATTCTGCGGCCCTTCGAACGCGGCGCGCGGAAACGACGCCGTGCCCAGACCATCCTGATTCGTGATCATCACCAGCTCGTAGCCCGACGCGACGCAACGGCGCAACGCCGGAATCACGCCATCGACCAGCGCGAACTTTTCGTAACTGTCGATCTGCTGATCGGGCGGCTCGATGATCAGCGTACCGTCGCGATCGATGAACAGCAGCTTGCGCTGACTCATGCGGCCCGCTCGTGATCGATCAATGCGCGCAACAGGCGATCGTTTTCGTCCGGCGCGCCGACCGTGATGCG
>JBDUEI010000149.1:0-3021 GCA_040002515.1 Rudaea sp. | reverse complement strand
AGACGACGCGGAGTTGATCATTTGCGTAAGTACCAATCTACGCCTTGTCCGAAGCCGGTCCGTTTGCCGTCTCGTAGTGATCGTGGACGTCGTAAAGCCGCACCAGCGGTTCCATCTGCAAGAGATAGTGCTCGTCTTCCGGATAGTAGACCGACTTCTCCGGATTCTCGCCCGCGAACGCGCGCACGGCTTCCATCGATTCCCAATGCGAGATCAATACGATTTCGCAATGTTCTCCCTGGTCGCGGCGCAAGACCGTCACGCCGCGATTGCCGGGCGTTTCGGAATAGTGTTTGAGCCCCGTATCGTGCAGATAGGTGAGGTAGTCGTCAGCCTTTTCTTTGAGCGTGATGCCGCGCCAGATGCGGGTAATCATGCGGATACCTCACACGTCGCCGTCGTTGGACCAGCCTTCCCCGGTGCCGCGATGGTATACAAAGTCGCTTTGTATAATCTGTCCGGCCGGGATCGAATCGTCGGCCGACAGTTTGGCGTAGATCGGCGTGAAGTCCGGTTCGGTTGCTTTCATCAATTGTTCGTAGCTGTCGATCACGAAATACGTTTTCTGATACGTGTCGATGCGATAACGCGTGCGCATGATGCGCTCGAGATCGAATCCGATGCGGTTCGGCGCGGACGACTCCAGGCAATGAATCGATTCGCCTTTCGAAGAGACGATGCCGGAACCGTAGATGCGCAAACCGTCGTCCTGTTTGATCAGGCCGAATTCGACGGTGTACCAGTACAGCCGCGTGAGATTGACCAGCGCATCGGCGCCGATGCCGTGTGCCTTGACGCCACCCTTGCCATACGCCTGCATGTAGTCGGCGAACATCGGATTGAGCAGCAGCGGCACGTGGCCGAACAGATCATGGAACAGATCGGGCTCGCTGATGTAATCGATCTGATCGGGACGGCGTATCCACCACGTCACTGGAAAACGGCGGTTGGCGAGATGATCGAAAAACGTAAGCTCCGGCAGAAGCCCTTCGACACCGATGATTTCCCAGCCGGTGATCGGACGCAGCACGCGATTCAGATCGTCGAATTTCGGAATCGCATCCGGCGTCATGCCGAACTTCTGTTGGTTGTCGATGAATTCGCGCGAGGCGCGGTCGACCAGGATTTCGCGCTGGCGACGGAACAGCGCCGCCCACGTCGCATGGTCTTCGGTTTTGTAGGACGACCACGGTTGCTCGACGATCGCCGTCGTGTAGACCGGAACAGAACCTTTATCGGTTTGCTGATGTTCGACGCGCTTGGGTTGTGCGTTCATGCGCCAAATCTTAGCACCGCCGCCGCGACGCCGTGTCAGTGCAATGTTGGCGTATCGTTTCGCCGCTGCGGGAATGGGATTACGCGACGTTCTTCGTCCGGCGCCGGTTGGTTCGCCGCGGTTAAATCGTCCTGGATCGGTTCCAGCGATTCGTCTTCGTCGTCCCAGCTATAGCGCTTGCGCGGTGGCGACGGATCGAGTCGGAACAGAACGATCGACGAAACGATTCCCGCGATCGCGCCGAACAGATGGTATTCGAAGGACACTTCCGGCTCGCGCGGCAATACCGTCATCACCATACCGCCGTAGAGAAAGAACACCAGCAGCGCGATGGCGATGCCGAGTCGATCGCGCCGCCACACGCCCATCATGAACAGGAAAAACATCAGGCCGTGCGCGATGCCGCTGATGCCGACGTGAATCGATTCGCGCGCCCACAGCCAAACGCCGATGCCCGACGCGATCCAGATAAACGGCAATGCATAGCGCGTCGCGCGCGGATAGGCGTAAAGCGCCAAGCCCGCGAGCAATCCGAGCGGCAGCGTATTCGACATCAAATGCGCGAACGACGCATGCACGAAGGGCGCGCTCAGGATACCGATCAATCCATGCGGATCGCGCGGTCGGATGCCCAGATCGTCGAGATTCCACCCCATCATCCACGCGCCGAGCCAGCACACCCAGATACCCGCGACCAGCGCCACGGCACCGAGCGCCGCATATGCCACACGCGTGCGGTCGCGCTGCACGGTGGCGGCACTGGGTTCGGGATTGAGGGGTGCGAGATCCATCGCGATACGGTTGGGGCGGAAGCGGGGACAACAAGTCCGCTATCATTTGCCGATGAGCAATCCCGTCGTACGACTCAAGATAGAACGCCGTTCCAACCATCCGTGGATTTACCAGAAGATGGTGGAAAAACCCGATCCGCGCCCCAAACCGGGCAGCGTGGTCGATATCGTCGATCGCGACGGCACCTTCGCGGGCCGTGGCTTTTACAACGGACACTCGCGGATTTCACTGCGCGTTCTGACGGCCGATCCCAACGAACACGTCGACGAAGCGTTTTTCGAGCGCAAAATCGCCGCAGCCGTGCAATTGCGACGCGATGTACTCAAGCTCGATGGCGTCACGGATGCATATCGAGTCGTCCATTCCGAGGGCGATGGATTATCCGGACTGGTCGTCGATCGTTTCGCCAACACCGTCGTCGTCGAATATTTTTCGGCCGGCATGGTCAAACAACGCGATGTGATCAAACGTTGTCTGCTGCAACATTTTCCCGATGCGCAGTTGTATGCGTTCGCCGAAGAGCACGTTCAAAAGCAGGAAAGTTTCGATCTGTCGCATCCACCCACGCCAGCACCGACCGTTATCCACGAGCACGGTGTGAAATTTCACGCGGCGCCCGGCAGCAAACACAAAACGGGGTTTTTCGTCGATCAGCGCGATAACCGGAAATGGCTGAGCGAATATTGCGCGAACGCCCGCGTGCTCGATCTGTGCTGCAACTCCGGCGGATTCGGTATCTATGCGAAAACGATCGGCGGCGCGAGCGACGTCGTCGGCATCGATCTCGACGAAGCGATTCTCGAAGTCGCCGAACAGAATGCGCGATTGAACAAGGCGAAAATACGATTCATCCAGGCCGACATTTTCGCGTGGCTGCGCGATGTTGCGGTCAACAATCGCGAGCAGTTCGATGTCGTCGTGCTCGATCCGGCGAAGATGACGCGCGATCGCGA
>JBDUEI010000148.1:0-12114 GCA_040002515.1 Rudaea sp. | reverse complement strand
TAATGCGCATTACCATCGAATTGGAACAGGCGGACCTGGAACGTTTTCTCGCCGCGTTCGAGAAACGGCTGCTGCGCGAAGTCGACGAATGCGATGTGCTCGATGCGGCCAAGCACGCGCTGAACACGTTGCCGATCGGCAGTGCGCCGGCTTATGTGCGCAAGCAGATTACGTCAGTGCAGCGTTTCATCCTGATGCTCGAAGACGAAGACTGGGCGTTGCCGCGCCCGCAGCGCGATCATGTGGTCGAGACTTTAGTCTATTTCAGCGATCCGGAAGATCTCATTCCGGACGACATCGAAGTGCTCGGCCTGCTCGACGACGCGATCGTTCTGGAACTTTTGCTGCGCGGACAACGGCACGTGATGCAGGCTTACACCGATTTTTGTCACTACCGTCAACGCCTCGATATGACGTGCGCTGCGCCGAGCGAGCGAGTGATGCTGGCGCAGAAACTGGCGCGTCGGCGCGCGGCGTTGCTGAAGCGGATTCAGCGGCACGATCAATCGATTCGCGCCAAGATTACGGCGCAGGTCTGACGGATGAGCCTCGCGCACATGGTGCATTGCGGCGAGATCTGATTGGCGGACATCGACACAATCGTCGGGTCGCGACCAGGGAGAAAGAGTGATGGCACTGACCTCGGTACAACGCAATGTCGTGATCGCCGGATTTCTCGGCTGGACGCTCGACGCTTTCGATTTTTTCATCCTGATTTTCGCGGCCAAAGCGATCGCGACGGATTTCGGCGTTCCGCGCGAAAACGTGATCTTCGCGGTCACGCTGACCTTGCTCGCACGGCCATTGGGCGCCATCGTATTCGGATTGCTGGCGGAAAAATACGGACGGCGCCCGATGTTGATGCTCGATGTCGCGCTGTTTTCTATATTTGAACTCGCCACCGCTTTCGCGCCCAGCCTGACGGTGCTTTTCATCTTGCGTCTGTTCTTCGGATTCGCGATGGGCGGCGAGTGGGGACTCGGCTCATCGCTGACCATGGAGATCGTTCCGGAAAAATCGCGCGGGTTCGTGTCGGGTCTGCTGCAAGAAGGTTACGCGTGCGGCAATCTTCTGGCCGCGTTGCTGTTCTGGATTCTGTTCGACCATATCGGCTGGCGCGGCATGTTCATCGTCGGATTCCTGCCGTCGCTATTGGTGTTCTACATCCGTTCGACCGTGCCGGAATCGCCGGTCTGGCAGCACACGCAAACTCGGCCGGCGGCCGAACGTCATCCGCTCGCGGCCATGAAAGGCTATTGGGGCCGCGCGCTGTTCATGATCGTATTGATGACGCTGTTCAATTGTTTCAGTCACGGCACCCAAGATTTGTATCCATTGTTCCTGCAGGTCGAGAAAGGATTCGGCACCGACATGACCGGCAAGCTCGCCATCATCGGCCCGATCGGTGCAATTGTCGGCGGACTGTTTTTCGGTGCGCTGTCCGAACGCATCGGTCGCAAGAAAGCGATTGTCATCGCAGCGGTTTTGTCGCTGCCGATCCTCAAGTTGTGGGCGTTCAGCAGCGAACCCTGGATGCTCGCGCTCGGCGCGTTCTGGCTGCAGGTGATGGTGCAGGGTGCGTGGGGCGTGGTGCCGGTTCATCTCAACGAGCTGTCACCAGACCCCGTGCGCGCGACGATGCCCGGTCTCACCTATCAGATCGGCAATTTCATCGCGGCCGGCGTGCCGTGGGTGCTGACGACGTTGGCGGAAGCCAACAACAAACAATACGGATTGACGATGGCGATGTTCATCGCAGTCGTGGCGGTTCTGCTCGCGCTGGTCACGGCCTTGGGTCCGGAGGCGAAAGGCCAGCGCTTCGGCGTCGCCGGGCAAACGGTGGGTGCGACGCCGCCATAACGGTTCGGCGCGTGGCGGCAACCCGGGTTTTCCGGCATTATGCGAACTATTCGCATTTGCATTTGGTGCCGGAATGTCCCGAATTCGCTCGTTCTTCGTCGCAACGCTGGTTCTGACTTGCGCGCCGCTGTTCGCCGCGGAAAAGGCGCCGGAGTCGAACGCGTTATCGGAAATCGAAGCACTCAAAAAAGAAATCGCGGAGCTGAAGAAATCCGCGTATCGCCCTGAACTCGGCGAACAGATGTTGACGATCCAGATCCGCCACGCGCGTTTGTGGTTCGCGGGCGAAGGCCAGAATTGGAATCTGGCGGCGTTCGAAGTGCAGGAACTCAAGGAAGCGTTCGATGCGGTCGTCGAACAGAATCCGGAGCACGCGATCTTTCAGCCGCAGCGGCTCGCTGACATTCTTCCCGCGATGACGAATGCGCCGATCAAGACCTTGCGCGACTCGATCGATCACTCGAGCAAAGCGGAATTCGAAAAAGCGTTCGATGGTTTATCGGCCGCGTGCACCGGATGCCATCACGTGGCGGGCAACGATTTTCTCGTCATCCAGCGACCGAAAATACCGATGCTCGACAATCTGCAAATCGCTGTACCGAAAAAATAATTGCTTACAGCACGACGCGTTTCGCGCCGGAAAAATGATCGCGCCAATACGCGCCGTCGAGATGGTCGAGCCGCACTGTTCCACCTTCGTTCGGCGCGTGCACGAATCGCCCTTCGCCTACATAGATGCCGACGTGCGAAACCGTTCTGCCGCGATGCGTAAAGAACACCAGATCGCCTGAAACGAGATCGTGGCGACGAATCGTCGGCGCGTCGATGCGGCTGATGTCGTCGGCGCTGCGCGGCAGCCCGACGCCGGCGACATCGCGAAACACGAACGCCACCAATCCGCTGCAATCGAATCCGCCTTCCGGCGTATTGCCGCCGTAACGGTATGGCGTTCCGACCAATCCGATGGTGCGAAACAGGATGTCGTTCGCCGCCTGCTCGCCGTGATGATGGAGCGGATTCGGACCGCGCGTGATCGAAACTGATGGCTTCGAGTGCATCGGCGCACACGCGACGAACACGGTCGAGGCGAGGGCGAGCAAGACGTTTCGGAGTATGCGGTGCATCGGCGCTACGTTCGATCAATCGTCACGTGCTGTCAATCGCACGTCATCGCCGAAACGCGATACCATTCGCGCTTCATTCGAGGGCGGTGCGATGCAGATTGAAAACGGAAAAGTGGTGTTCTTCCACTATTGGCTCAAGGACGACGCCGGCAACGAGATCGAAGCGTCGGCAGGGCGCGCGCCGATGGCGATCCTGTTCGGCCACGGCAATATCATCCCCGGTTTGGAAAAGGCGATGCGCGGGCGCTCCGAAGGCGATCGCTTCGACGTCGTCGTAACACCCGGCGAAGGCTACGGCGAACGCCGCGAGGATTTCACCCAGCGCGTACCGAAAAAATACCTGCCCGACGCAGATAATCTGAAGCCCGGTATGACCGCGGTCGTCCAGACCGAACAAGGTCCGCGTTCGGTGACGATCATGAAGATCGGTTCGAGCGTCGTCGATGTCGACCTCAACCATCCGATGGCCGGCAAGACACTTCAGTTCGCGATCGAAATCACGCAAGTGCGCGATGCGACCGAAGAAGAAGATGCGCACGGACACGTGCACGGCGACGGCGGTCATCATCACTGAGCCGTCTTAAGCGGTCGGTCGCACGAGACTTCCGGAATCCACAAAAAACGAAGGACCCAGCTTGCGCTGAGCCCTTCGGGACTCCCCACTACATTCTTTGGTGCGGTGTTACGCAGCGACGCTGCCGACCACCGTGAGTTTCGGACGCGACGGTTGTGCGGCGACGGAATCGGTCAAGCTGCCGAACAGCGCGTCCTGGGTATTGGAGATTTCTTCTTCGAAACGGCTCAAACGATCTTGCGCAGCCGAGGCGATCGGCGCGGGTATCGCATTTACATCGAGCATCTGACGGACCAGTTCGCGATGATGATCTGTGAAGTCCGGATCGCGTACCGCTTCTTCCAGCGCGCACACCATGGCGGCCAGCCAACCGGAGGTCGGTGAGCGCAGTGCCAGGAGCGTTTCGTTGGTATGAAGTTTCATGGTTTCCATCCGCCGATTGCCGGCTCGTTGCCGACACGAGGGCATAATGCAGGTTCGGTGCCAATCGAGTTTCAGGGAATTCTTGCCTTTTACCTGAGCCATCGCGCACGCTTGCTCATCACCGGAACGCGAGAAAAACCGTGAGAAAGCTGACCCCACTGCTGTATTGGATGCTTCTGCTGCCGATGTTGTGTGACGCAGGTCAACAAAAAGTGTCAGATTTTGACCTGATCGTCCGCCACGGCAGCGTCTATGACGGTTCGGGCGGCGAAGCCCGGCACGTTGACATCGGCGTGCGCGGCGATCGCATCGCCGCCGTCGGCGATCTCACGTCGGCCCATGCCGCCAAGGAAATCGATGCGCAGGGCATGGCCGTAGCACCCGGCTTCGTCAATATGTTGTCGTGGGCGCCGGATTCACTTTATATCGATGGACTCTCGATGTCCGACATCAAGCAAGGCGTGACGCTCGAAGTATTCGGCGAGGGCGAGTCGCTCGGCCCGCTGACCGACGAATCGCGCAAAGCACTGGTCGCTTCGCTCGGCGATCTGAAACATCCTGTCGAATGGACCACGCTCGCCGAAGGAATGGATACGCTGGTCAAACGCGGCGTGTCGCCGAACATTGCATCCTTCGTCGGCGCGGCGACGATTCGCGAACACGAAATCGGTTACGTCAATCGGCCGCCGACGAATGAAGAACTCAAGCGCATGCAGGAACTGGTGCGCGTGGCGATGCGCGATGGCGCGGTCGGCGTCGGCTCCGCGCTGATCTATACGCCAGGCACGTACGCGAAAACCGACGAATTGATTGCGCTGACCAAAGCCGCCGGTGAATTCGGTGGCGCGTACATCTCGCATATGCGCAGCGAAGGCGATCGGCTGATCGAATCGCTCGACGAACTCATGCGCATCGCGCGCGAGGCGCACGTCCACGGCGAGGTCTATCACTTCAAGGCCGCCGGCAAAACGAACTGGCCGAAGATGACTGAGGCGATCGCGAAAATAAAAGCGGCGCGCGCCAGCGGACTCGATATTTCCGCGAACATGTATTCGTACACCGCGGGCGCGACTGGGCTCGACGCGGCAATGCCATCGTGGGTGCAGGAAGGCGGCGTCGATGCATGGGTGAAGCGATTGCAGGATCCGGCCACGCGCGAACGCGTCGTCAGGGAAATGCGCGAACCCGGCAAGGATTGGGAAAACCTGCTTTTGGCCGCGGGAACTGCCGACAACGTATTGCTGGTCTCGTTCGAGAAAGATTCGCTCAAGCCGCTGACTGGCAAGACGCTCGCTGAAGTTGCGCGCATGCGTGGCAAATCGCCGGAAGAAACGGCCATCGATCTGGTCATCGAAGATCACACGCGCATCGGCACGGTGTATTTCCTGATGTCGGAAGAGAACGTCAAACTCGGCTTGTCGCAACCGTGGGTGGCGCTGGGTTCGGATGAAGGATCGTACGAACCGAAAGGCGTGTTCCTGAAATTCCAGCCGCACCCGCGCGCGTATGGAAATGTCGCGAAATTTCTCGGGCATTATGTGCGCGACGAAAAAGTCACCTCGCTCGGTGACGCAGTGCGGCGTCTGAGTGCGTTGCCCGCGCACAATCTGAAATTGCGCGACCGCGGCGAACTCAAGGTCGGCAGCTATGCCGATATCGTCGTGTTCGATCCGGCCACGATCGCCGATCACGCCACGTTCGACAAACCGCAGCAATTCGCCACCGGCATGCGCGACGTATTTGTCAACGGCGTGCAGGTATTGCAGAACGGCGAGCACACGGGCGCCACGCCGGGACAAGTCGTGCGCGGTCCGGGCTGGACCGGCTGGCGCTCGACGGCTCCAAAACGGCGCTCCGTCGCCGCCACCGCCATCGCGATGGAGCCTGCGGACAGCGAATGACGGTGCGGCAATCCGATGTGTTGGTGCTCGGTGGCGGCGTCATCGGACTGGCGTGCGCGCTGTATTTGTTGCGCGCAGGACGGAGCGTCACGATCATCGAGATGGGAACCGCCGGCGGTGCCGCGTCGCACGGCAATTGCGGCACCATCACGCCGAGCCACTGCATGCCATTGGCCACGCCGGGTGTGATCGGCCAAGCGATTCGATGGATGCTAAAACCCGACGCGCCGCTGCGCATCGCGCCGCGACTCGATTTCGGATTGCTCGAATGGATGCTCAATTTCGCGCATCGCTGCAACTGGACCGATGCCAAGCGTGTGACGTCGGTCAAATCGGCGCTGCTGAAGCATTCGAGAACGTCACTGCAAACGCTTATCGAAACCGAAAAACTCGATTGTGGATTCGAATCCGTGGGCACGATGAATGTCTATCGCGACATAGCGAGCTTCGAGAAATCTAAATGGCTTCCGAAACTCTTGCAAGAAAACGGCATCGAAATCGAAACGCTCGATGGCGCCCAAGCACAAGCGCGCGAACCTTCTCTAAACGACAGTATCGTCGGCGCGTACTTTCATCCGGGCGATGCGCATCTGCGACCCGATCGCTACTGCGCGGAATTGGCGCGCGTCGTCAAAAAACTCGGCGGTGAAATTTCAGAGGACACGACGATCACGGGTTTTCGCATCGAAGGCGATCGCGTCGAAACCGTCGTGACCGATCGCGGCGATTTCGCCGGACGCGACATCGTGTTCGCGCTCGGCGCGTGGAGTCCGCTGCTGGCCAAACAACTCGATCTGCGAATTCCGATTCAGCCGGGCAAAGGCTATTCGATCACGTACACGAAAGCCATGCTTGCGCCGAAAATACCGATGACGCTAAAAGAGCGCGCGGTGTGCGTCACGGCCTGGAATTCCGGCTACCGTCTCGGCAGCACCATGGAATTCGCCGGATACGACGCGAGCATCAATCGGACGCGGCTCGACGCGTTGCGCCGCGGTGCCGCGGAATATCTGCGCGAGCCGGAAGGCACGAGCGTCGTCGAAGAGTGGTACGGCTGGCGGCCGATGACCTACGACGATCTGCCTTTGCTCGGTCGGCCGAATCGGTTGAAGAATCTGGTCATGGCGACGGGCCACGGCATGCTCGGCGTCACGATGTCGGCGTCGACCGGAATGCTGATCAGCGAGATGATCTGTGAGACTGCGCCTTCGCTGGACACGCATGCGTTCGATCCGAATCGTTTTACGCTTTGATGCGGCATCGGAGTCGTGCGACGTGAATTCGGGAACACGGTGACGCCGGAACAACGACAATTGTTCGAGCGCGCTGTCGTCGCGCATCGTCGCGGCGATCTCGAAAAGGCGGCCATCGACTACGCGGCATTGCTCGACGAAGTTCCAGATCACGTCGATGCACTGCAGATGTTCGCGATGCTGCGCCATCGACAAGGCGACCCACGCCGCGCGCTTGCTTTGCTCGATACGGCGCTGACCGCTGCGCCGGAAAATGCGGCGATCCGCGCGAATCGATCGTCCGTACATCTGGCATTAAACGATTTCGCGGCCGCCGAAACGGACGCGCGGGAAGCGACACGGCGCGATCCGACGTCCTTCGGCGGCTGGCTCAATCTTGGTCTCGCCTTACTCGGCGCAGAGAAACCCGCGCGCGCCGCGTCCGCGTTCGCCCGAGCCAGCGCGCTACGTCCGCTCGATGCGCGCGCATTTCTCGAATGGTTATCCGCCGCCGCGCGCTCGCAACAGACGTTCGGCATCGACGAGCGAATGCGTCAACCGCTGCCTGCGCTCGCGAAGTGGCGCAATCTCGCGATACAAACTGCGATCCAATTGGAGAATCACGGCAACGCGACGGCTGCCTTCGTTCTGCTCACGCAATTGCGCCGCGAGTCGTCGGCCGATGCGGAAATCGTCGCGCTTCAACAGTTGCAGACGTCGTACGCGAAAGCCGCGCTGCTCGAACAGCAAGGAAAAACGGATGCCGCTCTCGGCGCCGCCGAAGCGCTGCTACTAAATCATCCGAATCATCGCGGAACGCGAATGCTTCGCGCGAGTTTGCTCGCAGAACGCGGTGATGCGGACGCGGCGCTGGCCGAATACCACCGAATCACCGCGCTATTTCCCGATGATGCGGTGGCTGCAAGCGCGATGTTGATCGCCATGCAACATGATCCGTCAGTATCGGCCGGTGAAATCGCCGATGGACATCGTGCATGGGCTGCCAGATTCGCAGCCTCCATTGATGCACCAGAAATTGCGCGAGCGGATGACACCGAGCGGGCGTTGCGCATTGGCTGGATTTCGCCGCGATTTTTTTCGGGACTCGTCGCTGATTTCTTCGTCGACGTCTTGCGCCGTTTCGATCGTTCGACGATGCATCACGTTCTCTACGATTCGGGCGGCGTCGAAGATGCGATCACCGCGGAATTTCGAGCGGCCGCCGACGAATGGCATCGCGTCGATACACTTGGCGATGAGGCGCTGTGCGCGCGAATCCGCGCTGATAAAATCGATGTGCTCGTCGAACTCAGCGGACACAGTCCCGGCAACCGCTTGCGCGCGCTCGCGGCGCGTCCCGCGCGCGCGCAGGTAAGTTGGCTCGACTATTTTCATAGCACGGGCGTGCCCGCCATCGATGTTCTGTTGAGCGATGCCGTGCTCAGCCCGCCTGACCTATCGAAGAATTACACCGAGCGCGTCGCGCGTCTTGCGTCCGGCCGATTGTGTTATTCGCCAACTTCTCGCGCGCCGGATGTAAAACCGCGCGTCGATGGTCCGGTGCGTTTTTGCAGCTTCAATCGAATCACTAAGATCAACGACGAGGTTCTCGCGTGTTGGTCCGAAATTCTCGGCGGCGTGGCAGAAAGCGTCCTACGTTTGAAAGCGCGCGCGTTCGACAGCGTGGATGATCGCGCACATTTTCTGCGACGGTGTGAGCGCAACGGAATCGCGCCGTCGCGTCTCGAACTTCTCGGTTACGGTACGCGCGACGAGACGTTCGTCGCTTATGCCGATGGCGATATCGCACTCGATCCGTTTCCGTTCTCCGGCTGCGCGACGAGCTTCGATGCGTTATGGATGGGATTGCCGGTGATCACGATGATCGGCGAAACGATGGTGAGTCGACAAACTGCGTCCATCCTCACGTCGCTGCAACTCGAAGAATGCATCGCCAGTGATCGGGCCGATTGCGTGCGACGCGCGATCGCGCTTGGGTCAGATGACTCGCGTCGTCGCGCGCTACGACTCGGATTACGCGATCGGATGCGACTGAATGTCTGCGATGTCGAGCAGCATGCGTCGGAACTGACGACGGCGCTGCGTGAAGCGTGGCGCATCTCCTGTCACAGCGCGGTCCACTCGGCATCGATTGTGTGAATGGATGCGACGACGCTAAGCTTGCGCCTTCCCTTCGATTCGACAGACCGTGACCGACACCTTTACGCTCCATCGCGGCACATCGCCGCTGCTCATTTCGCTGCCGCACAACGGAACGATATTGCCGGACGACATCGCGTTGCGGCTGACCGACAACGCGCGCAAGGTCCCTGATACGGACTGGCATGTCGCGAAACTTTACGAATTCGCACATGAACTCGGCGCATCGATCATCGTCCCGACATTTTCGCGTTACGTGGTCGATTTGAATCGTCCGAGCGACGATGCTTCGCTGTATCCGGGACAGAATACGACGGGATTGTGTCCGCTCACCGATTTTTCCGGTGAACCGATTTATCAGCCGGAATACGAGCCATCGCCGCAAGAAATCGCTTCGCGCGTCGAGCGTTATTGGCATCCTTATCATTCTGCTCTGGCAGCCGAAATCGAGCGGATCGAAGCGGCACATCATCGCGTCGTATTGTGGGAAGGGCATTCGATTCGCAGCGTCGTGCCCTTTCTGTTCGAAGGCAAACTTCCCGATCTGAACATCGGCACGGCCGATGGTGCGAGTTGCTCACCGGGATTGCAGAAACGATTGGTCAACGTACTCGAGTCGCAGCGCGACTACACGTTCGTCCTGAATGGACGCTTCAAGGGCGGCTTCATCACGCGGCAATACGGCAAGCCATCTCGTGGCGTCGATGCCATCCAGCTCGAACTGGTGCAGCTCAACTACATGGACGAGGTGACGTTCGAGTACGTCGAAGCACGTGCGGCGAAATTGCAGACAGTGATCAGGAAATTGTTGGAAGCTGCGCTCAACGCGACGGCTTGATCGCTTCGAGTTCCCATAAAAGATACGGCGGTTTCAGCGACGCCTGTTTGCCGCGCAGCCAGCGCGAAAACGATCGTAATTTTCTCGACAGACTTTTCGATCGCGAATTATTTTCGACCGATCCGGAAATAGCACTGTAGGCGTCGGAGCGATAGACGCGGCGCACGTCGAGCGCGCGAAACGTGCCGGTAAATCCGTACATCCGTCCGAGCGGTTCGTCTCCGCAGAAATACGTGTGCGTTTGTTCGGTGATGATGTTGACGTGCGTCGGATCAGTGAACGCTTCGACATTCGGATAGGCCGGCGTGAGCGCGTAGAAGCGTCCGCCCGGTGCGAGCACGCGCCAGATTTCGTTCATCAGCCGAACGAACGGAAATACGGTATCGCGCCCATCGGCGGTAACAAGCAATCTCGGAACGTGTTCGATGAAGTCGTAGGCCGATACAGAGCCAAAGCTATCGTCCTCGTAAGGAATCGGATTCAGAAACAGGTTGGCGACTTTGTAGTCGAACGCCTTCGTCGTCGCGAGCGGACGCACATCGACACCGCACAACTGTCCGCGCGAATACGGATTGCGAGGAATTTCGCCGCAACCCAGATCGAGATGTCGGTCGGGTAGGGTCATCGTGCAATCTTCATTCGCTAGCTTGCGCCGAACAGATGTCCTGGATGTCTTGCGGCGCGATGCCTTTGCGCGACATGCGATCGCGCAGCCCGGGTGTGCAAGTGTCGACCATCGCGGCGGAATGCTCCGGCGCGGCAATGGGATTGCCTGCACATCCCGCACGCACGTTGTCGTGGGTTTGAAAGACACCGTTCAGATCGATGTCGCCGGAGGCCGTGTCGTTCGTGCCGGTCGTGACTTGATAACGCAGGCGGCGCGAGTCGATAAGTTCGGCGAAATCGCTCGCCGTCACTTCGATGCGGTTGTTTTGGAATTCGCTTTTCGTCGCGAGGCGCAGGGGTTTGGCTGCCGCCTCGTCGAAGCGTAGCTGAACATTTTTCACGCCGTCGGCGATGGCGATCGTCAGCATGTTTTCGCCGAGCTGGATGCCGAACTGGTTTTTGTATATCGACGTGCACACCGTGGCGTCGGTCATCGCATCGGTTGTTCGATGCACGTCCCACACGCCGCTGGAAAAAATGATCGGCGAATTGTTCAACGATTGTGCCGCTGCAACGCCGGCAAAAAACAGGGTAACCAAACAAACTGCCGTTCCGCGAACGAGCCACACTTTCATGGTGATCTCCCGATGTCGCGGAAATTCTATCCCGCCGATCTGCCGCACAAATGTAAATGCACGCAAAGATTTCGCGCGCGTTTACAGCGCGTTTATCAAACCTCCAGCGATGCCAGATCGCCTTTGGTTTCCAGCCATTCCTTGCGGTCGCTTGCGCGTTTTTTGGCCAAGAGCATGTCCAGCAGTTTGGTGGTGCCGTCGTCGACGTCGCCATCTACCGTGAGCTGAACCAGCCGACGCGTGTCCGGATCGATGGTGGATTCGCGCAACTGTGGCGGGTTCATTTCGCCCAACCCTTTGAAGCGCGTAACATTGACCGCGCCTTTCATTTTTTCGCGCTCGATTTTCTGCAACATCGCGTCGCGTTCGGCCTCGTCGAGACAATAGAAAACCTGTTTGCCCACATCGACGCGGAACAGCGGCGGCATCGCGACGAAAACGTGTCCTTCGCGAACGAGTTTCGGGAAATGTTTCAGGAACAACGCCGACAACAAAGTCGCGATGTGCAATCCGTCAGAATCGGCATCGGCAAGGATGACGACCTTGCCGTAGCGCAGTCCGGAAATATCGTCGCGGCCCGGATCGCATCCGATGGCGACGGCCAGATCATGGACTTCTTGCGACGCGAGCACCGAACCCGATTCGACTTCCCACGTGTTCAATATTTTTCCGCGCAACGGAAGGATCGCTTGATAGTCCTTGTCGCGTGCCTGCTTGGCGCTGCCGCCGGCCGAATCGCCTTCGACCAGGAACAGTTCGGT
>JBDUEI010000147.1:0-39767 GCA_040002515.1 Rudaea sp. | reverse complement strand
CCGATCAGACGCGACACCGAATGCGCTTCCATGTATTCGGACATGTCGAACCGAACCAGCTCGATACCGAGCTGCAACGCAAGCTGCCGCGTCACTTCGGTCTTGCCGACGCCGGTGGGGCCGGCCATCAAGAAATTGCCGATCGGTTTGTCGACGCTGCCGAGACCCGAACGCGCCATCTTGATCGACGCGGCCAGCGCTTCGATTGCCTTGTCCTGACCGAACACGACCATTTTCAGATTGCGTTCGAGATTGCGCAACACATCGCGATCGGAGGCGGAAACCTGTTTGGCAGGAATGCGCGCCATACGGGCGACGATGAACTCGATTTCCGGAACGTCGACGATCGTCTTGCGCTGATCTTCCGGCATCAGGCGCTGACGCGCGCCAGCTTCATCGATGACGTCGATGGCTTTATCCGGCAGCAAACGATCGCCGATGTGTTTCACGGCCAGATCGACGGCTGCCTTGATCGCATCGGCCGTGTATTCGACTTTGTGATGCTGTTCGAAACGCGATTTCAGGCCGTTGAGAATGTCCACGGTTTCGGCGATGGTCGGTTCGACCACGTCGATTTTCTGGAAACGGCGCGCGAGCGCGCGGTCTTTTTCGAACACGCCGCGGAATTCCTGGAAAGTGGTCGAACCGATGCAGCGCAGTTCGCCGGAGGCGAGCACGGGCTTGATCAGATTCGACGCATCCATCGTTCCGCCCGACGCCGAACCCGCACCGATGATGGTGTGGATTTCGTCGATGAACAGGATCGCCTGCGGTTGTTTCTTCAATTCGGTGATGACGGCTTTGAGGCGTTTTTCGAAATCGCCGCGATACTTCGTGCCGGCGACCAATGCGCCGAGATCGAGCGCATAAATCGTGCAGCCTTTGAGGACATCCGGCACTTCGCCTTCGACGATGCGTTTGGCCAGACCTTCGGCCAAAGCTGTCTTGCCGACGCCGGCTTCGCCGACATACAGCGGATTGTTCTTGCGGCGACGGCACAGCACCTGGATGGTGCGTTCGATTTCTTCGGCGCGACCGATCAACGGATCGATCTTGCCCTGACGCGCCAGATCATTGAGGTTCGCTGCGAATTCGTTGAGCGGATTACCGCGCGGCTCGTCGCCGCCCTCGCCTTCCTGTTTGGCTTCGCCGTTCGTCTGCTGGCCGGGTTCCTGGCCGATCTTCGCGACGCCGTGTGCGATGTAGTTCACGACATCCAGACGCGCCACTTCCTGCTGATTGAGGAAGTAGACGGCGTGCGAATCCTTCTCGCCGAAAATCGCGACGAGCACATTCGCGCCGGTCACCTCTTTACGGCCGGACGATTGCACGTGATAAACCGCACGTTGCAAGACACGCTGGAAACCGAGCGTGGGTTGCGTGTCGCGTTCATCGCTGGCCGGCAGAACCGGCACCGTTTCCAGGATGATCGCTTTGAGGTCTTTGCCGAGCTTGGTGATGTCCGCTCCGCACGCCTTCAACACTGCCGCAGCGGAAGGATTTTCCAGCAGCGCCAGCAGCAGATGCTCGACCGTCATGAACTCGTGGCGTTGTTCGCGCGCTTCTTTGTAACACTGGCCGATCGTAAGCTCGAGATCTTTGCTAAACATTGAAATACCTTTGCTTAAAGCCTGCGTTCAAGATGGGGGACGCGCGGGTCAATTCAATTGCGAATCCAGTCCTCATGCTTTCTCAAGAGTACACAACAACGGATGCTGATGCGCGCGTGCAAACTCATTTACCTGCGTCACCTTCGTTTCTGCCACTTCCCGTGTGAAAACGCCGCATACGCCCTTGCCGCGCGTATGCACGTGGAGCATGACCTGCGTAGCCAATTCGCGATTCAAGTTGAAAAACGTCTCGAGCACCACGACGACGAAGTCCATCGGGGTGTAATCGTCGTTGAGCAACACCACTTGATAGAGCGGCGGGCGTTCGACTTCCGGACGCGATTCTTCAACGACGACGCCGTGCTGTCTGCTGGATTCGTTTTCGTTCTTCTGCGACATCTCTACCGAATTGATCATGGAGTCCGTAACTAATTTCATCATAGCGCTGAGTTGCGCCGCAATGCCTCGATTTCAAGTCGTGCGCTGCCTGCTCGTGTAACAATTGGAAGCATGAACCGCACCATCTCAACGAATTCACGAACCGACGACATCTGGCGTCCGGATGTGACCGTCGCCACGATCGTCCCGCGCGACGGCAAATTCCTGCTCGTCGAGGAGCGCGTGCAGGGCCAACTCGTGTTCAATCAGCCGGCCGGGCATCTGGAATCCCATGAGTCGCTGCATGACGCGGCGTGCCGTGAAACACTGGAAGAAACCGGCTGGACGGTCGAATTGACCGGCTTCGTGGCCGTGTATCAATGGTCGAACGCGACCGGCGATGCGCATTTCGTGCGCTTCACGTTTGCAGCCAAACCGCTGCGGCACGATGCGCAGCGACAGCTCGACGAAGGCATCGTTCGCGCGTGCTGGCTCGACCGCAGCGAGATCGCCGACCGGCATTCGCAATTGCGCAGCCCGATGGTATTGCGCGGCGTCGACGACTATCTGGCCGGTCGGCATTTTCCGCTGGATACAGTGATATCGATTCCGAACGGTGCCGGTCGATGAGCGGATCGCCCGCAATCGTCGTAGGCGTTTCCGGAGGTGTCGATTCGTCGGTCGCCGCATGGCTGCTCAAACAGTCCGGCGGCGACATCGCGGGAATGTTCATGCAGAACTGGGAAGAGGACGCGCGTTTCGGCGAATGCCATGCCGAGCAGGATCGGGCCGATGCCGTGCGCGTTTGCGGCAAACTCGATATCCCGTTTCATGCGCGAAATTTCGCGGCGGAATATTGGGATCGCGTTTTCGAGCATTTCCTCGACGAATATCGTGCCGGCCGCACGCCCAATCCAGACGTGCTGTGCAATCGCGAGATCAAGTTCAAGACATTCCTCGATAACGCGCGCGCGCTCGGCGCGGAAAAAATCGCGACGGGACATTACGCGCGAACGGACGAAGTGGACGGTCGATATCGCTTGTTACGCGGCAAGGACGCGAACAAGGATCAAAGCTATTTCCTGTACACGCTCGGCCAGGAACAGCTCGCATTTACCTTGTTTCCAGTCGGCGAACTGCCAAAGCCTGAAGTGCGCCGGCTGGCGCGCGATGCGGAACTGCCGACGCATGCCAAAAAGGATTCGACCGGTATCTGTTTTATCGGCGAACGCGATTTCCGGGAATTTTTGGGCCAGTACATTCCGGCGCGCAAAGGTGAAGTGCGTACGCCGGATGGCAACTTGATCGGCGAGCACGACGGCGTGATGTATTACACGCTCGGCCAGCGCAACGGCCTGGGCATCGGCGGACGGCGCGACGCATCGAACGATCCGTGGTATGTGGTCGGAAAAGACGTGCCGAAAAATATTTTGTTCGTGGCGCAAGGAAACGAAACGGATTGGCTGCATTCGCGCACGTTGCGCGCCAGCGAACTGAGCTGGGTTTCGGGCGTCTCGCCCGTCGACCCATTCGTCTGCACAGCGAAAACGCGTTATCGGCAAGCGGATCAATCGTGTCGTGTCACGTTGCGCGGCGACGAATGCGTCGTGGAGTTCGATAACGCGCAACGGGCGGTAACGCCGGGGCAATCCATCGTGTTCTACCGCGACGAAGAATGTCTCGGCGGCGGCATCATCGATGCGACCGATGCCCCGTTCGGCGGCGGCGTGCCATGAGAGAAGGCCGCGTCATCGCGCTGGCGGGCGTCATGCAGGCGCTGGCGCTCGTGCGGGCGATCGCGCTGCGCGGGAGTTGCGACACGACGCAGATGCGCGTCAGTCTTGCCAGCACGTTGCGCATCGACGCGGAGACGCCGGCGGCGGTGTTCGGCGGTGTCGCCAATCTGAAGCTTGGTCTGGAAACGGTGGTGGCGCAGTTCGAGGCGAATTCCAGCCGCGACGCCGCGCTCACGCGCATGGCAGTCACGGTGCTGCGGCTGGAACGCGCCGTTTCCAAACGCGCGTCCGTTCGCCAGGCATTGAAAACCGCGCTGGAAGAGATGGCGCCGCTACTCGATCAGCTCGAAGCCGGCAACATCGACGTCTGCGCGCGGCTGGCCAAGGTCTACGCAGACAACATTTCGCCGCTGCGACCGCGCATCATCGTCGAAGGCAATTCGAACTTTCTGCAACAGCCGACGCAGGTCAACCAGATCCGGGCACTGCTCCTGGCGGCCATCCGATCGGCGGTTTTGTGGCGCCAGCTCGGCGGAAGTCCGTGGCGGATGGTGTTCCGGCAACGCGAGTACGCGATGCTCGCGCGCGGCCTGTGCGCCGGATGCACCCTCGACCGGACCTGAGGCGTTCAATTCGACCGTTTCGAACTGATTCTTTTGCTGCGATGCGCGATAATGCGCGGCTTATCGCCCACCGACCGCCAATTCCGCCATCAGGAGCCTGTCATGACCGATTCGTTCTCGACGCACACGACCCTCGACATCGACGGCAAACGCTACAAACTCGCCAATCTCGCCAAGCTCGGCGCGCAGTTCGACATCACGCGTCTGCCGTATTCGATGAAGATCCTTCTCGAGAATCTGCTGCGTCACGAAGACGGTTTGAACGTGACCAGGAAAGAAATCGAAGCGGTCGCACAGTGGGAACCGACCAAGGAACCCGATACCGAAATCGCGTTCATGCCGGCGCGAGTCGTATTGCAGGATTTCACCGGCGTTCCGTGCGTCGTCGATCTGGCCGCGATGCGCGATGCGATCGTCCGACTCGGCGGCGATGCGAAGAAAATCAATCCGCTGATTCCGTCCGAACTCGTCATCGATCATTCGGTTCAAGTCGACATGTTCGGCAAGGCCGATTCGCTCGACCAGAACGTCAAGATCGAATTCGATCGCAACAAGGAACGCTACGGATTCCTGCGCTGGGGCCAGAAAGCCTTCAACAATTTCAAAGTGGTGCCGCCGCGCACCGGCATCGTGCATCAGGTCAATCTCGAGTACCTCGCCCGCGTCGTGATGGCCGGCGAAAAGAACGGCGAAACCTGGCTGTTCCCGGACACGGTCTTCGGCACCGATTCGCACACCACGATGATCAACGGTATCGGCGTGCTGGGCTGGGGCGTCGGCGGCATCGAAGCGGAAGCGGCGATGCTCGGTCAGCCTTCTTCGATGCTGATTCCGCAAGTGGTCGGTTTCCAGCTCACCGGAAAAATGCCGGAAGGCGCAACGGCGACCGACCTCGTGCTCACCGTCACGCAGATGTTGCGCAAACACGGCGTGGTCGGGAAATTCGTCGAATTTTTCGGCGATGGTTTGAAGCATCTCGCATTGGCCGATCGCGCGACGATCGCGAACATGGCACCGGAATATGGCGCGACGTGCGGCATCTTCCCGATCGATGCCGAAGCGATCAACTATCTACGCCTTTCCGGACGCGAAGAAGCGCACATCCAACTCGTCGAGCAATACGCGAAAGCGCAGGGTTTGTGGCACGACGAGAACACGCCCCATGCGCAATTCAGTTCGAAGCTCGAACTGAGTCTCGCCGAGGTCAAACCGTCGCTGGCCGGACCGAAGCGTCCGCAGGATCGCGTGCTGCTCGAAGATGTGGCCAAAAGTTACGAAGAATCGTTAAAAACGCTCACCTCCAATCGCACGCTCAAAAATCAGGAATCGCGTTTCGCCAATGAAGGCGGCGCCACGGCGGTCGGACACGACAAGAGCGTGAACGCGCCGGGTCAGCGCGTCACGCGCGACGGCGGCGATTTCGATCTGAACGATGGCGCGGTCGTCATTTCCGCGATTACGTCATGCACCAATACGTCAAATCCTGCGGTCATGCTCGGCGCGGGATTGCTCGCGCGCAACGCGGTCGCCAAAGGTTTGAAAGTTAAGCCTTGGGTGAAAACATCGCTCGCGCCGGGTTCGCTCGTTGTCACCGACTATCTGAAGAAAGCCGGCGTACTCGGCGATCTGGAAAAACTTGGGTTTTTTCTGGTCGGCTACGGCTGCACGACGTGCATCGGCAACTCCGGTCCGCTGCCGCCGGAAATCAGCAAAGCGATCGGCGATGGTGACCTGGCCGTTGCTTCGGTGTTGTCGGGCAATCGCAACTTCGAAGGTCGCGTGCATCCGGAAGTGAAGATGAATTACCTGGCGTCGCCACCATTGGTCGTCGCGTTCGCGCTGGCCGGTACCGTCGACATCGATCTCACCACGCAGCCGCTCGGCAACGGCAGCGACGACAAACCGGTTTTCCTCAAAGATATCTGGCCGACCAACAAGGAAATTGGCGACGTGATCGCCAAGACGGTCGGGCCGGATCTGTTCAAGCACAACTACGCCGACGTGTTCAAAGGCGATTCGCGCTGGAACGAGATCGCGCCGCCCGAAAGCGAGCGTTATGCGTGGGATCAGAAATCGACCTACATCAAGAACCCGCCTTACTTCGACGGCATGAGCATGCAGCCGGGCAAGATCCACGACGTACAAGGCGCGCGCGTGCTCGGTCTGTTCGGCGATTCGATTACGACCGACCACATCTCGCCCGCCGGCGACATCAAGGCGACGTCGCCGGCCGGTCAGTTCCTGCAAGGGCGCGGTGTCACGAAAGTCGATTTCAATTCCTACGGTTCGCGCCGTGGCAACGACGACATCATGGTGCGCGGCACGTTCGCCAACATCCGCATCAAGAACCTGATGCTCGGCGGCGAGGAAGGCGGAAACACTCTTCATTTTCCGGACAAGGAAAAACTGCCGATCTACGACGCGGCGATGAAGTATAAAAAGGAAAATGTTCCGCTGATCGTGATCGCGGGCAAGGAATACGGCACGGGCTCGTCGCGCGATTGGGCCGCGAAAGGCACGTTGTTGCTCGGGGTGAAAGCGGTCATCGCGGAAAGTTTCGAGCGCATCCATCGATCGAACCTGGTCGGCATGGGTGTGCTGCCTATGCAGTTTATGGATGGTGAAAATGCGCAGTCGCTCGGATTGAAGGGCGACGAGGTGTACGACATCGTCGGCCTGAACGACGGCGCGGCGAAAGAGGTCGAGATCGTCGCCAAAAGCACGACCGGCGAGAAGAAGTTCAAGGTCAAAGTGCTATTGCTGACGCCGAAGGAAATCGTCTATTACCGTCATGGCGGCATTCTGCCGTTCGTGCTTCGCCAACTCGCGACGGGTTCCAAGGTGGCGTGACGGCTACGGGAGCCGGAGCTACAGCTTCTGCTCCCAGGTCGCGGCGTAGCAGCGCCAGTCCTTGCCATCGCGGCGCCAACCGCTGGCGATCGAATAAATCGCGCCGCGTTCCGGAATCAATCCGCCCTGCCCGCCGGTAATCGTCGCCACGAGATCGACGGTCGCGCGATCGCCCTGCATCTGGACGTCGAACGGCCCGAGTACGACCGTGACGTTATCGTTGCGCAACACTTCGACGCGCAGCACGTTGCCAAGTCCGTTGCGGTCGACGGTATTGTCATTGCCGCTGAAATCCGGCGTCACATAAGCCAGAAATGCGCGAGGATCGCGTTGTTCGACCGCTTCCTGCATCGAACGGATATGCTCGCGAATGCGCTGATCGTCCGGCGTGCGCGCACAGCTCGCCAACACGATAGCGGTAAAGACGGCGAAAGCTATTCGGACGGCCATGCCTCCATCCTGCCTGGTCGGCGACCACCTCGCAATGCAGCTTGCCGGCCGCGCCGCGGCCCTGTACAACCGCGGGTGGCGCAGCCGCGCACGGTTTGTCTAGGATCGGAATGAACACTATCGAGCGCCCCTGGCTGGCCAGTTATCCGCCGAATGTGCCGGCGGAAATCGACACGAATTCGTATTCGTCGATCGTTGAATTGCTGGAATCGGCCTGCGATCGCTTTCGCCATCGGCCCTCCTTCGCCAACATGGGACGCACGCTGAGTTACGACGACGTCGACCGGCTCAGTCAGCATTTCGCATCGTATTTATTGAACGACCTCAAGCTGAGCAAAGGCGATCGCGTGGCGATCATGTTGCCGAACGTCCTTCAATATCCGGTCGCGCTGTTCGGTGTACTGCGCGCGGGGCTGACCGTCGTCAACACCAATCCGTTGTATACCGCGCGCGAACTGCGTCATCAGCTCCACGACGCGGGCGCCAGCGCGATCATCGTGCTCGACAATTTTGCCGCGACGCTTGAAGAAGTGCTCAAGGATACGCCGATCCAGCACGTCATCACGACCGGCCTCGGCGATCTGGTCGGCCTGCCGAAAGGCGCCATCGTCAATTTCGTCGTGCGTTACGTCAAGAAACTCGTGCCCGCTTTTTCGATTCCGCATGCGGTGCGTTTCAATGCCGCACTGAAAATAGGTTCGCGGAAACGCGCGCCGAAAGCCGTCGTCGGCCACGACGACATCGCGTTTCTGCAGTACACCGGCGGCACCACCGGTGTCGCGAAAGGCGCGATGCTCACGCACCGGAATATGGTTGCCAACATGCTGCAGGCTTCCGCCTGGCTCGGCACGACATTGAACGAAGGCGAAGAAGTAATCATTACCGCCATCCCGCTGTATCACATCTTTGCGTTGACGGCGAACTGTCTCGTCTTCATGAAGACCGGCGGATTGAATTATCTGATCACCAATCCGCGCGACATGAAGGGTTTCGTGAAGGAACTCGGCACCGTCGATTTCACGGCAATGACCGGCGTCAACACGTTGTTCAACGGGCTGCTCAACACACCGGGTTTCGACAAACTGGATTTTTCGCGATTCAAGTTCACGATGGGTGGCGGCATGGCGGTGCAGCGCGTCGTCGCCGATCGCTGGAAGAAGACGACAGGCGTCACGCTGATCGAAGCGTATGGGTTGACCGAAACATCGCCGGCCGCGTGCGTCAATCCGCTCGATCTCGTCGCGTACAACGGTTCTATCGGCTTGCCGGTGCCCTCGACCGAAGCGTCGATCCAGGACGACGACGGCAAGCAGCTCGACGTGGGCAGCGTGGGCGAACTGTGCATCCGGGGTCCGCAGGTCATGAAAGGCTACTGGAACCGGCCGGACGAAACGGCGAAGGTCATCAGCGCGGACGGTTGGCTGCACACCGGCGATATCGCGAAGATGGACGAGAAAGGGTTTTTCTATATCGTCGATCGCAAGAAGGACATGATTCTGGTGTCCGGTTTCAACGTGTATCCGAACGAGATCGAAGATGTCGTCGCGCAGATTCCCGGCGTGCTCGAAGTGGCCGCCGTCGGCGTGCCGGACGAAAAATCAGGCGAGGCGGTGAAGGTCGTGGTGGTCAAGAAAGATCCGGGTCTGACCGCCGAAACGATCCGCGCTTTCTGCAAGGAAAACCTGACCGGTTACAAACATCCGAAGTACATCGAGTTTCGCGATTCGCTGCCGAAGACCAACGTCGGCAAGATTCTGCGCCGCGAACTGCGCGATCCGCCGAAGACGCCGTAGCTCAGTCGGTGAAATCTTCCAGCGAATCGGCATAACCGCCGAGGAGATTCCACAACGGAATTTCCTTGTCTTCCGGAATCCGCGCGAACGCGAACGCCAGATGCGTTCTGGCGATGCGAACTAGGCTCGCGTCGACGTGGATATGCAGATCGTCGCCGAACATGAGATCGAGCGCGTACAGATCTTCCGGACAACCTTTCCATCCCGCGGGACGTTCGACGCGCAGGCCGGTCGCTGAAATGTCGACCAGTGACGTGGACCACGATTCCGGGCCGTGGATCATCAGCACATCGCAACTTATGCGCTTGCGAGCATGGCGCGAGCCGGACGGTGAAACGTGAGCACTCATACGCGTCCAACAATGGTTGCCGGGAGCCCTTTGTAGCCGAGGATCGGGGGAAGATCAATCGATGCCATATCCGCTTACCGACCCGCCCGCTGTTCTTGGCCTCCTTCTTGCTCATGGTGGGTGGTATTCCTCACACGAATGAAGGGTTGCTGGAATTGCGCGGTAGGAAGTAAAAGTGGACCATACGAAAGGGTTCGTCTTTACGTCACATAACAACCGTTTGCGCTACGATTTGGTCATAGAGGGTTGGTTTGCCTTGTTGATGAACATCAATTTCCTCGAGGGAGTTCACGACCGCACGGAACAGGGTCTGCGCAGCATTCTTCAGGCGCAGGCCAAGGTGCGCGTGGGCGTAGCGGTCCCGGTCATCATCGCCGACCTTGTCATGTTCTTCACGACGCATGCGGGCGTACCGGCGTGGTTCCTGGTCCTGACGCTGGGCTATTGCGTCTACGCGATCTCGCCGTTCTGGGTGATGCGCAAGGCATCGCTGTCGATGCTGCAATGGCTCCTCATCGCCAGTGCGGTGACCGATCCGCTGGTGCTGTCGGTCTGGATCGCGCTGACCGGAAAATTCGGCGCGCTCATCGCGGGCTTCTATCTCTTCACGACACTCGGTTTCGGCTTCCGCACGGGCCGGCCGTTAATGCATTTCTGTCAGATCGTTTCGATCGCCGATTTCTGTCTGGTGCTCGTCAGCGAACCGTATTGGCAGGATAATTTCGTCATCTGGACAGCCGTGCTGGTGCCGCTGATCGTCGTTCCTCTTTATGCCGGAACGCTGATCAAGACATTGCGCGAAGCACGCGAAAACGCCGAGCAGCAGAGCCGTGCGAAATCCGATCTGCTCGCTAAAGTCAGCCATGAATTGCGAACTCCGCTGACAGGAATCGTGGCGGCGGCGGAACTGCTTTCCGTGGAATCGAACGACCGTTCCGTCAACGCGCGAACGGAAACGATTCTTACGCTGTCGGACAACCTTCTCTGCGAAATCAACGATCTCTTGGACGAAGCGAAATACGAAAACTCCACACTCACGCTCGATCTTCAACCGGTCGATCTGCATCGGCAAGTGGAAACATTGCGCACGACATTCGAAACGCTCGCCGCCAAAAAAGGCATCGCGTTCCGCGCGGTGATGGATGCGGCGATCGTCGACGGCGTGAAGACCGACGCTCATCACATCAATCGCATCCTGCTCAACCTGATCGGCAATTCGATCAAATTCACCGAGAAAGGCAGTGTGCGGCTGGGCATCGACTTGCTGAATCAGGATGCCGAGAATTACACGTTGCGTTTCAGCGTGGCCGATACAGGAATCGGAATTCCAGAAGCGTTTTACGACAAGATATTCCAGCCGTTCTTCCAGGTCGAAGAAGGCACGCATCGACGCTACGGCGGCACCGGTCTGGGGCTTGCGCTGTCGAAAAAAATTCTCGATTCGATGCACAGCGAATTGCGCTTCGAAAGCACGCCGGGACACGGCAGCCGTTTCTGGTTCGACCTCACCCTACCCCGTTCGGAACGTACGCAAACGGCGGCGATACCGGAGCGCGAACTGCCTGCGCCGATGCGCATCCTCATCGCCGAAGACAATCCGACGACACTGCTGCTGATGGAGGAGTTGCTGAAACTCGATCATCACGTGGTGACGAGTTGCACCAGTGGCATAGAAGCACTCGAGATCCTCGCCACGCAGGAATTCGACCTGCTTCTGCTCGATTACAACCTCGGCGACATGGACGGCGTGCGCGTGCTGCAGACGTATCGTTTCGGCAGACAGGATGCGACGCCGGCCTTGTTCCTGACCGCCGACGCGACCACACGGACCGCGGCGCGCCTGATCGAAGCCGGTGGCGCGGGCGTGCTCTACAAGCCGGTCACGCTCGCCAATCTCCGCAAGGGATTATCACAGGTGCAGGGTGGCAAGAAAGAACCGATTGTCGATGAATCCGCATCGCATGAGCACATTGTCGAACCGACGCGTCTGGAGCGTCCGGCGCTGCGCATCGTGCCGGTCAGTCCACTGGATCAGGAATTCCTCGAAGAACTCGGCAGCCTCCATGACGGGCCGGAATTCCTCGTCAAACTGCTGTCGCACGCGCAAAACGACATCACGCGTTGCTCGCAACAGCTCGTCGATGCGTTGTCCAACCGCAGCTATGCGGCCGTGCCCAACATCGCCCATGCCCTGAAAGGCGTCAGCGCGAACGTCGGCGCGCACCGCCTTGCTTCGATGGCCAGTTCAGTCATGCAGATGAGCAGCGACGAAATCGACACGTCGCGCGATCGGCTAGCCGCCGACATACGCGAGTGCTCGCTGGCAACGGTCGTCGCGTTGCGCAAGACGATTTCGGACGGCACCCGATCCTCGACCGGACAACCTCTAACTGGGCAAGCGAGCGCGCTGCATTTTGATTAGCATGTCCATCACGCGAAGGTCGGTTTCGCCGAGATTCATCGCGATGTCCACCCATTCGTCGACCACCGTTCGCAATTCGTCGTAATTCAGCGGCGACAATCGCGCCCGCCCGCGCTGCAAGGCCAGTCTGGCAAGCCAGTGTTTTTGATGCTCGGCCATGAATTTCTCGACGGCGAGCGTGCCCTTGCCGGTCGGGCAGATTTCGTCGACGACACCCAGGTCCTTGAGCTCTTTCGCCGAGTAAATCTTTCCGTTGCTCATCATGCGTTCGGCCTGATAAGGCCCGACGCGGCGCGCCAGCAGACTCATACCGCCCGTGCACGGAAACAATCCGAACAGGATTTCCGGGAATCCGAATTCGCTCTGTTCTTCGGCGATCAGGTAATCCGAGGCGAGCGCCGCTTCGAATCCGCCGCCGAGCGCTCGACCCTGCACCAGCGACACCGTCGTGGTCTGCTTGCCGAGATGGGTCGACCAGTCGTAGATCATGTCGATGCACTGCATGGAATAGTCGCGCAGCCCGCGCTTGTCACCCAGCTGGATGCATTCGCGGAAATAGGCGAGATCGCCGCCGAGACTGAAGTAGTCCGGGTTGGCCGACTTCAGGACGATGTAGTTGATGGGCCGGAAACTTCCGCCGGCGAGCCATTGGCCTCCGCCGTCTCGAATGCCTTTGTACAAATCACGGAGATCGCCGAGCAGATCGAGTGAAAAATTCTGCGTCTGGCCAGAAGGCGCCTGCGCCATCGTGATCGTGAGCGAATTGTGCTGATCGGTCTTGAACTGCGTTGCTACGCGGGAGTGCTTGAGTGGAGCAAATAATTCGACGGCTGACATGGTCGTGATCCTCAATTCGCAGCCACCACACCGATGGCAGGGCGATTGTAGCCATCACGGCGATCAGATTTTTGACTTTTTTCTCAAGCTGTGATTCGCGGACACAATTAAGGCAATATTCGTCCCGCCGAAACCCGATGAGAACGACAGCGCGTGCTCCAGCGGATGATTTTTCATGGGGCTGTTTGCAACGTGGTTGAGGTTGCAGGCCGGATCTATCTCATCCAGATGCGCTGTCGCAGGCAAGAACGACTGGTTCACGGCCAACACGGTAATCGCGGTTTCGATCGCGCTTGCCGCGCCGAGCAGATGGCCGTGGATGGCCTTGGTCGAACTAATTGGAACTTCGTCGAACACGGTCTTCAGCGCGGCCACTTCGATCGGATCGCCGTTCAACGTGGCGGTGGCATGCGCATTCACGTAGCCGATGTCCTTCGCCGTCAAGCCGGCATCCTCCAGCGCGTCGCGCATCGCCTCGATCTGCCCACTGGCGTTGGGTGATCCGATATGGAAACCGTCGGAGGCGATGCCGTAACCGGTGAAGTTGCAGTAGACCTCCGCTCCGCGCGCCAGTGCGTTTTCGCGCGATTCCAGGACCAGGAAAACCGCACCTTCGCCCAGCACCAGGCCGCTGCGTTTCGCCGAAAACGGCTTGCAACTGGTCGCCACGTCGATCGGATCGGGATCGGCTAGCGCGCGCAATCCACCCCATAGCGCGATGAACGTCGAGAGCATCGGCGCTTCGGCGCCGCCGGCAATCGCCACGTCGATATAGCCGTCGCGGATCGCCCGAAAGGCATCGCCGATGGCGCCGCCGGATGACGTACACGCACTACTGTAGGTCATCACCGGGCCTAGAATCTGATGGCGGATCGATATCTGCGCAGGTGCCGCGTTCATCATGCAGGCCATGATGGTGAACGGTTTGGCGACCTGTTTGTGCTCGATATAGAACTGTTTCACCCACTCGTGCTCGACCTGCACACTGCCGCCGACCGTCCCGTAATAAAGCCCGGCGCGACGGCCGTACTCGGAAAATTTATCGAAGCCGGCATCGCTCGCCGCCTGTCTGGCGGCCAACACGGCCATCTGGCTGCAGCGGTCGAGATAGGGCAGTTCAAGTTTGGAGAAATCCTTCGAGAAGTCGCGCTCGATAATCCCTGCCGGATATTTTTTATCCAGGTCGGGACTTCCCCACAACCGAATCCCGGATCGGTTGTTGCGCACGCTGTCCAGCACTTCGCCGACGTTGAGCCCCAGCGGCGACAGGATACCGATGCCGGTCACCACGACATCGCGCTTTTGACCGGACTTCAACTGTTGACCGCCAGATTTCTTCCGATCAGCGCGAAGACATCCTTGAGTTTGGGATTGGGCGGCATCGACAAATCTTTCAAGGTCACGCCCAACCGGTCTTCGACGTCGAGCATGACATCGAGCATCAAGATCGAGTCAAGGCCGAAGTCGCGCAGCGAGCTTTCGTCCGTCAACTGTTCAAGCGGCAGATCGAATCGTTCGTGCAGGAAATTTTTTACCGTCGCCGCAATACGGCTCGTGTCCAGGTCTTTATGCATGATCGAGCATGTCAGTTAAGCGTTCGTCAGGCATGGGAACTGTCGCGCCGCGTGTCATCGATTCCGATGACGGCCGACAGTCAAAAATATAACCCGGCGCCGCGTGAAAATCACGCGAAGCGCTAGGAATTTTCGACGAAAGGTCCGGGTACGAAAGTCATGCCGGCGATCATGCGAACCTGATCCATATCGCGGAACAACGCCTCGACACAGGTAGGGTCGAAATGCTTTCCGCTTTGATCGCGAACGTACGCGACAGCCTCTTCGACCGGCCACGCCTGCTTGTACGGCCGCTCGGAAATGAGCGCGTCAAAGACGTCGGCGACGGCGACGATGCGCGCGTAAATGGAAATGTCTTCTCCACGCAGACCATGTGGATAGCCGGTTCCGTCCCATCGTTCGTGATGATGAAGCGCAATCTGCGCGCCGAGTTGCACGAATTTGCTTTGGCTGTCGCGGAGGATTTCATGCCCCATCAGCGGATGCTTGCGCATGACTGCAAACTCTTCTTCGCTGAGCCGCCCGTTTTTTAGCAGGATCGCATCGGGAATACCGATTTTGCCGATATCGTGCAGCGGTGCCGCCAGCTCCAGCGTGCGCACATCCTCGTCCGGCAGGTGCAAACCTTCTGCGATGAGTCCGGCAAAGCGCGCCATGCGGATCAGATGCAGACCGGTGCCGAGATCGCGGAATTCGATCGCGCGCGCCAGCCGATATAAAGTCTCCCGCTCACGTTCCTCGACCTCGCGCAGGCCTTCCAGAACCTGACGTTCGAGCGAACGCGCACGTTCCTTTACCGACTCGCCTTGCTGCCGCAGCAGCAGGAGATTGCGCAGTCGCGAACGCAATTCGCGCGGACGCACCGGCTTGACCAGGAAATCGATCACGCCGGCATCGAGCGCGGCTTGGCGCACGGGTTCGTCGCCCACCACGCTGATCAACACAATCGGCACGTCACGCTTCACCAGCGGACGGCGAAACTGACGCGTGAACTGCAGCCCGTCCATATCCGGCATACGATAATCGAGCAGCAACATGTCGACGCTATTGCGTTCCGACCACTGCAATGCATCCACCGGGCTTTCGAAATCCATGACGCTGATGCCGGGGCTGATGCCCTCCACGACATGGCGCAACATGGTACGAGCGGACTGTTGGTCGTCGACGATAAGAATATTCATGCTATGCGCTCCGCTGAGTGACGGCTGCAAACGCGAGCCTCGCCGGGAGTGGTCGCGAGTCCTGCGACCGATGCGGTTTGCGCCGTTTCCAACCGTGCAACACAAGGCCGAGACTACCACAAGTCGTCGCGCAAAAAAGACCTGAGAACATCGTCAGAAGCATGGCGCAGACGCTTGATTTTCCGGCTGATCCAGTGACGTCAGAAGAATTCACGTAAAGTCGTAAAATGGCCTCGGTCATGGCTCAGAACGCGCCTTCCGGCCGCATATAAGGGAATAGCAGCACATCGCGGATCGATGCCACATCGGCGAAAAGCATGACCAGACGATCGATCCCGACACCCAAACCGCCGGTCGGCGGCATTCCATACTCCAGCGCACGGATGTAGTCTGCATCGAAATGCATGGCTTCATCGTCGCCCGCGTCCTTGGCCAGGACCTGCGCGCGAAAGCGGTCGGCCTGATCTTCAGGATCATTCAACTCGGAAAATCCGTTGGCCAATTCCTTGCCGCCCACGAATAATTCGAAACGATCGGTCACTTCCGCGTCCGCATCGTTCGCGCGCGCCAATGGCGACACTTCGGTGGGATACGCCGTGATAAACGTCGGCTGGATCAGCGTGCTTTCGACGGTCTTTTCGAAAATCTCGAGCAACAACTTGCCCCAACCGTAGCCGGCTTTCACCGGTATCTTCAATCGCTCGCAATGAGCGCGCAGTAACGCGACATCGCGCAATGTTCCGGAAGCGATGTCCGGATTGTGCGCGCACACCGCTTCGTCCAGCCGCCAACGCTTGAACGGCGCGCCGACATCGATATCGCGGCCCTCCCACGTCAGCGCGGTTTTTCCTAGCGTCGCCTTCGCCGTCTCGCGAATCATCGATTCGGTGAGATCCATGATGTCGTCATACGTGGCATACGCCTGATACAACTCGAGCATGGTGAATTCAGGATTGTGCCGCGTCGATACGCCTTCGTTGCGGAAATTCCTATTGATCTCGTAGACACGTTCAAAACCGCCGACGACAAGACGCTTCAGATACAGCTCCGGCGCCACGCGCAAAAACAGATCGATGTCGAGCGCGTTGTGATGGGTCTTGAACGGCCGTGCCGTGGCGCCACCGGGGATGACATGCATCATCGGCGTTTCGACTTCCATGAACCGGCGCGGCGACGCTTCCAGCCATTGCCGCATGAAGCCGATCATGTGCGAGCGCAACTCGAACGCACGCCGCGCTTCCGGCGTCACGATCAGATCGACATAGCGCTGCCGATAGCGCTGTTCCACATCCGCCAGCCCGTGCCACTTGTCCGGCAACGGCCGAAGATTTTTCGAGAGTAACCGCAGCGAACGGACTTTCACCGACAACTCGCCGGTTTTGGTGCGCATCAAAACGCCTTCGGCGCCGACGATATCGCCGGTGTCGAACGTTTTGACGTTCTCGTAGCTGTCGCCCAGGGCATTAGCCTGCACGAACAATTGAATGCGGCCTGTCATGTCCTGGATCTGGATGAAACTGACTTTGCCCTGCCCGCGCTTGAGCATGATGCGGCCGGCGACGTTCACGGATTTTCCTTCCGCTTCGATTGCCGCGGCCTCTTTGCCGTCATACGTTTTCTGCAGATCGCCGGCGAACGCATCGGGCCGGAAATCGTTCGGGAATGCGATGCCCTGCGCGCGCAACGCACGCAACTTTTCGCGACGATCGGCGATCAGCCGATTTTCGTCGGGCGGTGGGGCGTTGGGGTCAGTGGCGGCGTCGGTCATGCGTTTGTATGAAAGGATTATGGGTCTTTAACGTGGGGAATCGTGAAAAATCCCGATCGGCCGTCAAAAGTTTATTGACACCGTGGGCGATGCAGATGGCCGCGATGCGTGCATCGTGGATTGAACCTCCACGCACGCCAGCGCTTTCAACCAGGCCAGTCAAAATCTCCAGATGATCGACGCCCTCTCCAATGATCTGAACACGGGGCGAATTGGTAATTTCATTCAACACGGTCAATGCACGTGAAGGAGTCGTCGGGACCTTCCACTTGGTGGAGGTGACACTTGCAAAAAACTCGTGCACGCATGGCCACGGCAGCGCCCACGGAACGTTACCCTCCACAAGTCCGGCCAGCATCGGAAACGCCACCTCGTGCTGCGGCATATCGGCGCGGTGCGCGTACACGAGAATATTCGTGTCGACCGCAATCATTTCCGGACTTTCTTGCGCAACTTTACGGCCTTTGCGCCCTGCACGGCGCTTTCGGCGAACACGGACTTCAACATTCGATTTTCCGATTCTTCGTAGGTCTCTCGAATAATCGCGGTGACATCCATGACCGGCATGCCCGGCTTATACGGCTTGCCGACAACCACCGGATTGAATTTGTATTTCGCCACCGAGCGCGCATGCTGACCGATCGCGTAATGCAAGCCTTCTTCCACAAGCGCGCGCAGAGTGATGTCCTCGCGCTTCTGTACCTGACGCGCGCGCTTAATTAGATCATCCGCAATATCAATCGTCGTCTTCATCGCAATTCCAGCCCGATATGGGTACCCATATTCTATCACGCGTCCAGCCGTTTCGCGCCCGCGTCGAGCCCGGATTTCAGACTGGCCTCGATGAATTCGTCCAGATCGCCATCGAGAACGCGCTGCGTATCCGTGCGTTCCACACCGGTCCGCAAATCCTTGATGCGCGACTGATCCAGCACGTAACTGCGAATCTGGCTGCCCCACCCGATATCGGATTTGGTCGCTTCCAGCGCCGCTTTTTCGGTATTGCGTTTCTGGATTTCCAGCTCGTACAACTTCGCCTTCAACATTTTCATGGCGCGATCGCGATTGGCGTGCTGACTGCGTTCGGTCTGGCACGCGACCACCGTACCGGTCGGCACGTGCGTGATGCGTACCGCCGATTCGGTCTTGTTGACGTGCTGGCCGCCCGCGCCGGACGAGCGATAGACGTCGGTTTTCAAGTCGGCGGGATTGATCGAAATATCGATATCGTCGTCCACTTCCGGTGAAACGAAAATCGATGCGAACGATGTATGCCGTCGGTTGTCCGAATCGAACGGCGATTTTCGCACCAGACGATGCACGCCGATTTCGGTCTTCAGCCATCCATATGCATATTCGCCATCGACGCGAAACGTCGCACTCTTGATGCCGGCGACGTCGCCGTCCGACGCTTCCAGCAATTCGGTTTTCCAGCCCTTGTTTTCGCACCAGCGCAGATACATGCGCAGCAGAATTTCCGCCCAGTCCTGAGCCTCGGTGCCGCCCGCGCCGGCCTGCACATCGACGAACGCGTTGTGCGAATCCATCTTGCCGGAAAACATGCGCTCGAATTCGAGCGTTTCCACGCGCCGCGCGAGCGCATCGACATCGTCCGACACGGCCTTGGCGGTTCCCTCATCGGATTCGGCGGCGGCCAGTTGCAGCAACTCTTCGGCGCCGGCCAGTCCCTCGTTCAACGAGCGGATGCCGTTGACGATCTTGTCGAGCATCGCGCGCTCTTTGCCCAGCTGCTGCGCGCGCTCGGGCTTGTCCCAGACGTTCGGATTTTCGAGTTCGCGGCCTACTTCTTCGAGCCGTTCGCTTTTGACATCGTAGTCAAAGATACCCCCGAAGCGACGCGACGCGTGCGGTCAGGTCAGCGATACGGGACTGGATGGGATTGGTTTCTATCATGACGATCAATGAAAAATGTGGTGGCGCAGCATAGCAAATACCGCACTGCAATTTCGCCGCGGAAAGGTGTATGTTATATACGAAACCCTTCGCACTAGATCGAGGAGACGCCATCGTGACCAAGCGCTTTTTGCTAGCCGCGACGCTTGCGGCGGTCTGTTCCGCGGTATCGGCGCAGGAATTATACGGGACGAACAATTCGACGATCCGCGAGTCCGCTACGCCTGGCGAATATTTTTTCCAGCGCGGTGTAGCCGCTATCAAAGCGAACGATTACCGGCACGCGGTCGAAATGTACAAAGTCGCCGCGAGCTGGGCGTACAAGCCGGCTGAATTCAACCTCGGCGTGATCTTCGCCAAGGGCGATGGCGGCGTTCCCATCGACCTTCCGCAATCCTACGCGTGGATGGTTCTGGCTGCGGAACGAGGCGACAAGCAATACGTTCAGGCGCGCGATCGACTGAAAGCTGCCGTCGGTGACGAAGGTGCCAAGCAAGGCGAGATACTACTTGTCGACATGCGCAAAATTTATGGGGACGAAGTGGCCCTGCAGCGCGCGAAACGCAAATGGCATGACGTTCTCGCCAACGCTACCGGTTCCCACGTCGGTTTCACTGGCGGCAACATGCAAGCAGGCAACGCGACGAGCTTTCGCGGCAATCCCACCTCGAATCAAAAACCTAAAAACGGCGTGGGGAGCATCAATAGCACGGGCGACATCATCGGCGGTTCGGGAACTGACGGCTCCATCGCCTATCGGGATTTGCGATCCACCGACAATCCATATGACCCTCGCTTCTCCGCGGGCATCGTTACTGTCGGCGAAGTCGAAGGCATAGACCCGAAAAAACCCGTTCCCAAACCTGCGGAAGATGAGTCGAAAAAATCCGATGGCAGTACGACGGACGATTCAGCAGCCGGCAAACATTGATCCCACGTTCAGACCGCTTCGAAGTGACGCAGTAGCAACCGCAATTTCCTGGCGCCGTTCCATTCGTTGATGTCCAGCGAATAAGCCGCGCGAAATCGATCGGGCGGCGCGACGCCCGCATAGCAGTTGAACATGACGGCTTCGAGCGGCGTCCGGAATCCATCGCAGCGCAAATCGAAACGCAGATGGCTCTCGCCCATCGCGCGCCAGTTCTGCACGACGAATGTCCCATCGAAAACCGGCTCGGGAAACGCCTGACCCCACGGTCCACCGAAGCGGAGCTGTTCGGCCAGTTCGAGTTTGAAATCGTCGCCGCACAGCTCGCCGTCGCTCAGCAGAACCGCATCGAAAAGTTCGGGCGCGATGCGTTCGCGCGCGACATCGCCGAACAATAGCGCGAGTGTTTCGAGATCGTCGCGATGGATGGTTAGCCCCGCCGCCATCGCATGTCCGCCGAAGCGATGAAATAGGCCGGGTCGACGCGCGTCGATTTCCGCCAGTGCATCGCGCAGATGGAATCCCGTGATCGAGCGGCCAGAAGCTTTGACCTCGCCGTTCTCCGCCGGCGCGCATGCGATGACCGGACGTTGCAACGCGTCCTTCAATTTCGACGCGACCAATCCGACGATACCGTGATGCCAACTCTCGTCGAACAACACCACGCCGCACGGCAACGCTCCGCCCTCGCGCTTCATCCATGCGGACACCGCCACTTCGGCCTGTTCGACCATCGCCGCTTGCATGCCCTGCCGTTCGCTGTTGATCGACGACAAGGTTTCGGCGAGTTGGCGCGCGCTCGATGCGTCGTCCGTGAGTAGACACTCAATGCCGATGCGCATGTCGTCGAGCCGGCCGGCCGCATTGATGCGCGGCGCGATAGCGAAACCCAGGTCGCTTGCGACGATGCGTTTCGGATCGCGCTTGCTCACCTCGATCAGGGCTTCGATGCCGGCGCAGCCGCGTCGCGCGCGAATGCGGCGAATGCCCGCATCGACGAGAACGCGATTGTTGTCATCCAACGGCACCAGATCGGCGACCGTCCCCAACGCGACGAGGTCGAGCAACGCCGAAAGGTCCGGCTCTGCATTCTTGGCAAACCCGCCGCGTTCGCGCAAGTGAGCGCGAACGGCGAGCAGCAGATAGAACATCACGCCGACACCGGCCAACGCCTTACTCGGAAATTCGTCGCCGCCGACATTCGGATTCACGATGGCGTCGGCGTCGGGCAATGTCGCGGCCGGTAAATGATGATCGGTCACGATCACGTGCATTCCGAGTGCGCGCGCCGCCGCCACACCCGCATGGGCGACAATCCCGTTATCGACGGTGATGATGAGGTGCGGTTTTATCGGAGCCAGCTCAGCGACAATCGCAGCACTCAATCCGTAGCCGTGGATGAAACGATTCGGTACCGCGTAGTCGACGCGCTGCGCACCGAGCATGCGCAAACCGCGCACGGCGACGGCCGTTCCTGTCGCGCCATCCGCGTCGAAATCGCCAACGACGACGATGCGGCGATCATCGCGAATCGCTTCCTCGATAAGTTCGCACGCGCGCTCGATGCCGCCGAGGAGTTTCGGCGACATCAGCGAGGTGAGCCGATGCTCGATCTGTTCGATCCGCGTGACACCGCGCGCCGTATAGACGCGCCGCAAAACGGGATGGATGGAATCCGGCCACTCCATTGTCGTTTCCACAACGGGCCGACGTTCGATGCGCATCGGCTTCATCACGGCGCGAGCGGTTTGATCGATCGCCAGAAACGCCAGCGATGGGACGGCGAATACGCGTAACGCGCACCATCGGCGAATGCGATTTTCAATTCGCGGATTTTCCTCGTTCGCAGTCCGTCATCGATGCGAATCAGATAGCCGTCCAAACGATCGCCATCGCCGGCGTTGCCCAGGTCGAGCAAACTATTTTCAGCCATCGCAGCGGTTGACCAATCGCTCTCGATCACCGCCACGTTCGCCATCTTCGCCAAGGCGACGACTTCCGGATCCGCGCTCACCACGTGCGTGAATGTCGTGCGCACCCAATCCGGCAATGCGCCGGCGCCCCAGAACCACACACTGTTCGCCGGAATCTGACCGCATCGCGTGCGACGTTCGTTGATCGGCTGATTGTGCAGAATGACTTGCGCCTCGTTGAGCAGATGACGCCATTGCCGCTCGTTGTCGCCGCTCGGAAGATGCCTGGCCAGATCGTCGCCTAGCGTTTTGGAAGGCGTCGCAAACCGGGGCAAACGCGACTCGCGCGCACAACGCAGTTGCCAGCGGCCGGATGACGACACGTCTAGCGGAAATCCCGCGTCGCCGAACAAGGTGCGCAGCGATTGGGCGAGTTCTGCGTTTTCTTCCGCGCTCACTCCGATATCGCCGCACGCGAGCATGCGCAACGTGACCGCATCGGCGACGACGTAAGCAGGATCGGCGTTTAGCCACAGCGCACCGGCGACATCACTCGAATCGGCGTATCGCGCCAATGCCGCGTGCGGAAAACCGGTGCCGAGAAATTCAAAGGATTCCCGCAGCGCAACGGCGCGACCGGTTTTTGCGTCGGCAAGTTTGTCGCCACGCGACACCCATCGCGCCAGATATTGCGAACGATCGAACGGCGCCACGCGCTGCAGTTCCGGCAGCAGAAGCGTCAGCGTGATCATGCGGCGCGAAAGCTATTGATAGCGGACCGAGACGATCTCGTAGTGACGCAATCCGTTCGGTGCCTGGAACTCGACGTTGTCGCCCTGAACTTTTCCGATCAGCGCGCGGGCCAGCGGCGAGGTCACGGAAATCAGGCGCTGTTTGATGTCGGCCTCAAGCTCGCCGACGATCTGATACGTGATGTCGTCGCCGCTGTCTTCGTCGGTCAGTTCGACGGTCGCACCAAAAACGATTTTGCCGTTCGGCGTGAGACGGGTGACGTCGATCAATTCCGAATTGCTCAGCGCGGCTTCGAGTTCTTTGATGCGGCCTTCAGCGAAACTCTGCTGTTCGCGCGCGGCGTGATATTCGGCATTCTCTTTCAAGTCGCCATGCGCGCGTGCCTCGGCGATCGCCGCGATGATGCGCGGTCGGTCCACACTTTTCAGCTTTTCCACTTCCCTGCGTAGACGCTCCGCGCCTTTCGACGTCATCGGTGCCCGGCTCATGACAGCACGCTCATCAGATCAATTCCTTGTGGAGTTCCTGCAGACTATTCACCGCACCGCCGCCGCCGAAGTCCAGCGAGTGGAGCAGCGCGCGCGCGCCTGCAATAGTAGTCGAATACGTGATGCGATGTTGCAGCGCTTCGCGCCGGATCGAGAACGAATCGGCGATGGCCTGCTTACCTTCCGTCGTGTTGACGATGAACACGATCTCGCCGTTCTTGATCAGATCGACAACGTGCGGACGACCTTCCAACACCTTGTTGATCCGCTCGCAGGCGATGCCGTGCTCGCTCAGATAGGCGCACGTTCCGGATGTGGCGACGATGCTGAATCCGCGTTTGAGCAACTCTTTGGCGACCGGCAGTAGGCGTTCTTTATCCGGATTGCGAACCGAGATGAACGCCTTGCCGATGCGCGGCGGCACGATGTTCGCCGCTTCGTGCGCGCGCGCGAACGCGGCGCCAAAACTTCTGCCGACGCCCATCACTTCGCCGGTCGAACGCATTTCCGGACCGAGAATCGGATCGACGTTTTGAAATTTCAGGAACGGGAAAATCGCTTCTTTTACCGAGAAATATTTCGGGATCACTTCATGCGTCGCGTTCTGTTCTAGCAGCGATTTTCCGACCATGCAGCGCGCGGCAATTTTCGCCAGCGGCACGCCCGTGGCTTTCGATACGAATGGAACGGTGCGCGACGCGCGCGGATTCACTTCGAGAATGAAAATGTTCTCGCCTTGCACGGCGAATTGCGTGTTCATCAAGCCGACCACATTTAGTGCACGCGCCATCTGCGTTACCTGAACGCGTAATTCGTCCTGGATTTTTTTCGACAGCGAATACGGCGGCAGCGAGCACGAGGAATCGCCGGAATGCACACCGGCTTCCTCGATATGTTCCATGATGCCGCCGATCAGGACATTGCCCTGATTGTCGGCGATGATGTCGACATCCACTTCGACGGCGTTGTCGAGAAAACGGTCGAGCAAAACCGGCGAATCGTTCGACACGCGCACGGCTTCGGTGATGTAGCGTTTCAAGTCGGCATCGGAATGCACCACTTCCATCGCGCGGCCGCCGAGAACATAGCTCGGCCGCACGACGAGTGGATAACCGATCTCACGCGCCAGCGCGATGGCTTCGTCAGGATTGCGCGCGGTGCGATTCGGCGGCTGGCGCAGTTCGAGTTTCTCGACGAGTTTCTGGAATCGCTCGCGATCTTCGGCCAGATCGATCGAATCCGGCGACGTACCGATCACCGGCGCACCGTTGGCTTCGAGCGCGCGCGCGAGTTTGAGCGGCGTCTGCCCGCCGTACTGCACGATCACGCCTTTGGGTTTTTCCTTGGCGATGATTTCCAGCACGTCTTCGAGCGTCAGCGGTTCGAAATACAGGCGATCCGACGTGTCGTAATCGGTCGACACGGTTTCCGGATTGCAGTTGACCATGATCGTTTCGAACCCGTCTTCGCGCATCGCGATGGCGGCATGCACGCAGCAATAATCGAATTCGATGCCCTGGCCGATACGATTGGGTCCGCCGCCGAGCACCATGATCTTGTCGCGCGAACTCGGATTGGCTTCGCATTCTTCTTCGTACGTCGAATACAGATATGCGGTACTCGTCGCGAATTCCGCGGCACAAGAATCGACGCGCTTGTACACCGGATGCACGCCGAACGCATGGCGCAATTTGCGCACCGCGTTTTCGTCGGTGGCGACGAGGGCGGCGATGCGCGCGTCGGAAAATCCCTTGCGCTTGAGCGCAAACATGCGCGATGCGTCGAGCGCGCCGAGACCGCCGGTCTTGATCTGCGCTTCGATCTCGATCAGTTCGCAGATCTGATCGAGGAACCAGCGATCGATGTGCGTCAGCTTGTAGATTTCCTCGATCGACAAGCCGGCACGAAACGCGTCGGCGACATAGAAAACGCGATCGGAGCCGGGTTCTTTCAGTTCGCGTTTTAGCGTGACGAGATCGTCGTCATGCGTGACGTCAAGCCCAGTCGGATCGAGGCCGACCTTGCCGGTTTCCAGACCGCGCAGCGCTTTCTGCAGCGATTCCTGAAACGTGCGGCCGATCGCCATCACTTCGCCGACGGATTTCATTTGCGTGGTCAGTCGCCCGTCGGCCGATGGGAATTTCTCGAACGCAAAACGCGGAATTTTGGTGACGACATAATCGATACTCGGCTCGAACGACGCCGGCGTCATACCGCCCGTTATTTCATTGCGCAGTTCGTCGAGCGTGTAACCGACGGCGAGTTTCGCGGCCACTTTCGCGATCGGAAAACCCGTGGCCTTCGATGCGAGCGCGGACGATCGCGACACACGCGGATTCATTTCGATGACGACCACGCGGCCGTTCTCCGCATTCACGCCGAACTGCACGTTCGATCCGCCGGTATCGACGCCGATTTTTCGGAGTACGGCAATCGAGGCATCGCGCAGGCGCTGATATTCCTTATCGGTCAACGTTTGCGCGGGCGCCACGGTGATCGAATCGCCGGTGTGCACGCCCATCGGATCGAGATTCTCGATCGAGCAGACGATGATGCAGTTGTCGGCCGTATCGCGGACGACTTCCATCTCGAACTCTTTCCAGCCGAGCACGGATTCTTCGATCAGCACTTCATGCACGGGCGATAGTTCGAGACCGCGTTCAACGATCTCCAGAAATTCTTCACGGTTGTAGGCGATGCCGCCGCCGCTTCCGCCTAGCGTGAAACTCGGGCGGATGATCGTCGGATAGCCGACTTTCGTCTGCGCGTTGAGCGCCTCGTCCATTGTGCGGACGACTTCGGCTTTCGGGCAATCCAGACCGATGTCGATCATCGCGCGACGGAACAGTTCGCGGTCTTCGGCCATGCGGATCGCTTCGCGCGATGCGCCGATCAGCTCGACATTATACTTTTCCAGAATTCCATTTTCGGCCAGATCGAGCGCGCAGTTGAGCGCGGTCTGTCCGCCCATCGTCGGCAACAGCGCATCGGGTTTTTCTTTTGCGATGATGCGTTCGACGGTGTCGCGATTGATCGGTTCGATGTAGACCGCATCGGCCATGTCCGGATCGGTCATGATCGTGGCCGGATTCGAATTGACCAGAACTACGCGATAACCTTCCTGCTTGAGCGCCTTGCAGGCCTGAGCACCGGAGTAATCGAATTCGCACGCCTGCCCGATGACGATCGGCCCCGCGCCAATGATCAGGATGGTTTTGAGATCAGTTCTTTTTGGCACTGCCGTCGCCCTGGGTTTCTTGCGGCGCAAGCGGCACGCCGATGCTCTTGATCGCATCGCGCAGGAACGTGAATTGCGCTTCGCTGCCGTCGAGCGCGATATCGATCTGCGTCTGCGAATATTTGGTGAGCTTGCCCGCGCGCGTGGTTCCCGTCGCGCTGTGGATGATCACGCGCTGGCCTTTGAAATTGCCGAGTTCCTCATAGCTGATCGTGCGCTCGGTTTCCTGTGCGGTCGGGCGCGCGGACTTTTTCATCTCGGCTTTCGGCACCGTACCGGCCTGCACGGCGAGCGCATCGAGCGATGCGAAAAAGCATAGCGCGCTGGCGATGAGAATAATTTTCTTCATGAGCATTTACGCAGCGGCAGCCGCATGCGCCTCCATCGAACGGATGAACGAATCGAAAAGTCCGCCGACATCATGCGGACCCGGACTGGCTTCGGGATGCCCCTGAAAACTGAAGGCCGGCGCGTCGGTGAGCCGGATCCCCTGATTGGTCTGATCGAACAGCGAGCGATGCGTGATTTGCACGTTGGACGGCAACGTCAGTTCGTCAACGGCGAAACCGTGATTCTGGCTGGAGATCATGACGCGGCCCGTGGCCAGGTCGATGACCGGATGATTCGCGCCGTGATGTCCGAATTTCATTTTCACGGTGCGCGCACCTGCCGCAAGACCAAGTATCTGGTGACCGAGGCAGATGCCGAACAGCGGAATGCGGCGTGCGATGAATTCGCGTGTGGCAGCGATGGCGTAATCGCACGGTTGCGGATCGCCGGGGCCGTTCGACAGAAAAATACCGTGCGGCTTGAGCGCCAGCGCATCGGTCGCCGAAGTCTGCGCGGGCACGACGGTCACCGCGCAACCGCGATCGACGAGCATGCGCAGGATGTTGCGCTTGACGCCGAAATCGTAGGCGACGACGCGGAATTTCGGCTCGGTCGCCGCGAACTGTCCGGCGTCGAGATCGAAACTGCCATCGCCGAAGCGATAGCTTTGCGTCACGCTCACGACCTTGGCCAGATCCATTCCTTGCAATCCGGGAAAGGCGCGCGCTTCGGCCAATGCAAATTCTTCAGAAGGATTTTCGCCCGCGACAAGGCATGCGTTTTGCGCGCCTTTGTCGCGCAGGATGCGCGTGAGACGGCGCGTATCGGTCTCGGCGATTCCGACGACGTGATGACGGCGCAGGTATTCGCTCAACGATTCGATCGATCGCCAGTTGCTGGCCAGTCGCGGCAAATCGCGGATCACCAGACCGGCGGCGCAGACGCGATCGGATTCTTCGTCGATCGGATTGCAGCCGGTGTTGCCGATGTGCGGATTGGTCAGCGTCACGATCTGGCGTGCGTACGACGGATCGGTCAGGATTTCCTGATACCCGGTGATCGCCGTGTTGAACACCGCCTCGCCAACGGTCTGGCCCACCGCGCCGATGGAAACGCCGCGGAAGATACTGCCGTCTGCCAGTGCAAGGAGTGCTGCGGTCATCACGTCGCCTGTGAGTCGGGAGGCGCAAACTTCAGGTGCAGGCCGACCCGCGGGCTGGCATGAACCGGTCCGTGGGTGAAGGTTGCGGGCGAGTGAGAATGTTACCGGGGAGGCACCCTCATTGTCCACCGCCGAAGTAACGACTCGGTGCACCGCGTGGAGGTAGAATCGACGGCATGAATGCGGTCGCTACGCTCTCGCCAACGCCTGAACTGTTCGATCCGGCGCATCTGGATCGAGCCGATACGGTATTGCGTCGCGAGCCGTTTAGTTTCCTCATCGCACACGACCAATTGCCGCGCGAAGCGGCCGGCGCGCTCGAACGCGACTTTCCAAAATACGGCAGCGCCGGGTTTTTTCCTTACGAGGAAAACGATTGCGGTCCGTCGATCAACCGGTTGATCGAGGACATGATCGATCCAGCCGTCGCCACCGCGGTGGGTGCCAAACTCGGCATCGACAATCTCGGTCAATATCCGACGCTCGTCACGCTGTGCCGCGCATTGAACAAACGCCATGGCACGATCCATACGGATAGCCGCTCCAAAGTAGCGACCGCCCTGCTCTACCTCAACGAGACATGGCCGGATACGAGCGCGGGATGTTTCCGGTTTCTCAAACGCATCGACAGCATCGATGATCTGGCCGGTCCGGAAGTCAGACCGCTGTACGGCCATTTCGTCGTGTTCAAGCGCGCGGACAATTCGTTCCACGGCCACCTTCCGTTCGAAGGCGAGCGGCGTGTCATTCAGGTCGCGTGGCTGACCAGCGAAGACGAAAAAACGCGCAAGACGCAACGCGGCAAACTGTCGCGTCTGTTCAAGAAACTGTTCGGAAAACTCGATCGGCGTATCGGCGCGCAACGCGCCGACAACGCCTCGCACAAAGATTAGGCCGCAACTTCAGGCACGCGGTTGGAATCGCTTTGCCAGACTAAATGCCGATTTGCGGCATTCGCCATGCTGCCGACGATTCTCGCATCGTCCACTCCATCGGTATCGATGACTACTAGCGTATGGCCGGCTTCGATTTCGTCTTTGAATTTACGGCGCAAACTATTCGGAACCGACGCGCCGATCAGCGATGCGCTCCACGCGCCGATCAACGCACCGCCGATCAGGAAGGCAATCAACTCGAATGGGTTGAGCGATATCCCCACGGCCGGAATCAAAGGCACGATAATGCCGATCGCAAGTCCGGTCGCCGCACCGATCGCGATACCGCGCTTGACCGACGGGGCGAAATCCATCGACACATTGACCAAACTATCAGGTAATTCGTTTTTGTTGATATCGCCGCGCGCCACCAGCGAAACCCGTTTACCGTCCAAACCGTTCCCCCCCAGATATTCGACGGCAGACATCGCCGATTCGGATGTATCGAATGCGTACACGTATCGTGTCATGAAAACCCTCTATTTCTGGCGAAACTCCGCAAGCGAATACGACTTTTGTGCCAGAGCATCAGGCGTTCATCGTGCCGTTGCGCCAATAACAACCTGGCACTTTGCACGGGCCGCACCGCCGAACGTCGTGTTTTGCGCGACTGCTTAACCGTGTTTTTTCTTGTGCTTCCGCAATAACTGCCGCAACGCCTTTTCTTCAGGCGAAAGCGCAGTTTTGGAGCGTCGGCTAGGTGGCAACGGCGCCGGCAAATTGAGCGCGTTTTCCGCGTACGTTTCGAAGACGGCTGGATGAATGTAGGACTTACGGCACACCGTCGGCGTGTTACCGAGCCGCTCTGCCACCTCCGTGATGACCGCGACGACACGCGATTTTCTTTCGCCCTCAAGATCCGATCTCACCTCAGCGGCCAACTTCCGCGCGGCGAGTAGCGTACCGGCCCAGGTCCGAAAATATTTCGCGCTGAATTCTTCGCCGGCGATCTGACGGATGTAGTCGTTCACATCGCTGGAATCGATGTCCTCGATTTGGCCATCGTCGCTGCGATACCGGAACAGTTTCTGGCCCGGCAGTTCTTGACAGCGCCGAACGATGCGCGCGAGCCGTTCGTCGTCGAGGCCGATCGAATGGAACTTTCCACTCTTGCCGCGGAACGAGAATTCCAGATGTTTGCCGCGCACATGGACGTGCCGATTGCGCAATGTAGTCAGGCCGTACGAACCGTTTTCGCGGGTATATTCCTCGTTGCCGATGCGGATCAGCGATTTCTGCAAGAGCCGCACGATCGCCGCGAGCACTTTCCGGCGCGGCAATCCGTCGAGTTTCAAATCCGCATTGACCTGTTTCCGCAATGCCGGAAGTGCGTCGGCGAATTCGGCCAGGCGCTCGTATTTCGCCGCGTCGCGCACCATGTGCCAACCGGCGTGATAGCGATATTGCTTGCGCCCGCGCGCGTCGCGTCCGGTGGCTTGGAGATGCCCATTGTCGCTGCGGCAAATCCACACATCGGTGTAAGCCGGCGGAATGGCCAGCCGACGAATGCGCGCGATGGTTTTCTCGTCGCGCAGACGAGCACCGCCGACGCCGAAGTATACAAATGCTCGACCCATGCGACGACGTTTGAAACCGGGCTGCTCGTCGCTGACATAGACGAGTCCGGCTTGCTTGAGCGTGCGCGGTTCGAACGCGATGGTCTTGGCCAATTCACGCGTCGCCTTGGTTATGCTCGCGGCCGTTGCCGTCATGCTCGGTTCCCGTCAGCTTGCGCGCCGATCATGCAGCGTTTCGCTCAATTGAGTTCATGTGGAAGACGAGCTACGCAGACAGCGTGCCAATGCGAAAGCCCATCAAGTCGTGACGGCGCCGGAGCCATCCCCCAACGCGTGCGGGCATTTTGCACAACCTTCAGTATGTCCACTGGATTTTTGCAACCACGAAACCACGGCGACTTGAGCCGAGTCCCCAATAAAGTCCTCGTACGTTGGCACATCTGTTGCGATGTCGGCGACACTATCTATAAAAGGAGACGGCCATGCCGCGCGGAGACAAGAGTTCCTACACCAGCAAACAGAAACGACAAGCGGCCGATATCGAAAAGAGCTACGAGAAGCGTGGCGTTTCGTCCAAGACAGCCGCGAAACGCGCGTGGGCCACAGTCAACAAAACCACGGGCGGCGGTCTGAAAAAAGCGGCGAAGAAAAAATCAGCGGGCCGTAAATCGACGGCTAAAAAAGCTGGCGCGAAGAAGGCCGGCGCGCGAAAATCGACCGTGAAAAAATCCGCCGCGAAGAAAACATCGCGCGCGAGGAAATAGCACCGCCTCGCGTATTCACACCGATTAGAGATTGCGCATGGCTCTCCGCGAATATCGACGCAAGCGAAATTTCGGCAACACGCCCGAACCGAGCGGAAACAGTGATGGCGACGAATCCACCAAACGCATCTTCGTCGTCCAGCTTCATCATGCGTCGCATCGTCACTACGATTTTCGTCTGGAGTGGAACGGCGTCCTGAAAAGCTGGGCCGTGCCGAAAGGCCCGAGCTTCGATCCGAGCGTCAAACGCCTCGCGATGGAAGTGGAAGACCATCCGATTTCGTATGCAACATTCGAAGGCGATATCCCGAAAGGAAATTACGGCGCCGGCCACGTCGACGTATTCGATCACGGCACCTGGCAACCCGAAGGCAACGCGCGCGACGGATTGGCGCGCGGCGATCTGAAATTCACGCTGCACGGCGATATCTTGCGCGGATCGTGGGTCCTCGTGCGCACGCGCAAACAGGGCACAAAAAACCAATGGCTGCTCATCAAACACGCCGACGGCTATTCCGGCCCGCGCGACGCGAACGATTTTCTCGACGCCGAAAAAGATCGTCCGTTGTCTGCCAAGGATCGAAAGAAAGTTTGGCCATCCGAAAAAACCGTGGCGAAAACATCAACTGCTGCGAAGGCGTCAAAAGAACCTCTGGCGTCCAAAGGCGTTCGCGAATCGATCACCGGCGAAGCGTTCGCGCCCGAGCTGTGCCGAACGCTGACCACGCCGCCGCTCGGTGACGATTGGTTGCACGAGATCAAATGGGATGGCTATCGCATGCTCGCGACGGTCGCCGAGGGGAAAGTGCGATTGTGGTCGCGCAACGCCATCGAGTGGACGCACAAACTTCCCGATTTGGTGAAGGCGATCGCATCGTTGAAGTTGAAAAGTGCGCAACTCGATGGCGAGATGATCGTGTTGCGCGACGGACGCGACGATTTCAACGCCTTGCAAGGACGACTCTCCGCCGAAAACCACGACCCGGCGCTGCTGGTATTGTTCGACATGCCGCATCTGAACGGCTATTCGCTGCGCGATCTTCCGTTGATCGAACGCAAAGCCAAGCTCGAAGAACTGCTGAGCCGGCACGAACATCCGTTGTTGCGATTCTCAGCGCACGAAGTCGGCAACGGCGAGAGCGTGTTCAAACAATCGGCCGACGCCAGGCGCGAAGGCATCGTCAGCAAGCGCGTCGATAGCGCATATGCCGGCACGCGAAACGGCGACTGGGTCAAGGTAAAAGCCCGTCCGTCCGATGAATTCGTCGTGATCGGTTTCACCGAACCGAAAGGCAGCCGGTCGGGATTGGGTGCGTTATTGCTCGCGCGGCCCGTGAAAGGTCAACTCGTTTACGCCGGACGCGTGGGCACCGGGTTCAGCGACGAACACTTGCGCGAGCTGCGCAAGCAATTGAGTCGAACCACTATCAAGCAAACCGCGACGGACGTCAGTGTCTTGCCCGCCAAAGACCTTCGCGAAGCGCATTGGGTCAAACCGAAAATGATCATCGAGGTGTTCCACCAAGGCATCGGTGGCCAGGGTTTACTGCGGCAGCCGGCGTTCAAGGCGATCCGCGTCGATAAAAGCATCGACGACATCGGCGATTCTGCTCGCGCCAAACGGACGTCCAAATCAAAATCGACGAAATCGGCGCCGCTCAAGTTGACGCATTCCGAGCGCAACGTATTCGGCGCGACCGGCATCACCAAAGGTGACGTCGCGGACTATTATTCGAAAATCGCCGACCGCATATTGCCGGAAGTCGCCGATCGACCGCTGTCGATTTTGCGCTGCCCGAATGGCGTAGGCGCGCCCTGCTTTTTCCAGAAGCACATCAAGCAGGGCATGGGCGATCACATCGTGCCGGTGCGCATTCGCGAGGGCAACGCAACGCGCGAATATCTGAGCGTGCACGACACCGAAGGTCTGCTCGATCTGGTTCAGATGAACGTTCTGGAATTTCATCCGTGGGGCGCAAAAGCCGATGATGTCGAACATTGCGATCGCATGGTGTTCGATCTCGATCCACATCCGACCGTGGAATGGAAGCGCGTGGTCGCCGCGGCGCGCGATATGAAAACGCAACTCGAATCGATCGGTCTGCAATCGTTTCTGCGCACATCCGGCGGCAAGGGATTGCATGTCGTGGTACCGCTTCGACCGGCGAGTCCGTGGGATGTCGCCAAAGAATTCTGCAAAAGCGTCGCCCAGGCCATGACGGCATTGCGGCCGAAAGAATATGTCGCGATCGCCGGCGAGAAAAATCGCACCGGCCGGATCTTCATCGACTGGCTGCGCAACGGACGCGGTGCGACGAGCATCGCGTCGTATTCGGTTCGTGCGCGCGAAAGCGCCGGCGTGGCGATGCCGCTGGCGTGGAATCAGATCGGTCGCATCAAACGCGGCGACCAATTTACGATCGAGAACGCCGTCGCATGGACCAGGAATCATCCTGATCCATGGAAGAACATCGATCGGATCGAGCAGACACTGCCCGATCTTTGAAACTCACGCGCGCTTGCGATGCGTAGCAGCTTTCGACTTGGCGGGCGCAGCCTTCTTTGCCTTCGCGCCCCCGGATTTCGTCGACAAACTCTTTTTGAGCAGCGAAACGAAATCCACCACGTTGGTCGCGGCGTGTTCGGCGGGTTCTTCGGCGTCATTGGAAATGCTGAGCGTGCCCTGCTCCTTGTCGATTCGCGTCTGCAGGAGTTTGCGCAGCTTGTCGCGAAATTCATCCTTGTACGACGTCGGACTCCACTTTCCCGCCATCGATTTCAACAGATCTTCCGCCATCTTGAGTTCGGCGGGCGTGATGCGGAACTTGCTCAACGCGCCGGTGGGAAACGCGAATTCGTCGGCCGCCACGATCTCATTCGGAAAACGCAGAAGGTTCAGCACGAGCGCATCGCCGTGTGGAAACATCATCGCCAGATATTGTCGCGTGCGAATCACCACACGTGCGATCGCGACTTTCTTGGTGCGCGTCAGCGCTTCGCGCAATAGCACATAGCCTTTTTCGGCCTTCTTGATCGGCAACAGATAATAGGGTTTTTCGAAATACATCGGATCAATCGCCGTCTGTTCGACGAAAGTTTCGATATCGACACTCTCTGTCGCGTCCGGCGCGATCTTGCGCAATTCTTTTTCATCGACGACCACGTAATTGCCTTTCGAATATTCGTAGGCCTTGACGATTTCCTTCCACGGCACTTCTTCGCCCGTTTCGGAATTGACGCGTTCGTAGCGGATCGGCTTCTTGTTGCGCGCATCGAGCATGCGGAAATGCATGTCCACGTTGCGCGCCGCCGTGTACAACTGCACAGGGACGTTTAGAAGGCCAAACGAAATAACGCCATTCCATACCGGACGTGCCATAACGTGCTCCTGTCGAAAATGTCAGTGACGCTTGAAGTATTGCACGTCCCGCTCGTGTTTTTCCGCCGCCGCGCGCGTCGTGAATGTACCGAGATTTCGCCGCTTGCCGGTTTTCGGATTCTTCTTGCGGGAATACAACCGGTATTCGCCTGATCTAAGTTTGCGAATCATCGTCGGACTCGTTACGCGCTCAACAACGCGTCCGGCGTGATCGGCAAATGGCGAATGCGTTTTCCCGTCGCGTGGAAAACCGCATTCGCTATGGCCGCCGCGACACCGGTAATTCCGATTTCGCCGATGCCTTTGGCGCCGAGCGTATTGAAAATCTGATCGTTCTCATCGACGAACGCGACATCGATTTCGCCGATGTCTGCATTCACCGGCACGTGATATTGCGCCAGGTTGTTGTTCAGCACACGACCGGATTGTTCATCGACTATCGTATGTTCCATCAGCGCCGGCCGTTCACGATCACGGTGCACGCGCCGCATTGGCCACGGTCGCAGCCTTTCTTGACGCCGGTGAGATTCAGATGTTCGCGCAGCGCATCGAGCAAGGTCACGCGCCAATCGAGACGAAGATGATGCTCCGTACCGTTCACTTTCAACTTGGTGTCGATCACCGTCACTGGCACGGTTGACGTAGTTTTCTGCGCCGTCGCCGCATCCGGGCCGAACGGAATACCTAAGCCAGCGGTCGGGCTGCCGAGAAATACGCGACGGTAAAAAACCACGTCGCGTCGTCCGTCATAAGAATCGTCACCGGCATTCATGCGCCGGCTTCAATGACTCGTCATGCAGATGGTGACTTCAGACTGCGTCAATCGACCGTCGGAATTCGTATCGCAATGCGTGAAGTTGTCGGTGAGATATTTGTTCGAGGCGACATCCGCCGTGCTCAGATATCCCTTTCCGTTTGGATCGAGCGTTTTGAAGACCTGCGGAACCGGGGCCGCCGTACCCGCCGCATTCAACTGCGTGCTCGTCATCGGTGTCGCCGATTGCGGACCCGTGACACCGTTGGCCGGCGTCGTCAAAGGAACTCCGGACGGAGTATTGATCGGCGTTGCGTTGTTCGGGTTCGTCGTTCCGTTGGCGTTTTGCGTGCCCGTCGTATTCGTAATCGGCGACGAATTCGGATTCACGATCGGTGTCGATGTGGGGTTCGGATTGGGGTTGGAATTCGGGTTCGGAACGGGCGCCGTTGACGGATTCGACGAATTCGGATTGGTATCAGTGACCGGACTCGACGTCGGATTCGGGTTGGGGTTGGAATTCGGGTTCGGCGCCGGCGCGTTCGTCGGCGCGGATCCCGCCGTGCCGGCTGTGCCCGCGCCGCCGCCCTTCGACTGCGCGAAAGAAACAGTCGCAGCACAGCCGAACAACACGGCCGTGATCGCCTTGGTCATATGAGTTTTCATTTCCGCCTCCGTTGCGAAAAACATTTCCCTTGTATCGATCAACGTTCGATCAGAAAACGTGCATAAACACGTAGATGAGAACTAGCAAACCGGCCGGAACGCCTAAAAGCCATGCGAGAAAATACTTGCCCATGTGATCCTCCGTGAAGTGAATGATGCGACGCGATTAGTGCGTCGCTGATTGGTAACTGGCGGGATATAGCAAGCGCTGTGCCGATGAGAAATCGGCGATGCAACGACGTCTGCCGTCAACGCATGTTCGCTACTCATGCAATTTGCACATTCGAGGGACAGCGACTTTGCAAAACCGCAGACACGATTCGCGTATCGGCACGCACGACGCATCGTCGCGATGGCAGGCTGCTTGCTCAGTCGGAGTTCCGAAAATAGACAAGGATCGTCATGCCGAACAAACACACGCCATCGAAAAAAAATGGCACCCGAGAACTGGTCGAAAAGCAGCGCAAGCTGCAGGTCGAAGTCGCCCAATCCGACAAGAGCAAATCTTCGCAAAACGACAACGAGGCCGTTCAGGCCGGCGCGCGCAAGGAGCCTACGAATCCGTTGCCCGCGCAGCATCAGGAAAAACCGGGATTTGAGAGCGATCTCGATCCGGCGCCGCGCTTTCTTGCGCCCGATTACAAAGGCAGCGAAAAGCTAAAAGACAAAGTCGCCATCATCACCGGCGGCGATTCCGGGATCGGACGCGCGGTTGCAGTGTTGTTCGCTCGCGAAGGCGCGAACGTGGCCATCGTTTATCTCAGTGAAAAAGCCGACGCATCGACGACCAAAAAACATGTCGAAAAAGAAGGCGGCGAATGCCTCTTGATCGAAGGCGATGTGCGCGACGCGGATTTTTGCGTCGATGCCGTCGGCAAGACGATCAAGAAATTCGGACGGCTCGATATTCTGGTCAACAACGCGGCGTTCCAGTTGCACGCCCAGCGCATCGAAGATCTCAGCGAAGAGCATTTCGATCTCACCATGAAGACAAATGTTTACGGCTACTTCCACATGGCGAAAGCGGCCGTGCCGCATTTGGAATCCGGAAGTTCGATCATCAATACCGGTTCTGAGACCGGCATATTTGGATCGGAGCAGTTGCTGGATTATTCGGCGACCAAAGGCGCGATCCACGCATTCACGCGTTCACTCGCGAGCAATCTGGTTTCGAAAGGAATTCGCGTCAACGCCGTGGCACCCGGTCCGGTCTGGACGCCGCTCAATCCGTCCGATCGCGAAGCGAAAGACGTCGCCACTTTCGGCTCGAAAACCGAAATGAAGCGACCGGCGCAGCCGGAAGAAATTTCGCCGGCGTATGTGTATCTCGCCGCACCCGTGTGCTCGAGTTTCGTGACCGGCATCGTGTTGCCGATTCTTGGCGGCGTAACCCCGGGTCGCTAGGAATGCACCGACGTCGCGTCGATACTCAGCGCGAATTATTTTTTCGGCGACAACGGAAGCCGGATCGACACATGCAATCCGGCCGGCGTATTGGGCTCGACGTGCATCGAGCCCGCATGCCGGCGCACCAGTTCACGCGCGAGAGCCAGGCCGACACCGAGATTGCCGTTGAGACGTTTGCTCGAATAGAACGATGTCGACAATCGGCCGATGGTGCTTTCCGACATGCCCGGCCCGTTGTCGCGAATCTCGATCGCGACGCAGCGTTTTTCGAGTTGCGCATCGATGCTCACGTTGGTCGCGCCGGCTTCGGCCGAATTGCGCAACACCGCGACCAGCGCGCGTTCGATAGCGGCGCGATCCACGACCACATCGACATCGATGACGTTCGCGCTGAATTCGGGGAGAGCGCCGTCGTACTCGAAGTTCATCGTCGAGGTCGCGCCGTCGATGACGTCTTTCAGTGAAACGTGCGACGGTTCCTGCGCGCCTAAGCTCGAGCCGAAATATTGCAACCCGCGCAGCAACGTGCCACATCGTCCGCAGTCGCTCAGCAATCGCACGATCGCCTCGCTGGCGCGCGCCTGATCGCCACGCTCCATGAGCGAGCGCGCCAGCTCGGCATTCATCATGATCGCGTTCAACGGATTGGCGATCTCGTGCGCGAGATGACGAACGAAACCGCCGACGTCCAGCTCGTTCGCGATCTCGATGTCGCCTGTCGCTTTGTTTTCTTTTTTCGTCGCCATCTTCCCCGACTCCTTTATCACGACTGCTTCCATCGCAAGCGCTCGGCTTGAATGCTTCACTTCATGTTTTTAATCGCAGAAACCCGCGGCAGAGATTGTCGCAATTCTCCGAAGCCCGCCCACGGATCCTGCCGCTGCCGTTTCAAGCGTGCGGGTACGTTTTGCAGATTAAACTCCGACGCACTTTTCAATTTTCGCAAGTCATCCCAGCGCAGTGGCATTGCAACGGGCGCGCCAGCCCGCGCCCGCAGCGAATAAGAGGCGACGCTCGTCGCACCGCGTGAGTTTCGCAGGTAATCGATGAAAATCACGCCGCCGCGTTTGGCTTTGCTCGCCGTGGCGATGAAACGATCTGGCGCGACATCGACGATACCCTGCGCGAACGTGTGCGCGAACGCTTTCGACGCGGACCAAGAGATCGCCGGACGCAGCGGCACGACGACGTGCAACCCTTTACCGCCGGAGGTACGGACGAACGACTGCAGTCCGATTTGGCTCAGACGATCACGTAAAAATTCCGCCGCCGACACCACCGACTTCCACACTACATCCGGTCCGGGGTCGAGATCGAAAACGATGTAGTCGGTCCGCTCGGATTTCTGCACGGTGCTCGCCCAGGGGTGGAACTCGATCGCATTGAACTGCACGAGCTCGATGACCTGTTCCGGCGCGTCGACATAAAGATAGGTGCCCTCGCCTCCGCTTTCTTCCGTGAGCACGACGCTGCGCACGCGCTTGAGTCCCGGCAACGTGTGCTTCTGGAAAAAACACCCGGCCGCGGTTCCGTCGGGACAGCGGATGATCGAGAGTGGCCGGTTTCGGATAGCGTCTAACAATCCTGGCATCACCGCCCGGTAATAATCAACCACATCCTGTTTGGTATAGCCTTCGGCAAAAACGACGCGTTCCGGATGGGTGATTGTTACGGCATCCGACGATTTCGTTCGCGAACTCGCGCTCGATGCCGTTTTGAGGCGAGCCGTTTTATTGGCAGATGAAGTTTTCTTATTGGCCGAGCTTGAAGGTAGTGTCTTCATTGACTGGTGGCCGGCCGTCCTGGTTTCTCAGTATGCGCCAATCATTCACATCGACAGAATGTTGAGCACGCCGGTCAGCCAGCGCTTGGTCGCGGCGTGCGCCCTATGGAGGGCCAAGTTCAAAAACGCCGCCGTAACCATCCGTGGTTATCCGTGGACTTGGCCCGTGTTCCTGCCGGAATTTCGCCAGTCTTGCTCCTAGTCGCGTTGTGGGAAATCCATTTCCATCCCTGCGCAATCCATATGCGCGTGAAGGACAAGTCCA
>JBDUEI010000146.1:0-6300 GCA_040002515.1 Rudaea sp. | reverse complement strand
CTGGTCGGCAACGTCACGTCCGTGCATCTGGCGCCGATCGAATCGAGTTTGAGTGCGGCCTCGATTCCCGTCATCGCAAGCCTTGGCGAAACACCGGATGGACAAATCCTCAACGTGAATGCCGATGTCGCGGCCAACGAACTGGTGCGCGCGCTGACGCCGTACAAGATCGTTTTCCTCACTGAAACCGGCGGTCTGCTCGACGGGAATGACAACATCATCGATTCGATCAATCTTTCCAGCGAATACGAGCATCTGATGGCGCAGCCGTGGCTGCATTCCGGCATGCGGCTCAAGCTCGAGCAGATCAAGCAGTTGCTCGATACCTTGCCGCCGACGTCCTCGGTGTCGATTACCCGGCCCTCGGAATTGGCCAAGGAATTGTTCACGCACAAAGGTTCAGGAACCTTGGTCCGGCGCGGCGAAAAAGTACATAAATATACGCAGTGGAATCAGATCGATCTGCAGCGGCTGCGCGAGCTGATCGAATCGAGCTTCGGACGCAAACTCGTCGACGACTATTTCGAACGCACCGCCTTGCATCGCGCGTACGTCAGTGAAAACTATCGCGCGGCCATCATCCTCACCCGCGAAGACGCCGGCATCTATCTCGACAAATTCGCAGTGCTCGACGACGCGCAGGGCGAGGGCCTGGGCCGTGCCGTGTGGTTGGACATGCGCGAAGAAAATCCGCGCGTGTTCTGGCGGTCGCGGCAGGGCAACATGGTCAACGATTTCTACTTCGCGGAATCCGACGGCAGCTATCGATTGAACGGATGGAAAATGTTCTGGTACGGCTTCGACGATTTCGGCGAGATCGCCCGATGCGCGGAACATTGCCTTCGACGTCCGGCGACCTTGCTCGACGCCTCCGGCTCGGCATCCGCGCCGGCGCAGGCGGCGGCATGACGAAGAAACGAATCGGCATCGTCGGCGCGCGGGGCCATACGGGCTCGGAACTGATCCGGCTCGTCGCCGGACATCCGGATTTGGAACTCGCTTTCGTTTCGTCGCGCGAATTGAACGGGCAGCCGGTGACGGAGCACGTGCCGGAATTCGCGGGCGACCTGCGTTATTCGGCGTCGGACGTCGAGATGATTTCGTTCGAGGCTGTCGATGCGGTCGTTCTGGCGTTGCCCAATGACAAGTCGGCAGATTATGTCGCCGCCATCGATGTGAAGAATCCACAATGCATCATTGTGGATTTATCGGCGGATCATCGTTTCGACAAGAACTGGTATTACGGATTGCCGGAATTGACGCGTCGCGACTACGACGGCGAACGTCGTATCAGCAACCCGGGCTGTTACGCCACGGCGATGCAACTGGCCATCGCGCCGCTCAATGGCGATCTGGCCGCGCCGCCGGCGTGTTTCGGGGTATCCGGATATTCGGGTGCGGGAACATCGCCATCGGATCGCAACGATCCGGACAAGCTGCGCCATAATCTGATGCCGTATTCGCTGACCGGGCACGTCCACGAACGCGAGGTGACCAGACACCTCGGCATTCCGGTCGAATTCGTTCCGCATGTCGCGCCGCATTTTCGCGGCATCACGATGACGGTGAATATGTGGCTGGCGCGTCCGTTGACGGCCGAAACGGCCAAAAAGAGATATGTGGATTTTTATAAAGGTGAACGTCTGATCCGGATCGTGGACGACGCGCCGTGGGTCAGTCACATCGTCGGCAGGCACGGCGTCGAGATCGGCGGCTTCGGCGTGGCACCCGGCGGAAAGCGCGTGGTGGTCGTGGCGACGCTCGACAATCTTCTGAAAGGCGCGGCAACGCAGGCGTTGCAGAATCTGAATAGCGCGCTGGGCTTTTTCGAGTTCGCGGGAATTCCTCATGAGTGAGCCGTTGTGGCAAAAGGAGGGCGTCGCGATCGATGCGCGCATCATGCGTTTTCTCGCCGCGGATGACGTGATTCTCGACCGCGAATTTTTCCTGTACGACATTCAGGCGAGCCAGGTTCATGTCGAAGGATTGCAGCGCATCGGCATTCTCGCTCACGACGAATCCGATGCGTTGCGCAAGGAATTGTCCGCGTTGGCAACACAATTCGCAGCGGGTGAATTCGTTCTCGACGAACGCTACGAGGACGGCCATTCCGCCATCGAAGATGTGCTGACGAAAAAACTCGGCGATGTCGGACGTAAAGTTCACACCGGCCGCAGTCGCAACGACCAGATTCTGGTCGCGACACGGCTCTGGCTGAAATTGAAATTGTCGACGTTGATGGCGTTGTGCCGCGACGTGGCCGACGTCTGCCTGAAACGCGCGAGCAACGAATCGATCGTGATGCCCGGCTATACGCATCTGCAGCGTGCGGTGGTATCGACTACATCGATGTGGTTTGCTGGCTTCGCCGAAGCCTTCATCGACGATGCGGTGCGCGCGTGGCAGACGCTCGAATGGATCGACGCCAATCCGCTCGGCACGGCGGCGGGCTACGGTGTGAACGTAAAACTGGATCGCGCGCATGCGACGCAAGCGCTCGGCTTCGGGCGTTTGCAGATTTCGCCGGTGTATGCGCAACTGTCGCGCGGCAAGTTCGAGCTGGCCGCGCTCGACGCGCTCGGCTCGGCAGTGCTCGATCTGCGCAGGCTCGCGTGGGATCTGAGCCTGTTCACCACCTCGGAATTCGGCTTCGTCGATATCCCTGCGGAATTCACGACCGGCTCGTCGCTCATGCCGAACAAGCGCAATCCCGACGTCATCGAATTGATGCGCGCGACGTACGCGGCGGTTGCCGCTTCGCGCACGGAAATCGAGCAGCTCTTGTCGTTGCCGTCGGGTTATCAGCGCGATCTGCAGTTCAGCAAAGGCGCGATCGTGCATGGATTCGGCCGCGGACTGGGCGCGCTGGAATTGCTTCCCGATCTGCTCGCGCGTCTGCGCTGGCGCGAGGCGCGAATGCGCGCGGCGATCGAGCCTGCGATGTACGCCACGGATGCGGCGCTCGAACGCGCGGCGTCGGGTGTGCCGTTTCGGGAAGCCTATCGAGCGGCGGCGGAATCGCAGGATGGCGCCGAGAATCGTTCGCCGGAATCCAGCGTCGCGCAGCGCGTCTCGCCGGGTGGCGCGGGCGATCTGCGGCTGGACGAATTGCGCGCGCGATGGGATGCATTGCCGCGCTGAATCGGCAACGGTTGCGCTCACTCGCCGCGCAATTTATGGTGCGCGCATGAATTTCAACGTTTCCTCCGCACCCGGCGTCGCTTTGAGGGTTAGCAGCCTGACGCAGGCTGGCTGATCTTGAGCGACGTTTTGTCCTTTGCCGGCTCGGACCGGCTCCTCATCGTGGCACCTCATCCGGACGATGAATCCATCGCCGCCGGGGGTTTGTTGCAGGTCGCCAAAGCAGCCGGCGCAGCGGTGCGGGTCATTGTGCTCACCGATGGCGACAACAATCCGTGGCCGCAGCGCTGGGTCGAAAAACGCTTGCGCATCGATGCGGCGGCGCGTGCGCGGTGGGGCGCGCGTCGGCGTGAGGAAGCCGTCGCGGCCCTGGCGTTGTTAGGGATTCCGCTCGGCGACGTGCGTTTTCTGGCGTTGCCGGATACCGGCGTCACCGATGTGTTGATGCGTGACGATCAGCAGATCGCCGACATCCTGCGCGGGGAAGCAGCATCGTTCGCGCCGACGGTGCTCGTCGCGCCGGCGTTGTCGGATCGTCATCCGGATCACAGCGCCGCTTACATCCTGGCCACACGCGCGTGCGAAGCAGCGGGTCGGATGCCGTCGCGGATTCTCACTTTCGCCGTTCACGGCGATGCACCGCAGGAAGGTGGTGCGGTTGTGAATCTCAGCGCTGCGCAGCGCAGCGTGAAGTACGAGGCGATTCGCGCGCACGCGACGCAAATGCGATTGAGCGGCAAGCGTTTCCTGAAATTCGCGCAGGTGCAGGAGAGCTATCGCTGGATGCCGCATCCGCCTCAGCCGAATGCGCATATACCGCTTCGAGCATCGCTGGCGGATGACGTGTTGACCGTACGCATCGATACGACGATGTGGCGCGGCACCTTGCGCAACCATCAATTGCTGATCGCCGCGCAAAGCGACAAAGCTTCGATCCGCAAAGCGATTTTCCCGTTGGCGCGCGACGCACAGATCGTCGATACGATCACGCGAACGTCGGCTGGCGTGGTCGATGTCAAACATGGTCTCGGCGGCATTGTCATCACCGTGCGTATCGCCGGTCCGGTGCAAAGTGGATATGTCAAAGTGGCGCGCACGACGCCTGCGATCTGGGTCTTCGATCGATACGGATGGCAAGCGATCGGCTGACCTGCCGATGGCGATGGCAGCACGTCAATGGGTTTGATTGACTTCCTCGCGCACTGTCGCGATGCTGCGCGAGCGCAGACGGGTTGGCGCTCCATTCTCGATGTTTTCCACCTGGAGATTTCGATGAAGACTATTTTTCTGGCATCTGTTTTAGGGATAGGGTTACTCGCTTCAACCGGTGTCTACGCCGCCGACGCACCGGCCGGCGCCACCGCACTCTGCAAAGACGGCACGTACTATTCGAACGCCACGCACAAGGGCGCTTGCAAAGGCCATCAAGGCGTAAAAACCTGGCTGGATAAATCCAGCGACGCGGCTCCCGCGCCGAAGGCGAGCGCGCCGGCGGCAGCCACGCCGAAAGCATCAACGAAAGCATCGACGAAAGCGGCTCCCGCCAAGACGACGGCTGCGGCCAGCGATTCGACCGGAACGCCGATTGCCAAATGCAAAGACGGCACGACGTTCAGCGGCACCTCGCATCGTGGCGCCTGCCGTGGTCATAAGGGTGTCGATACCTGGCTCGATCAGCCGGCAGCGGCTGCGGCCCCGGCTCCGGCCCCGACGGCATCCAAGGCACCTTCGAAACCGGCCGCCACTCCGGCAGCTCCGGCCAAACCGGCGGCGACCGAAACCGTCAAAACCCCGACGCCGTCTTCTGAGATTCAGCAGAAAGCCGGCGGCGGACCCGGCATGGTGTGGGTCAACTCGAGTTCCAAGGTTTATCACTGCTCGGACGATCAGTGGTACGGCAAGACCAAAGAAGGTTCCTACATGAGTGAAGCCGCCGCGAAATCGGCGGGCAATCGCGCGGCACGCGGCAAGGAATGCGGCAGCTGAGTCGGCGTTTTTTTGAGGAGAGCGGGCGCGATTATCGCGCCTGTACCAGATAATTTGGGGCGCAATTTATCGCGCCCCATTTTTTTGAACGGCTTATGCGGCGCGCGACTTTTCCGCGATCACCAGCGCGATGCCGCCGAGAATGGCGAGCGCGGCGATAGCCAGTCGCATCGTCATCGTTTCGCCGAGCAGCAGAACGCCGCCGGCCGCAGCGATCGGCGGCACACTGAGTTGAACGATCGCCGCTTGCGTGGCCTGCAATCCCGGCAGGGCGGCGTACCAGATCGCGTAGCCGACACCGGACGTGAGCGCGCCGGAAGCCATCGCGTAGAAAATCCCCGGACCGTCGATTGAAAGCCAGGGCAGGGCACACAGGCTGAGGACGATCGCCATCGGAACGCACAAGAGAAAATTTCCTGCCGTGACGCGGGTCGGATCACCAGCGATTTTCCTGCCGCGCAGCGAATAGATGCCCCACGCGATTCCCGCGGTAATCATCAGTGCCGTGCCCAGAAGCGGCGGCGCCGCGACACCGGGCAGAATCAACAGAACGAATCCTGCAAAGGCGGCGGCGACGCCCGCAACGCTGAGTGCCCGCAAGCGTTCGCCGTTCCGAACGCCATAGCCGATCATCGTGGCCTGCACCGAGCCGAAAAGAAGCAAGGCGCCGGTCGCGGCGGAAAGCTGCACGTATGCAAACGAAAAACAGACCGCGTAGGCAAACAGTGCCAGCGCCGACGGTACGCTGCCCTTGATAGTGAGTGTGCGATCGCGTGCGTAGACGATGATCCACAGCATCACGGCGCCGGAGACGAGCCGGATCGACGTGAACGTCGCCGCGTCGATCTGCGTCTGTTTAAGGGCCAGCCGACATAGCAGAGAGTTTCCTGCGAACGCGATCATGGCCAGGGAAGTGGCAGCGAGCAGACGCCATCGCGACATGCGGAACCTTGTTTGGGCAAAAAACCGATTATCCACAGCTCGCCATGGAAAAACGAGGGTGCGAAAAACGAAAGGCCGACGGTGAAGTCGGCCTTTCTTTTGCGCTGTGGAGTGGGGAGTTCTCCGTTGGCGCTCGCCCATCCATGGCGAAGTTTCCGTTATCGTTGCCTAGCGCGTCTCACGACGCTCTGCTATCTGTCCTGTGATCCTTGGGGAGAGGAGTCACGCGGT
>JBDUEI010000145.1:0-71867 GCA_040002515.1 Rudaea sp. | reverse complement strand
CGGCTTGCAACTGTTCGATGGATTTGTGACGCGTGATTTTTGCGGCGAGATTCATACATTTCCCAAATAGATTATTCGCGTCTCAAACGAACCGAATTATTCCTCGCGCGTCACGCGCAGCACTTCTTCCGTCGACGTGATGCCGGCAAGGCATTTCAGCCAGCCGTCTTCGAGAATGCTCGGCGAACGCGAGCGCGCGTGGCGTTCGAGTTCGGCTTCGGACGCACCGCTATGAATGAGGCGACGGAATTCGTCGTCGACCGGGATGAATTCGTAGATGCCGGTGCGCCCGCGATAACCGGCGTGACGGCCGACCGATTGACTCGACGTGCGATAAAGCGTCGCTTGCGTATCGGCGGGTTTGCCGAAGGCGGCCAGTTCGCGTGGTGTTGCGGCATAAGCTTCGCGATGTTCGGGATCGAGCACGCGAACGAGCCGCTGCGCGAGCACGCCGATCAATGACGATGACAAAAGGAACGGTTCGATGCCCATGTCGTGCAATCGCGTGACGGCTCCGACGGCGGAATTCGTGTGCAACGTCGACAACACGAGATGCCCGGTCAGCGACGCCTGCACGGCGATTTGCGCGGTATCGATATCGCGGATTTCGCCGACCATCACGACATCCGGATCCTGACGCAAAATCGCGCGCAAGCCGCGCGCGAAACTCATGTCGACTTTCGTGTTGACCTGCGTTTGCCCAACGCCGTCGATGTAATACTCGATCGGATCTTCGACCGTCATGATGTTGCGGCTGCTGTCGTTGAGCTGCAGCAGCGATGCATATAGCGTCGTCGATTTTCCGGAACCGGTCGGACCGGTCACGAGCAGAATTCCGTGCGGACGTTCGATGGTGTCGCTGAGGATCGCGAGCGAATCGGCGGACATGCCGAGCTGGCGCAGATCGAGTTTGCCAGCCTGTTTATCGAGCAATCGCAGTACGACGCGTTCGCCGTGTCCGGCTGGAATGGTCGAGACGCGCACGTCGACGGGACGCCCGGCGATGCGCAAGCCGATGCGTCCATCCTGCGGCAGACGTTTTTCGGCGATGTCGAGTTTGGCCATGACCTTGATGCGAGAGACCACCGCGTTTGCGATTGCCTTCTGCGGACTGAGCACTTCGCGCAACACGCCATCGATGCGGAAACGCACGACGAGACGATTCTCGAACGGCTCGATGTGGATGTCGCTCGCGCCTTCTTTCACCGCTTCGGTGAGAAGCGCGTTGATGAGACGGATGATCGGCGCGTCATCTTCGGACTCGAGCAGGTCTTCGGGTTCGGGAAGTTCGTCGGCGAGCGTTTTCAGATCGAGATCGTCGTCGAAATCGGCGACCATCGCGCGCGCGTCGTCGCCTTGTTCGTACAGCGTGCGCAGCAGGCGTTCGAAGCCAGCCGCATCGTGTCGTTGCAACTTCAACGGCACGCCGAGATAACGGCGCATTTCCGACAGGGTTTCGGGTTTCACGCCGTCACGGTAGGCGACTTCCGCGCCGTCGTCGCGCCATGCGGTGAGCGTGGCGCCGTTGCGGCGGGCGAAGCCGAAACTCGGACGTTGCGGACGAACGGCGGCGCTCACAATCAGTGATGCACGGGCAATGGTGCGATGTCTTTCGGCGCGACGTCCATCGCCGGGCTGGCCAGGAAATCGTGCACTTCCGGCAACATCGGCTGATCGCTGCGCGGCGTGATGGTCTGGTTGTTCTCGCGCATCTGCATTTGTTCGGTGCGTATATAATTATACTTTTCCTGCGACACCGCCGCATCGGCGCCGGCATCGTGCAGCACGCGCGGATGCAGGAACACCATCAGATCGGCTTTCTGATGATCGTTGCTGCGATAGCGGAACAGATTTCCGATCAGCGGAATATCGCCGAGCGCGGGAATCTTCTGCACGCTGTCTTTGACGTTGTCTGAAATCAGGCCGCCGAGCACGAGCAGCGAATCGTCTTTCACGAGCACGGTGGTTTTCACTTCGCGCTTGTTGGTGACCAGATCGACCGCACCCTGTACCGGCGGCAACAGGTTCGATACTTCCTGATGGATGTCCAGACGCACATCGGTGCCGAACGTGACGTGCGGTGTCACGGTGAGCGTGAGACCGACGTCTTTGCGCTGAATGGTCTGGAACGGATTGCCGATGCCGGTGGTGCTGCCGGTGCCCGACGAACCGGTGTTCGTCGCGTACGAACCGGTGATGAACGGCACTTCCTGCGCGACTTTGATCATCGCTTCTTGATTGTCGAGCGTCATCACCGACGGCGTCGAAAGAATGTTGTTGTTGTTATTGCTTTGCAGCGCCGAGAGCAGCGCGCCGATGCTCAAGACCGATTTACCTTTAATCTTGACGGTATCGAAATAGCCGAGCTGCAGACCATTGCCGACAGTAAGTCCCGGCACGGCTTGGTTTAGACCTCCGGTCGCGGTAATGATGTTGTTGCCCGGCGAATTGCCCGTGAAATTCGTACCGCCCGCAATGTGGCTGTTGTCGCCGAGCGGGAATTGCCATTGCACGCCGATTTCGTTCGCGGTTTCGGCGGAAACCTCGGCGATGACGGCTTCGATCAAAACCTGCGCGCGGCGGATATCGAGTTGGCGCACGACGTTGGCGAGCGAACGAAAGACGGCGGGCGGCGCGCTGATCACGAGCGCATTGTCTTCTTCGTGCGCTTGAATCGTGGCGGTGGAAGCACCCGCCGCGGCCGTTCCGCCGCCTGTCGCGCCGGCACCGGCTGCGGCCGGTTTGCCGGGAGGTGCTTCGCCAGTGAGCGTGGACGCGACGCCCTGCAATATCGGAACGAGATCTTTCGCGCTGGCGTAACTTAAATAGATGACTTGCGTATCGCCGCCGTTGTTCATCGGTGTATCGAGATGCGTGATCAATGCGCGCATGCGCAAGCGACCGCTCTTGCCGCCGGACAACAGAATGGAATTGGTGCGCTCGTCGGCGAATACTCTGGGTTGATCGCCGGGATCGGCGATACCGGTTTTCGTCTCGCTGACTTGCGCCAGTGTGCGCGACACTTCGGCGGCGCTCGCGTGCTGCAACGGGATCACTTCGACGCCGGTATCGGAAACCGTGTCGATGCGCTGGATGATGCTGACCACGCGCTGCACGTTGCCGGCGCGATCGGAAATCACCAGCGAATTGGAACCCGGATGCGCGATGAGTTGTGCACCTTGCGGCATCAGCGGACGCAGGATCGGCACGAGTTCGGTTGCAGCGACATGTTTGACGGGAACGATCTGCGTGACGAGTTCATCCGACTCGTGCACGTGCGAACCGTTGAGTCCGCCGGAGCCGTCCTGTTGTGCCATCGCCTCGGGCACGATCTTGATCATGTTGCCGGATGGAATCGCGGCAAATCCGTGCACGCGCAATACGGACAGGAACACGTCGTAGATTTCGTCGGGCTTCATCGGTTTAGCCGAGACGACCGTGACTTTGCCCTGCACGTTCGGACCGATGATGAAATTCTTGCCGGTGACTTCCGATACGGTCTGGATCAAGGCCTGGATGTCGACATCGCGCAGATTCAAACTGTGCGTGCCGTTCGGGTTGGCGGTGTTTTGCGCGGTGGATGCGTTGTTCGCGCCGGGTTGCGCGATCGCGCCCGCGGCGGCGAGACTGAGCCAAGCAACTAGGCAGATTCGGATCATCGGTAGGCGATTCTCAAACGGTTTCATCAACGCAGGCTCACCGTGAGCGTCGCGGGTTTCCCGTCGCGCAACACGGTGACTTGCAGACTGGTGGTGTTCTTCAGATTGTCCACGAATTGCTGCGGATCGGACAGGCTGGTCAGCGGTTTTCCGTTGATGGCCGTGACGACGTCGGCCGGCGTGAGCCCGGCTTTGCTCATCAGCGCGGCCACATCGCCGCCGCCGGACAGACGCGCACCGGCGATTTTTCCGTTCTGGAAAACCGGTTCGATGTGGACCTGTTGCGCAATTTTCGCCGGATCGATCTGCAATTGTTTTTGCGCTTTGCTCCAGTCGAGCGCGCCGTTGGCCATCTGCGGCGGCACGTAATTCGGCGGAACGCTGGATGCTTTGCCGTTCGGCGTGGCGCCCGCCGTATTTCTGGACGAGGCGATGGTGGTTTCGGCCGCGACATGTTCTTCGGTGCGCGGCAGCGTCAGCGTTTCGGCCGCACCTTCATGCGTGAGCACGACGTGATCGGTATACACCTCGGCGAGCTTGGCGTTGTCGGTCACGTTGTCGCCGACCTTGTACGCGCTTTCGCTGTTGTGCTCGTCGGCGATCATCGCCATACCTTGCTTCGGATCGGTCAGCGCGAGCGTTCCGCGCAACGAAAGTTTCAGCGTCGTCGCCGGTGCGTTGCGCGACATTTGCGTGAGCGCGGGATTTTGCGGATTGCCGAACAGATGCCACTTCGCGATCGAAGTCGGCGGCGTCGTTGCCGCACTCGCGACGGGCTTAGCCGAGGTCGTCGCGTCATTCTGTTGCGGCACGACGAGCCAGACCAGTTTCACGATCATCCATACGCAAACCAGTGCGGCGACGGCGCACAGCGTAAGCGCGGCCATCCGCGACAAACGGGCCTGATCGGCATTGGACAACGCATTCAACATGCGACAGCGTCTCGCAAACTTCCCACCGGTGAACTGTAGCAGGACGCTGGCGGAAAACCATGAACGGGCGCATGCACCCGTTCCATGGGTTTTATGATCGCTTGAACAAACTGCCGAGACGGCGGAAAAATCCCTGCTTCTTCGGCGCGGGTTTCACGATCGGCGTTTCGGCGGTTACGCGCTTTGAGGCGGGCGTCGATTCGTGCGCACGCGGACGCGAGGTTTCGCGCGCCGGCGATTTACGCGCACTGGTGTCGGGACGCGCGGTGGATTCCGTACTTTCCGGACGACGACGGCCACGACCGCCGCGACGATTGCGTTTCGGCGCCGACGAGGGTGTTGCTTCGGGAGATGATGGCGTCGATATCGGTGCCGCTTCGACTTTCGCTTCGATGACTGGCGACGGTGCCGGCCGCGATCTCGGCGCCGGGCGCGAACTACCCTGACGTGACGACGACGAACGCGGACCCGACGATGAACGCGAGCTGGTCGACTTCGAACGCGTCTTCGGCGGCGGCGCGGTTTCGATCGAACCGTCGTCCACCTCTTCCGGATAGACGACCGTCGAGCGCGGGCGCGGCGGTGGCGCGATCAGCAATTCGGGATCGACGCGGCCGACCGGTATTTTCTGATCGATATATTTTTCGATGTCGGGCAAACCTTGCGCATACATGTCGCACGCAAAGCTGATCGCATCGCCTTCGGCGCCGAGACGCGCGGTGCGGCCGATGCGGTGCACGTAGTCTTCGGCGTCTTGCGGCAAATCGTAATTGATGACATGGCTGACGTCGGAAATGTGCAAGCCTCGCGCGGCAACATCAGTCGCGATCAGAATTTCGATTTCGCCGCGACCGAATTTTCCGAGCAAGCTCTGGCGTTTTTTCTGCGGCACGTCGCCGGACAACATGCCGACCGAGAAACCTTGGCGCTCGAGTCGTCGCGCGACTTTTTCAGCGGCGACTTTCATGTTGACGAACACCATGGTGCGTTGCGCATCGATGCGCGACAGCAGGCCGATCAGCAACGGCAATTTTTCTTCGGTCGCCGGGAAATAGACGATCTGGCGCACGCGATCGGCGGTGACGTTGTCACTTTCGACGGTGAGCTTTTCCGGCTCGTTCATGTGCTCGTAAGCGAGCTCGAGCACGCGATGGCTGAGCGTGGCCGAGAACAACATGCTTTGGCGGCGCTCGCGCTCGGGCAGGCGGCGCATGATGAAACGCACGTCCTTGATGAAGCCGAGATCGAACATGCGATCGGCCTCGTCGATGATCATCACTTCGACGGCGCGGAACGAAAACACGTGTTGTTTGAAGTAATCGAGCAGACGACCCGGTGTGGCGATAATGATGTCGACGCCATCGCGCAATTGCTGGCGCTGTTTGTCGTAATCGACGCCGCCGTAGATCAGCGCGGATCTAAGACCGGTGTTGCGGCCGAGGCTCTGGAAATCTTTTTCGATCTGGATCGCCAATTCACGAGTGGGCGCGATGATCAGCGCGCGCGGATCGTACGTGCCGCGCTCGACGAACGCCGGTTGCGTGAGCAAACGCTGCATCGCCGCGACCAGAAATGCGCCGGTTTTGCCGGTGCCGGTTTGCGCTTGGCCTGCGACATCGCGTCCGGCGAGCGCCAGCGGAAGCGTCAGCGCCTGGATCGGTGTACAACGAGTAAAGCCTGCGGCGTGCAATCCGGAAAGTAGCGTCGGATGCAGATCGAAGCTGTCGAAAAAAGTGTCGGTAAGTGGTTGCTGATGCATTTATTAGAGGTTTCGGAAGAGCGCCGCGTCTGTAAGGAAAGTGGGCGGTCGCGCGTCTTGAATAGGACGCCGGCGTGCCCAACTTGGATTGAATCACCTTGATTTGAATCCGGACTTGAATTGGATCCGGGCTTCGGCTGAAATGCGATCCAGATCACCGGAACGCAAGGGGCCTGCCGCACAACGATGGCGATTGTAGCCCAAGCCGGTGCCGGACGCCGTGAAAACGAGGTCCGGTCGCCCGAACGTAACCTGGAGAACACCGTGAGTGAAGCTATTGCCCAAGTCAGCGACGACCAGTTCGACGAGCAGGTCCTGAAGTCCAGCGAGCCGGTTCTGGTCGATTTCTGGGCCGAATGGTGCGGACCGTGCAAAATGATCGCGCCGATTCTCGATGAAGTCGCGCAGACCTATGCGGGCAAGTTGAAAGTGGCCAAGATCAACATCGATCACAACCAGAAGACGCCGCGCAATTACAACGTGCGCGGCATCCCGACGTTGATGATCTTCAAGGACGGAAAAGTGCAGGCGACGCAAATCGGCGCCGTCAGCAGGACGCAGCTGACGCAACTGATCGACAAGACGATCGGTGCGAGTGTTTCGGCCGTCGCCGCGAAATAACGACGCGACTTCCGTTCGTTTCAGGCCGATCGTGCAAGGCGCACTTGCGCGATCTGCTAAAAAAGCTAAAAATACACACGTTCCACGGCTCACAGCACTTGCCGCGCTAGACGTAGGCAAACTGCGATGCTAAGTTAGAGCTGTCTGCCGAGGCGACCGCCTCCGCAACTCCTCCCCGGTTTTTTCAAACCAGTTTTTCCAACCTGCCAACAGCCCGTTTCCACGGCGCTCCGTGCGAGGTCATTTTGTGTCTGAACCCAATAACGAAACGAATTCCACACCCGAAAACCAGGACGGCGGCGACGAACGCGGCAATGAATCGCGTTCCAGAAACCCGCGTCAACAAAACCAGAATACTGCGTCCGACGCATCGTCCGACAACGCCAACAGCGGCAACGTCCAGTCCGGAAACGGCAATGGCGATGGGAATGCTGGTGGCGACAACAACAATAACGGCGGCGGCGACGGCCAGAACGACGGCGAAAACCGCCAGCCCGGCCGCAACGACAACCGTCCGCAAGGCCGGCGCGATCGCAACCGTCACGGCCGCGGCAACCAGCCGCGCAATCAGCAGCGATTCAATCCGCAGCAGAACAACGACGACGAAGACGATTCGCGCAACGGCGGCGGCGACGGACCGCTGATCAATCTCAATGAACTTAAGCGCAAGCCTGCACATGAGCTGCTGAAGCTCGCCGACGAACTCGGTATCCAGGAAGGTGTTGCGCGCGCGCGCAAACAGGACATCGTGTTCCTGATCCTGAAAGCCCACGCGCGCACCGGCGGCGGCATTTACGGCGAGGGCGTGCTCGAAATCCTGCAGGACGGCTTCGGCTTTCTGCGCGGACCCGACGAATCCTATCTGGCCGGCCCCGACGATATTTACGTCAGCCCAAGCCAAATCCGACGTTTCAATCTGCGCACCGGCGATCACATCACCGGTCGCATACGTCCGCCGAAAGAAGGCGAACGGTATTTCGCGCTGCTCAAAGTCGATCATATCAACGGCGAGCCGCCGGAGATGTCGAAGAGCAAAGTGCTGTTCGAAAATCTCACCCCGCTGTTCCCGCGCAAGATGTTCCGTTTGGAACGCGGCAACGGATCGACCGAAGATATCACCGGCCGCATTCTGGATTTGATCGCACCCGTCGGGCGCGGCCAGCGCGGCATGATCGTGTCGCAGCCGAAAGCCGGTAAGACGATGATGTTGCAGAACGTCGCGCAGGCGATCGTGCACAACTATCCAGACGTGCATCTGATCATCCTGCTCATCGACGAACGTCCGGAAGAAGTGACCGAAATGCAGCGCGGCGTGCGCGCCGAAGTGATTTCGTCGACGTTCGACGAACCGGCCGTGCGTCACGTACAAGTTGCCGAAATGGTGATCGAGCGTGCGAAGCGTTTGGTCGAACACAAGAAAGACGTGGTCATCCTGCTCGATTCGATCACGCGTCTGGCGCGCGCCTACAACACCGTCGTCCCGGCATCCGGCAAGGTGCTGACGGGCGGTGTCGACGCGAATGCATTGCAACGTCCGAAGCGATTCTTCGGCGCGGCGCGCAACGTCGAAGAAGGCGGCTCGCTGACCATCCTTGCCACCGCGCTGGTCGAAACCGGCTCGAAGATGGACGAGGTGATCTACGAAGAATTCAAAGGCACCGGCAACATGGAAGTGCATCTGGATCGCCGCATTTCCGAAAAGCGCGTCTATCCGTCGATCAACATCAACCGCTCAGGCACGCGCCGCGAAGAGTTGCTGATCGAACCGGACATGCTGCAGAAAATCTGGATCCTGCGAAAACTTCTGCATCCGATGGACGAACTGGCCGCGATGGAATTCATGCTCGACAAGTTCAAGAACACGAAGTCGAACGATGAATTTTTTAATTCGATGAAGCGCTGATCATCGCGTTGGGATGATGAGAGAGGGCGCGAAGATTCGCGCCTTTTTTTCGTTGCGGCGATGAATCGCGAGGCGAAATCGCATGCGATAATCGCGGAATATGAGTCCCACGGTCTTTCGTGAAGCCGGCTTCCGGTTCTACTTTTTCTCGCGCGAAGAGCCCCGCATGCACGTCCACGTTCAGTGCGCTGATGGCGAAGCGAAGTTCTGGCTTGAGCCGATCATTGAAGTGGCGCAGAATGCCGGCATGACAAACGGTCAGCTCCGCGCTGCCCGCGCGTTGGTTGAGGCACACGTCGATGAAATCCGCCACGCTTGGCAACGACATTTCGGATCCTGAGGTTACCAACATATCGCGCCACGGCGTGTGGTTGTTGCTCGAGAGCGAAGAACTGTTTCTGCCATTCGAGCATTTTCCCTGGTTCAAAAATGCGCCGATCGGGAAAGTACTGCGCGTCGAGCAACCATCGAGCGCGCATGTGTACTGGCCCGATCTGGACATCGATTTGGCCGTCGAATCGATCCGCCATCCCGATCGATTTCCACTGATCTCCCGCGACGCTTGCTGAGCCGTCTTTGCATCGACCGCCGAGTAACGTGCAATCCAATTAATTCTGTGCAGCGCCAATCCAGCTACGATTCAGCCGCTCTACGTCCTTTTCAACGTGCGGCCGTGACTACCCGCCCGTCGACGGAAACAACATCATGACGCGCTACATCGTACGAACGGACAAAGCTCCGCCGTCACCACCCACATATAGCCTGGCCGTCAAAGCCGCGGGCCTCGTGTTCGTTTCGGGCACGGGTCCGTTCGATGTCGAAACCGGAACGATCAGGGGCGTCACCATCCAGGAACAGACGCGGCAATGCCTGACCAATATTTCGGCGATCCTCGAAGCAGCGGGAAGCTCACTCGAAAAAATCGTAAGTGCGACCGTCATCCTGAGCGACGAAGAGGATTTTGCGGGCATGAACGACGAATGGCTGAAGTGGTTTCCGACCGATCCGCCCGCGCGACAAGGTGCAAAGCTACCGGTTCGCGTTCCCGGATTGAAGATTTCCATTGCAGTGATCGCAGAGGCGTGACGGCGCGCGTCTCGCGCTAACTAAATTTTACTTCCACGTGGCTTTCGACACAGTGCGCGGCTTGCGGCGACACGGCATACTCGATATTTAGCCGTCCATACTCGCCGGGGATATTCATGCATCGATTCGCCGCTTTGCTTTCATCGCTGTTGCTGAGTTTTCAGTTCGCTTCTGCCTTTGCCGCCGAACACGATCGCGATGAATCCGTAAAAGTCGAAACCGAATTCAAGAAAGGCGGCGACGACAAGAAAAATGAAATTCCGCCGGAAAAAGCGGTCGTCACGAATCACAGCACGTCCGTCGCAGGCCACACTCTGGCGTACAAGGCGACCGCCGGCACATTGCTCATCCGCGACGACAAAGGCAAACCTGACGCCAGTGTTTTCTACGTCGCCTACACGGTCGACGGCGATGCGAGCAAACGTCCGGTCACGTTCCTCTACAACGGCGGGCCGGGCTCATCGAGCATCTGGCTGCACATGGGATCGTTTGGGCCGGTGCGTGTCGAAACGGCGAGTCCGGAAGCCACGGCGCCGGCGCCGTTCCACGTCATACCTAACAGCGACAGTCTGCTCGACAAAAGCGATCTGGTTTTCATCGATGCGATCGGCACCGGTTTCTCGAAAGGCTTAGCGAAGGGCAAAGACGAAAACGGCAAGCCCGACAAGGACGATGAGAATCCGAACAAACGTTTCTGGGGAACCGATCAGGACATCGACGCGTTCGGCCGTTTCATCGCGCGCTACATCACCGTCAACAAACGCTGGAACTCGCCGAAATTCCTGTTCGGCGAATCGTACGGAACGCCGCGCTCGGCGGGATTGGCCAAGTGGCTCGAAGACAAAGGCATCGCGCTGAACGGCGTGGTGTTGCTGTCGTCGATCATCAACTACGCCTCGCGCCTGCCCGGTCTGGACAACGATTACGTGAACCTGTTGCCGTCGTACGCGGCGATTGCGTGGTATCACAACAAGCTCGCGAATCGAGCAGCAACTCTCGAACCGTTTCTCACCGAAGTGCGCAATTTCGCGCGCGGCGATTACGCCGTGGCCTTGAACAAAGGTCAGGATCTCACGACAACGGAACGCGATGCGATGGCTGAACGCATGTCGAAATACACGGGCTTGAGCGCGGCGTATCTGGAAGAAGCCAATTTACGCGTGAGCCAGCCGCGGTTCCGCAAAGAACTGATGCGCGGCGACCGCCGCACGCTTGGCCGATACGATGGCCGTTTCGAAGGCATCGACAGTGACGCCGCCGGCGAATCGCCGGAAAGCGACGCCGCCGACACCGCCATCCGCGGCGCATTCACCGGCGCGTTCAACGATTATCTCGGACGCGAACTCAACTACACGAGCGACGTCGCGTACAACGTATCGGCCAATGCCATTCGCGACTGGGACTGGAAGCATGCGGTACGCGGATCGCAGCGTCCGGTGCCGATTCCGATCATGGGTTCCGATTTAGGCGATGCGATGCGCGCCAATCCGCATCTGAAGGTTTTGTCCGCGAACGGCTATTTCGATCTGGCCACGCCGTTCTTCGCGACGGAATACGATCTGGGACACATGGACATTGATGCGAAGTTGCGTGGCAATTTGAGTTTCACGTATTACCCGTCAGGTCACATGGTTTATCTGAATCTGGATGCGCTGAAATCGTTTAAGCAAGATTTGGCGAAGTTCTACGACGCGGCGACGCACTGACGACCTACTTTTTCTGCTCTGCCACAGATTCAGAAAACAGTAACCCGCAACTTGCCTTAAAGCAAAGACCGGAATGCGGCGGGATGACGACCAAAGACTAGAGAGATCGCCGAGTCAAAGCGCGCTTCGAAAGAAATTCGGCATCCCGAAAAAAACAGCGGCCGCTCCTGGGGAAGAGCGGCCGCCTGGTGCTGCCGATCTGCTGGGGAACAGAGGGGTGGGCAGCCAGGCCACGTTACTCGCGGATTGTTAAAGGTTGCCAAATAACGCGCGTCACCCGACGTTAGTGATGGTAAAGCCCAGTTCGAAAGTTCGGTCGCCGTTGTCGGCGGTGTGTTCGGCCAGGGTCCAGCCCCAACGTTCGCAGACGCGTCGAATCATGCTCAGGCCCAACACGCGCTCGGTGCCGATGCGCGGATCGCTCGGGATGGCGGCAGCGGCTGTCATATCGCTGCGATGTTCGATGCGCAGCGATTGTGGTTTCACGTCGACGCCGAGCGCACCGCGTTCGGCGAACTGCGTGGCGGCGCGAAGAAGATTGCCGATCACGATTTGCAGGACGCGCGCCGGTGCCGCGACGACGACGCCGTCGACCTGCGTGTAATCGATCAGCAGATGTTTTTCGTTGAACGCGTCGCGGCGTTCGCGCAGGAGCTGATCGACGATTTGACCGACGTCGCTGCTTGCAGCCGCGGAAAGATCGCGCTCGTCGCTGCGCGCGAGCAGGAGCAGCGCATCGAGCAGATCGCGCAATTCGTCGCTGCCGCGCTGCATGCGTTTCAGGCGCGATTCGGTGGCTGGATCGCATTCGCCGCTATCCAACATCACTTCCAGCGCGCCGCGAATCACGGCCAGCGGCGTGCGCAACTCGTGGCTCGCATCGGCGGTGAATGCGCGCTCGCGGCGGATGTATTCGTAGAGTTTTTCCTGATAGCGATCGAACGCCAGCGCCAGCGCACCGACTTCATCGGCGGCGAAATTCGGCGCGAACGGCTGCACCGGATTCTGTGACGGTTCGAGCACCTCGACGTGCGCCGCAAGCCGCCGCACCGGTGCGATGGCTCGGCCCGCCCACGCCCACCCGAGCCAGGCCGACAAACCGGTGCCGAGCAGGACCAACGCGATCAGATCGCGCGCCAGACGCCGTTCGCGCGCACGTTCCAAACCCAGATTGAGCACGACGTACAGACGATGACCGTTCACGTCGAACACCTCGACATGCCGTTCGCCGCGCACGTCTTCGATTTCGTGATCGCCGATCGTCAGCGCGCGCAATTCCGGTGGCGGCGCGTTCTCGCCGCTGGCGCCGTCGTTGTACACATAGAAATGCTGCGTGCGCGGATGCGGCGTCTGACCGTCTTGGGCATAACGCGAGCGCAAATATTCGCCTTCCACGCGCAGCATTTCGAGAATCAGGCGATGCACGTACGATTCGGAAAAATGCTCGGCCGCCAGCGCCACGCACGTCGTCACGACGAAGCCCAGCGTCGCGAACGTGATCGCGACGCGTGCGCGCAGGCTGATTTTAGGCGTCAGCGGTTTCCGCGATTCGATAGCCGAATCCATGCGCAGTATGTAGCAGACGGGTGGCGAAAGGTCGATCGATCACGGAGCGCAGAACCGACAAATGTGTGTGCAGCGTGGCGATGTCACCGCCGTTTTCGCCCCACAGCGCTTGTGCCAGCTCCGCGTGCCGAACCAAATGCGGCGCGCGGCGCATGAGCGCTTCGAGCAGGGCGAACCCGGCGCGCGTCAGCGTCAACGATTGGCCGGCGCGCTCGACGGTTTGCGTGGCCGGATCGAGCATGAGATCGCCGATGTGCAGCGCTTCGCCCTGCTGCAAACGTCGGCGCCGATGCAGCACGCGGATGCGCGCTTCGAGTTCCTTCATCGCAAAGGGTTTGACGAGATAGTCGTCGGCGCCGCTGGCGAAACCGACCAGTTTGTCGTCGAGCGTATCGCGCGCCGTGAGCATGAGGATCGGGATGTCGCGCTGCGCATCGCGCACGGCTTTGCACAGATCGATGCCATCGAGTTTTGGCAGGCCCAGATCGAGCACGATGACATCGTAGATGCCTTCCAGCGCCATGCGCAGGCCGAGCGCGCCGTCGCCGGCGTGATCCATCACGAAACCGCGATGTTCCAGATAGTCCCAGATGTTCGCAGCGATATCGCGCTGGTCTTCGATGAGCAGGATGCGCAACATGTGGGCGTCGCGGCCGAAAGATGACGCGAAGTATACTCAGCGCCGTGTTAACCGAACTTTAGGTGTCCGCTCAGCTTCCCGTAGCCGCAGGCTCAGCCACTTCGGCGCCCGGCGCGGGCGTCGGAGCCGCGGCGAGCATGCGCGCGTTGCGCCAGTTACCGAAACGGTAATACAGCGTCGATAGCGTGAGCGACACGATCGATCCGATCGGGAAACTCCACCAGATAGCGTCCGCGCCAAGCCGCCCAACGAGCCCGTACGCGAACGGCAAACGCACCAGCCATAACGCAATGACGAGGATGATCAATGGCGGAATCACCGCACCGGTCGAACGCACGACGCCGGCGATCACAAACGACACGCCGAAGAAAATGAACGACCACACCACGATCGCGTTGATGTGCTGCGCGATTTCGATCGCACCGCCTTCGCTCGGCAGGAACAGGTTCAGCGCACCGCGATTGAACAGATAAACGATCAGCACGAGACTGCCGGTCAGCAGGAAATTGAAGCCGACGCCGGTGAGCGTGATTTTCGAGATGCGATCCCAGCGACCGGCACCGACGTTCTGCGCGGCCATCGACGACGCCGCCATGCCGACTGCGATCGACGGCATCTGGATGTAGTTCCACAATTGGAAACACGCGCCGTACGCGGCCGTCGTGTGTGCGCCGAATTGGTTGACCAGCGAAATCATCGCGATCATCGACAGCGACATCACCACCATCTGCAAACCCATCGGAACGCCTTTGGCGAATAGGGCGCGCAGGATCGTGCCGTTCACACGCAGATAGTGGCCTTCACCGCGATGGAAAGTGAGAAAATGTTTCTTTTTATACAAATAGAAAATCAGCGCCGCGAGTGTGATGACCTGCGCGCAAACGGAAGCCAATGCGGAACCTGCGATTCCCATGCGCGGGATCGGGCCGAACCCAAAGATGAAAATCGGATTCAAACCGATATCGAGTACGACATTCAGCATGAGGAATAGAAAAGGCGTGCGCGCATCGCCTGCACCGCGCAGCGCCATGCCGCAAAACGAGAGCAGATATAGGAATGGCATGCCGATGAAGATAACGCGCAAGTAAGCGACGGCGAGCGGCTGCGACTCCGGCGGCGTCTGCATCAACGTCATCAGATACGGTGTGACAAACAGGCCGAACACCGAAATGATCACGGAGAATGCGATGAAGAAAATCAGACTCGTGCCGATCACACGCTTGACCTGATCGACGTTGTTGGCGCCCATCGCCTGACCGATGAGGATGGTCGAGGCCATGCCGATGCCGAACACCGCGCCGAGCAGGAAAAACAGAATCGTGTTCGCGTTCGATGTCGCCGCGAGCGCGGCTTCGCCGAGTCCGTGTCCGACCCAGATCGCATTGATGGAACCGTTCAACGATTGCAGCACGTTGCCGGCCAGGATCGGCAGCGAGAACATCAGTAACGTCTTGCCGATCGCGCCTTCGGTCAGCGCGTGATTGGGTCGTTGCATCGCAGACATGGAAGTGCTCGAGGTGTTAGCGCGTCATCCTGCCGCATCCGCGAACGGAATGTCAGTGACACGTGTCAGGAATTTTTCTCGCGCCATTTTACGCGCAACTCAGGCGTTACGGTCGCGGCGATTTGACTGCGATCGGTAGCGCGCGCCGACGCATCAACGCGTAGACCGGCAGGCCGGCGAGGAGTAGTCCGGCGCCCCATTCCAGCGCTTGCGCGCCGGTGCCGACCAGTGCCCATGCGCTGAACAGCAGCGCCAAAATCGCGGCGACGCGGCGCCACGTTCGCGCGTGCTGCGTGCGCGGCTCGAGAAAATATAACGCAGCCGCGCACACCAGATACGGCAACAATGCCGCGGCTGTAGCAAGCAGGATCGATGCGGTGAATATTCCGACCAGCGAATTGTCGAAGTTGGCGAGCACCAACAACGTTGCTAGCACACTGCCGATGACGAGGCCGACGCGCGGCGTGTCGTGCGCATCGACGCGAGCGAATACGCGCGGAAACAATCCATCGCGCGCGGCGGCGAGCGGGATTTGTCCCTGCACCAGAATCCAACCATTGAGCGCGCCGAGACACGACACCGCCATTGCCGCGGCCATGAATGCGCCCGCGCCGCTGCCCGCGATGCGTTGCGCGGCATCGGCGAACGGCGCCGGTGAATCTTTCAACGCATCGAGCGGCAACAGTCCGAGCACGACGGTACACGCGGCCACCGTGACGATCGCGCCGATCGCCACGCCGAGAAAAGTGGCGCGCGGCACGATGCGTTCGGCATCCTGCACCTGATCGGCGGGAATCGTCGCGCACTCCAGACCGAGTAGCGCCCACAACGCCAGTGCTGCGGTGGTCGTCGTCACGCCCAGCAATCCTTCGCCGCTCGGATTGAACGGCGTATACGCGTGCAAATCGATGGAGCGCACGCCGAGCGCGACGATGGCGACCAGCGGCAACAGTTTCAGGATCGTGAGCACGACTTGCGCCAGCCCCGCCGCGCGTACGCCAGCGAGATTCAGCGCGGTGCACAGCCACAGCACGACGACGGCGCACAGCGCCGAGCGTGCGGGTGTCGCAAACCAGTCGGGCGCAAGCGACGTCATACTCCCCGCGAACGCGATGGCGATCGCGGCGACCGCGCACCAGACGGAAATCCAGTAACTCCACGCGATCAGAAATCCGACGAAATCACCGAACGCGATGCGGGCGAACGCATACGGTCCACCGCACACGGGAAAGCATCGACCCAACCGCGCGAACACGACGGCCAACAGCAGCGCACCGACCGTGGCGAGCAGCCACCCGAGCAAACTTGCCGTGCCGTAAGGCGCCAGCGAAGCCGGCAGCAGAAACACGCCTGAGCCGATCATATTGCCGACCACCAGCGCCGTGGCACTCCATAATCCGAGCGGTCGCGCGCGGCCGCTCACCGATTATTTGCTGCGGCCGTCGTAATGCTTGACCGGAATCTTGGCCAGATCGATATTCTCGAGGCAGCGCACGTTGATGGCAGCCATTTTGTTGCCTTTCGAATCCGTTCCGACGGCATAGGAATGAATGCCGCACGTCGAACAGAACCGATGCTCGATCGCGTGCTTGTTGAACAGGTACGTCGTCTCATGGCTTTCCGGCGTGCGCAGCGTGAACTGGGCTCGCGGCACGAACCATAGCAACGACCCTTTGCGTTCGCATATCGAGCAGTTGCATTCGATAGCGCTGTCGATTTCGCCTTCGACGTCGTACGCGACGTTTCCACAATGACAACTTCCGTGATATTTCACGACACGCTCCTACGCTGGTGGATTGCATCGCGAGCATACGCGAATCGCCGATTTCGTTTCACGCAAAAGAAAAAGGCCAGCTTCGCAGCCGGCCTATTCTTTGGTGCCGTCGGATCGGGGAAAATCCGACGGGTCTCTCGCCATCCGTGGCGACGTGTCCTTTTGTCGTTGGAGGTGCGTCTCTCGACGCTCCGCTGTCCTGTGATCCTTGGGGAGAGGAGTCACGCGGTAGATAGTGCGAGGTCCGTGCCAGCCGTCGGTCAGCCGAAAATGGCTTCGCAGCGCACTCCGGGCGAACTGTCGAATCGCATTTTGCCAACGAATCGGCACGGACTATTGCGAAATGCAATGCGGTCGAATGTCGGAATCAAACGCGTCGAGGCGATGCGCGTTCGCGACGCCGGAAGACCTCGCATCGAACGAGGCCAATCCTTTACGTCGCCATCATTTCAAATTCGTCTCGAACAGTTTGTAGATGCGTTTGTACTCGTCGAGCCACGAATCGGCGTTGGTGAAACCGTGACGATCGAGTGGGTACGGAGAGATCGTGAAATTGTCTTTGTGCAGTTCGATCAATCGCTCGTACAGCCGCATCGAGTCGGCAAACAGGACGTTGTCGTCGATCACGCCGTGACAGATCAGCAGCGCGTCTTTCAGGCCTTCGGCGAATTCGATCGGCGAGGAACGGCGATACGCGATCGGATCTTCCTGCGGACGGTTCAGGATGTCGGACGTGTACTCGTCGTCGTATTGCATCCAGTCCGTCACCGGACGTAACGCCGCACCCGCGGCGAATTGTCCTGGCGCGCGGAACAGCGCCATCAGCGTCATGAAACCGCCGTAAGAACCGCCGTAAATGCCGACGCGTTTCGGATCGACTTTCCAGTTTTCGACGAGCCAGGTTTTGCCGTCGAGCAGATCGTCCAATTCCGGATGACCCATCTGCCGATAAATCGCCGTGCGCCATTCGCGGCCGTAGCCTTCCGACGCGCGGTAGTCCATATCGAGCACAATGTAGCCGTGCTGCAGTAACAGGTTATGGAACATCTGCTCGCGGAAATAGTACGGAAATTTCTCGTGGACGTTTTGCGTGTAGCCCGCGCCGTGCACGAACATCACCGCCGGATGCTTCGCCGATTTATCGTAGTTTTCCGGCTTATAGAATTTTGCGTAGACCGATCCTTTGAAGTGCGATGACGGCACCTGTACGAACTGCGGCGCGACCCACTGCATCGACTTGTACGCGGCGGTGCGCGTGTCGGTCAGTTCGTGCGGCGCGCTTGTGCCGTCGGCCGCGACGACGGAAATTTGCGGCGGCAGGTAGCTTCCGGAATGCGCGACGAGCAATCGCGTTCCGTCGTGTGCCAGCTGAAATTGTTCGACGCCTTCGTATTGCGTAACGCGCTGCATTTCGCCGCCTTTTGCCGGCAATCGATAAACGTCGTAGGCGTAAGGCGCCTGCTTGTTCGAGATCACGTAGAACCAGTTCCCGTCCGCCGACATCTGCGGATGGGCCACTTCGAAACTGCCGTGCGTCAGCGCCTGCGCGGCACCATTGAGTTGCTTTGTATACAAATGCGCATAACCGGTCTGTTCCGATACGAACCACAACGTGTGGTTGTCCGGGGCCCAGCCGAATTCGTTGAAATTCCAGTTGATCCAGGCGTCGTCGTGCAGCCGATGTTGGGGCACGAGTTTTTTGCCCACGAAATCGACCGTCGCGATCCAGCGATCCTTGTTGTCGTTGGCGTGCAATTGCACGGCGACATTCGATCCGTCGCGCGTGAAGTCCATGCCGGCGATCTGGATGTCGCGCGCTTTGGGCTTTTCGTCGGCCTTCTTGGCTTTATCCGCGTGTGCCTTCTCTGCGTGTCCCTTGTCTGCTTTCTGGTTTTCGTCGCGCACGGATTTCAGCGGATCGTCGTGCAGTCCCGGCAATGCGTCGAAATCGAGTTTCGTTTGCGTGTGCGCAACGAGATCGAAAAGCCACAGCGTGTGCGTCGGCGGATCGTTGCGTCCGGCGCGAATGCGTTCGTCTTCGGATTCTTCGTAGCCGGATTCCGTCACATAGCGCGTGAGCTTGCCCTTGCGGCCTTCTTCGTGATTTTTCGGCGCGGTCGCCGCAAGCAACCAATGCGCGTCGGGCGACAGCGCCGTCTCGACGATGCGCACATCGTCGCCGATCCAGAACGGCTGTTGCGCGCGCGTGACATCGGCGCGCTGCAATGCTTCGTTCTGTTCGCGCGTGGCTTGTTTGTCGTCGTGATTTTTGCGCAGCGTGGAAAAAATGCGTAGTTGCGTCTCGCGCAGATCGTCGGCTTTCGGCGCTGCGTTCGGATCTTTTTCGGTCTTGAGCTCCGCCACGTCGCCGGTGACGCCGCTGACCAGATCGTGCACGAACCACGCATTCTGCGCGCGAAAACTGAGCAGGCGGCCATCGGCGGAAAATTGCGGCGCGGATTCGTCCTGCGCGGTGCGCGTGATCTGGCGCAATTCGCCGTTCTTGAGGTCGCGAACGAAGATATCGCCGTTACGAACGAACGCGGCGCGCGTGTTTTGCTGATCGTAGACGATTTGCGCGCCGTCGGATGTCGACAACGCGGATGCATCGACCACATTGTCGCCATTGTTTTTCAGATCGATCCGATGCAAATCGCGCAACGGCGATCCCGGACGTTTCAACCGGTAGTAAACCGATTGTCCGTCCACACTGAAGTGCGGCGGAACGCCGTGTCCGTCAAAACCGTCCGGCAATTCGATCTGCGCGGAGATCCAGTCCGGATCGGCCATGATCTCCTCCAACGTCAGCGGTTCGGCCGAAGCGAGCGACGTGATCGAGGCGAATGCGATGACGACAGCGATGCGAAGCACAGGGCAACTCCCGGAACGAAAGACTGTGCGCAGGATAGCCGACGTCGACGCCTTCGCAAGCGGTCGAAAGTCACGCTGCGCTGGCGGGCTTGCGGCGAATGCGGCACCATCCTGCATCCCGATGACGGATTGCCGCATGCCCTTGCCTTGCATCGAAGTCGAAACCGGCGCGGACCCCACGTTCGCGGTGATCTGGCTGCATGGCCTCGGCGCCGATGGTCATGATTTCGAACCGATTGTGCCGGAACTCGTCGATGCGTCGACGCCGCTGCGTTTCGTTTTCCCGAACGCGCCAGTGCGGCCGATCACAATCAACAACGGCATGTCGATGCGCGCGTGGTACGACATTTCCGGCATGGACATCGCGCAGAAACAGGACGAGGTCGGCGTTCGCGCGTCGATCGGTTCGATCGAAGAATTGATCGATCGGGAAATCGCGCGCGGCATTCCGAGCGAACGCATTTTCCTCGCCGGGTTTTCGCAAGGCGGCGCCATCGCACTCGCATGTGGCGTTCGCAGTACCCGAAAACTCGCCGGCATCATCGCCTTGTCGACGTACCTGCCGATCGCCGAAAAAACCGATGAAGAAACCAGCGACACCAATCGCGCCATACCGATTTTCATGGCGCACGGCACGCTCGATCCTGTCGTTTCGCACACGCTCGGCGAAATGAGCCGCGACTATCTCAAACAGCGCGGCTTTGCGCTGGACTGGCATGCGTATCCAATGGCGCATCAGGTGTGCATGGAAGAAATCGCCGACCTCAAGCGCTGGATCGCGGCGCGCGTCCGCTAACGGACATCATGGCGCCCGGCCCCACTCCCGCAACGCGCGACGGCACCGCGCCGCCCTACTGGTTGCCGGATTTCTGCAGCGCGCAGGTGTTGTTCGCGGTGATGATCGTCGCCGAATTGTTGACCGTGGTCATCCTGATCGCGCCGAGCGACGAGACCCGCGCGTTCCTGCCGCGCCTGACCACGACGAGCGTGTTCGTGCAATGGCTCGCGCTGGTCAGCGCCGTCTGCCTCTGCAAACTTCGCCCTCAACTGGAACGTCTCAAGCCGTGGCTCGGCGTCGCGGCGGCTTACGTGCTCATGCTGGTCGTCACGATTCTGGGCAGCGCACTCGTGTTCACGCTCGATCAACAACTCAATCTCAACTTGACGTTGCCGCCGCAATTCGAAGCGCGATTCATCGGCCGCAACACCGCATTGTGCGCGTTGATCGGCGCGGCGTTGCTGCGTTACTTCTACGTATTCGAACAATGGCGCGCGCGCATCCGCGCCGAAGGCAAGGCGCGTTTCGATGCGTTGCAAGCGCGCATCCGTCCGCATTTTCTGTTCAACAGCATGAACACGATCGCCAGCTTGATTCCGCTGCGCCCGACCGAAGCCGAGCACGCGATCGAGAACCTCGCCGATCTGTTCCGCGCCGCGCTCGGCAACGATGCGGCACAAAGCACGCTCGGGGAAGAACTCGATCTCGTGCGACGTTATCTCGATATCGAAAAGCTGCGCCTCGGCGATCGGCTCGATGTGAAATTCGACGTCGATGCGTTGCCCGCATCGATGGCGTTGCCGGCGCTGCTGCTGCAGCCGTTGATCGAGAACGCGGTGTATCACGGCATCCAGCAACTGCCCGACGGCGGAACCGTGACCATCGACGGCAAACGCGCCGATGGACGCATCGAAATCGTGATCCGCAATCCACGTCCGCTCGAACATTCGCGGCTGGCCGGCCGTCACGGCATGGCGCTCGCCAACACGCGGGCGCGCATCGAGTACCATTTCGGCCGGCGCGGCACGCTCGATATCGATGCCGGCGCCGACTTTTTCGCATGCACCGTGAAGATTCCCGATGAGAGCCGGCCCGATGAAAGTGCTGATCGTTGACGACGAACCGCTCGCGCGCGAACGCTTGGCGTCGCTGCTCATCGAAGCGGGCGCCGAGGTGATCGGCGAAGCCAGCGACGGTCGCGCCGCGGTAGAAGCGGTCGCCGCGCTGCATCCGGACATCGTGCTGCTCGACATCCGCATGCCGGTGATGGATGGGCTCGAAGCCGCACGCCATATCGCGAATCTCGATTCGCCGCCGGCCATGATTTTCTGCACCGCGTACGACGAACACGCGCTCGCCGCGTTCGATGCCAGCGCGATCGATTATTTAGTCAAGCCGGTGCGTCTGGAACGCTTGCGCACCGCGCTCGAACGCGCCAAACGCTTTCATACCACCGCGATCGAGAAAGTCGCCGAGACGGCGAGCACGCAGCGCGCGCGCAGTCATTTGTGCGCGCGCGTGCGCGGCAATCTCGTGCTCGTTCCGATCGGCGACATTCAATATCTGCTCGCTGAAGACAAATACGTCGTCGTGCACACCGGCAAAGGCGAAGTACTGATCGAAGAAGCGCTGAAAACACTGGAAACCGAATTCGGCGAGCGCTTCGTGCGTATCCATCGCAATTGCCTGGTCGCGCGCGACCGCATGTCCGGGCTGGTGCGCGGCGCGGACGGTGCGATCTTCGTCAAGATCGAAGGCACCGACGCAACGCTCGAAATCAGCCGCCGCAATCTGCCCGCGCTACGCAAACTGGTCCGCACCTTATGAGTTCATCGATCCGCATCGCAACGCGCCAGAGCGCACTGGCGCTTTGGCAGGCCGAACACGTCGCCGCACGGCTGCGCGCCGCACATCCGGGACTGGCCGTGGAACTGGTGCCGATGACCACGCGCGGCGATCAGATTTCCGATCGTCCGCTGGCCCAGATCGGCGGCAAGGGACTGTTTCTCAAGGAACTCGAAGTCGCGATGCTCGAACATCGCGCCGACATCGCCGTGCATTCGTACAAAGACGTGCCGATGGATATCGAACCGGAATTCGCCATCGGTGCCGTGCTCGAACGGGCCGATGCCGCCGACGCATTCGTATCGGTACACTTTGCGCGTTTGGATACTTTGCCGCAAAGTGCACATGTCGGCACATCGTCGTTGCGACGGCAGGCGCAATTGCGCGCGATCCGCCCGGACTTGCGCATCGGCGACCTGCGCGGCAACGTCAACACGCGATTGGCAAAACTCGACGCCGGCGACTACGACGCGATCATCCTGGCCTGCGCGGGACTGGAACGCTTGGGCTTGAACGCTCGCATCCGCAGCCGCCTGTCGCCGCCGACCTGGCTACCCGCCGCGGCGCAAGGCGCCATTGCGATCGAGCATCGTCTCGGCGACGCGTCGATCGCGGAATTGATCAAACCCCTGCACGACATCGAGACCGCACGCTGCGTCGATGCCGAACGCGCCATGACGCGCGCACTGCAGGGCAACTGCGAAGTTCCGATCGCCGCGTTTTGCATCGAAACCGACGCCGGCCTGCATCTGGAAGCCTTGGTCGGCGGTGCGGCCACCGGCGCGCTGATTCGCGCCAGCGCGGACGGCGCGTTGAACGGATCCGACGCACTCGGTCGCGAGGTCGCCGAACGCTTGCTCGCGCTCGGCGCGGGCGCGCTGCTCAGCGCTTCCTGACGGCACCGCCACTCGCCGCGCGAACTCAATGCGGAATGGCGAGCCGCGGCGATGCGGCGCGATGTCGCTTCACGTCCGATGTCGCACGTTTGGATTTGCCGCCCGCGCGATCGTCGGTGAGGCGCAACACCGCCTCTTTCGACAGGTATCCGCCGCTGAACAACATGCCTTTCGACAATTGCGAAAGATTCTCCCAGAACCGTTTCATGACGCACTCCTGCTCGTTCGTTGGCGCTACGTTAGTCGCGTCGCGGCACCGAAAAAAGCGACACTTCTGCATCCGAGAAGTGAATTTCGCTCACCGATGCCGCGCGGATCGCGTGCCGTACGGCCGCGCGCGTTTGGGTGCGGGATCGGCGTATCATGGCGCACTGTCTGGCGATGATCGGAGTGATAGATGAAGTCTTCTACCGTGTTTATTTGTGGATTTTGCAGCGTTTTATCCTTTGGCGTCGCTATCGCGGCCACCGCCCCGACGGCCAAGCCTTCCGCGCACGCGATGACAAATGCGACGGACGCCAAGCTCAAAGACGCGATCGCCGGCGCGTGGCGCGCACCGAACAACGTCGCGCGCGACAAGTACCGCCATCCGAAAGAAACGCTCGAATTTTTCGGCGTGAAACCGGGCATGAATCTGATCGAGATCACGCCGGGCGGCGGCTGGTATTCCGAAATCCTCGCACCGTTCTTCAAAGGCAACGGCACGTATACCGCCGCCGTGGTCAAGCCGAAGAAGAAAGAAGGCGAAGATGCACAGGACATGGATGCCCTGCATAAGAAATTCGCCGGCGACGCGGCCGAATACAGCGAAGCCAAATTCGTCGAATACGAGGGCAAAGCGCCGAATTTCGGAGCGGACGGATCTGCGGATATGGTCGTCACGTTTCGCAACGTGCACAACTGGGTGATAGCCGATACCGCGCCGCAGATGTTCAAGGCGTTCTATTCCGTTCTAAAACCGGGTGGCGTTCTGGGCATCACCGATCATCGCGCCGCGAAAGGCGCGGATCTGGCAAAGATCAAGAAAAGCGGTTATCTGCCCGAAGACTTTGTCATCAAACTGGCGACCGATGCCGGTTTCAAACTGGCGGGCAAGAGCGAAGTGAATGCGAATCCGAAAGACACCAAAGATTATGCGGAAGGTGTGTGGACGTTGCCGCCTACGCTGGAGCTGAAAGACAAGGATCGCGAAAAGTATGTCGCCATCGGCGAGTCCGATCGCATGACGTTGAAGTTCGTGAAACCCGGCAGCGACAAGATTTTCAGCGGTGCCTCCGACACGGCCAAACCGGACGCGAAGTAATCACGATGGAATCGGCGAGCGGCGCCAACGCCGCTCGCAGCCTCGATGCTCGTCGCGCTCAACAAACCGTTCAACGTGCTGTGCCAGTTCACGGATGACCACGTTCCGCCGCGGCGCACGCTGGCCGAGTTCGTCAAGATTCCGGACGTCTATCCGGCCGGCCGTCTGGATTTCGATTCGGAAGGCCTGTTGCTGCTCACCGACGACGGTCGTCTCAAAAAGCGCCTGACGGATCCACGCCATCAGACCGAGAAGACGTATTTCGTCCAGGTCGAAGGCGATCCGCGCATCGATCAATTGTCGCGTTTGCGCAAAGGTATACTTTTGAACGACGGCATGACGTTGCCCGCGAGCGCCGTGCAGCTCGATGCGGCGCCGGCGTGGTTGTGGCCGCGCACGCCCCCGGTGCGATTCCGCAAGACCGTGCCTGACACATGGCTGGAATTGACCATCCGCGAAGGCCGCAACCGCCAGGTTCGGCGCATGACGGCGGCCGTCGGATTGCCGACGCTACGACTCGTAAGAACGCGCATCGGCGATATCGCATTGGATGGACTCATCCCGGGCGAAACACGAATAGAAGCGACGTGACGAATTTCAAAGACCATTTCTCCGGCCACGCCGATGTATATCGCGAGGCGCGACCGACCTATCCGCCACAGGTGTTCACATGGATCGCGCAACAGTCGCCAGACAACGCGCTGGCCTGGGATTGCGGCTGCGGCAACGGACAGGCGACGGTCGCGCTCGCCGATCATTTCGCACGCGTGATCGGTACCGATCCGAGCGCCAATCAGATTGCCGCGGCCGAGCCGAAGACGAACGTGGAATATCGCGTCGAAGCGGCTGAGCATTGTTCACTTGCCGGGGCGAGCGCGGATCTCGTCACGGTGGCGCAGGCGTTGCACTGGTTCGATCACGCGCCGTTCTACGCCGAAGTCAAACGTGTGTTGAAACCCGGCGGATTGTTCGCGGCGTGGGCCTATTCGGATTGTACGACCGGCGATCGTGCGATCGATCGCGTCAAGAACCGGCTGTACAACGATCTGACCGGACCGTACTGGCCGCCGGAACGCGTTTACGTGGATGCCGGTTATACAACGTTGCCTTTTCCCTTTGTGGAAATTTCCGCACCCGCGTTTCCGATGGTCGCCGTATGGACGCTCGATCATCTGCTCGCGTATTTCCGTTCGTGGTCCGCCACGCAGCGGTACATGAAAGACAAAGGCGACGATCCGGTCGCGCTCATCGAACCGGCGTTGCGCGCGGCGTGGGGCGATCCGTCGACGCGGCGCGACGTACGCTGGCAATTTCATTTTCGCTGCGGCAAAGCGGCCTAGCCGTGCATCGGTCGCATCGAAAAAAATAATCTGCGATGCGAGATAATCTCGGCCGACATCGAAGCATATCGAAATCAGTGACCGCATGAACGCAAACACATCCGTTGCAACGACCGACTGGCTGTCGCCGCTCGAGCTCATCGCGCTCGGCGCCATCTGGGGCGGTTCGTTTCTTTTCATGCGCGTCGCCGCGCCGGACTTCGGGCCGATCGCACTGGTCGAAGTTCGTATCGTGTTGGGCGCGCTCACGCTGTCACCGTTCTTGTGGAAATCGCGTGCGGCGATCAATGGCGGGCTGTGGTTGCGAATGGCGGCGATCGGCGCGTTGAACTCGGCGATTCCGTTTACGCTGTTCGCGTGGGGTGCCGAACGTGCACCGGCCGGCGTGGGCGCAATCGCCAATTCGATGACGCCCCTGTTCACCGCGCTGGTCGCGTTCGTGATCTGGCGCGAAGCGATCAGCTCGCGGCGCGCGATCGCGCTGGTGGCGGGATTGATCGGCGTGATCGTCCTGGCGAGCGATCGCGTCAGCGGCGCGAACGTGGGCGAAGCGGCGATCGCCGGAACCATCGCATCGTTGAGCTATGGCGTGGCGGCCAACCTGACCAAGCGCTGGCTGTCGAAAATTCCGCCCGCCGCTGCCGTGGCGGGCACATTGAGTTGTGGTGCGCTCATGCTCGCGCCGATCGCCGCGTTCAACATTCCGACGACGCCGATTCCGGCGCGCTCGTGGATCGCCGCGGCGATGCTCGGCATCGTGTGCACCGGCGTCGCTTATGCGCTGCTGTTCCGCCTGATCGCACGCATCGGCACGGCGCGCGCGATGACGTGCACCTATTTGATTCCGCTGTTCGGCGTGGCGTGGGCGTGGCTTTTCTTAAGCGAAGCACCGACGCTGTACATGATCGTCGCGGGCATTCTCATTCTGGGCAGTGTCATCATCAGCCAGCGCGACGGCGCCAAACCGAGCGTCGGCGCGCGCGTATAACCGTCAACGGTTGGTGAGCTGGAGCTCGATACGACGATTCTTGGCGTACGCGGTTTCGGTATCGGCCGTGTCCAACGGCTGGAATTGTCCGAAACCGTTCGCCGAGAGGCGGTGGGCAGGAATGCCTTGCACGACGAGATATTTCACGATCGCCACGGCGCGCGCCGTCGACAATTCCCAGTTCGACGGAAATTGATCGGTATGAATCGGCCGGCGATCGGTGTGTCCGTCGATGCGCACGACCCAATCGAGATTCGACGGAATTTCCGCCGAGACGGCATTCAGCGTTTGCGCCAGCTGGTCGAGACTCGATTGCGCCGACGGATTCAGATCGGCCGAACCGGTATCGAATAGCACGTCGGTCGGCACCACGAAGCGATCGCCGATTATCCGGATGTCCGCACGTGCGCCGAGCACTTCGCGCAACTTGCCAAAAAATTCGGAGCGATATTTTTCGAGCTGATTGACCTTGTTGGCCAACGCGAGATTCAACTGCGCGCCGAGATCGGCGATCTTGATGTCCTTATCTTTGACGTTCGCATTGGCCAAATCGAGTGCGGCGGACAATTTGCTGAGCTGATCGTGCACCGCCGCCAGTTGCCGGTTCAACAATTCGACTTGTGCCGCGGATTTCGCATTGAGATCGGTTGCGGCGACGAGATCCTTCTTCGATGTATCGAGCTGGCCGGACAAACTCGCGATCTGTTGTTCGAGCTGCGCTTTCAACTCGCTGAGCGCGGCGATGTCGGCGTTCAATTTCGCCGCTTCGGCCGCAACCGTGTCGAGTTGCGATTTCGCCGCATCGCGCTCGCTCGAGGCGGTGCCGAGCGATGCGGACAATTCGCTGGCCTTGGCCTTCAGGTCCTTGTTCGCACCTTCCGCGAGCGAAAGCGTTTTCGACAATTGCGCGATTTGCGCATTGAGTTGCGAGAGCGCTTCGTTCTTGCCGACAATGGTTTGCGACAAGACGAATTGTCCGACCGCGAACAGCAACAACACGAACACCATCACAAGGATCAGCGACGACAATGCGTCGACGAAACCCGGCCAGATGTCGAGCGTACGGCGGCGGCGACCGAGTGAATTCACGACGTCATGCCGCCGCGCTTGCCATCGACCGCGGCGGCGATCGTGCGCGACAACAAGCGCAACTCGCTGCGCAGTTCATCGGACAATCGTGATCCGTTGCCGGACGCCGCGAGTGTCTTCAACACGTTCTTCAACTCTTCCTGCGTTTCCGACATGCCGCGCAGTTCGCGCGATTCGCGGCCGAGCACATCGGTGAGGCGCGTCAATTGCGTGTTGAGCTCGCCGAGTTGCTCGCTCGAATTGCGACGGTCGCGCTCGGTTTCCGTCAAGGCGCGCTGCATGCGTTCGAGTCCATCGGCAGTTTGTTCGAGCAGCGCCTGCACGTAGGCCGGCACGCTCGCCTCGCCATCGCCTTGCAATGAACCGGACGACAAACGTGTCATGCCGGACAACCATTCTTCGAGTTCGTTATAGAAACGGTTCTGCGCGTGACCGGCCTGCAGATCGAGAAATCCGAGCACGAGTGAACTGGCCAGGCCGAACAGGGAGGTGGAAAAACTCGTCGACATACCGGACAGCGGTTGTTTGAGATTTTCCTTGAGCTGATTGAACATCGCCGCCGGATCGGTTCCGCTGCCGAGCGAACCGATGATGTCGGCGACCGAACGGATCGTTTCGAGCAATCCCCAGAACGTGCCGAGCAGGCCGAGGAAAATCGCGAGGCCAACCAGATAGCGCGACAGATCGCGCGATTCTTCCAGGCGCAAATACACGCTATCGAGAATCGACCGCAACGACGGCGTCGACAACGAAAACTTGGTGCGCTCGCGCCCGGACAACATGCGCGCCATCGGCCCCAGCAATTTCGGCTTGAACGGCAACGGACGATCCGGCGGCGAACGCTTGAACAGTTCGATCCATTCCACATCGCGCGACAGCAGAAACACCTGACGGAAATTCACCACGATGCCCGCGACGAGCACGACCAGAATCACGCCGTTGAAAAACGGATTGGCTTCGAAATTCTGGACCAGCCGGCTCGCGAGCAGAACGCCGATCAGCGCGACGGCGACAAGAAATCCGGCCATCCAGATGAAAACGTGATTCGGTTTTGTCATGCGATGTGTTCCGAAGAGCGATGGGATGCGTTCGAGGTTGGACTGGGTTGCGTGCGTGATGGTTCCGCGAGCATTTCGATCAGCGTAGCGGCGAGTTGTGAAATTTTGAGGGCGCGAGCGCGTGAAAGTCCCTCAGGTACCGCGCGGTTTGGCGCGATGTGTGGGTATCGCCGACCACGGATCGTCGGGCCACGGATGGCGCGGATAGCGGCCCTTCAATTCTTTTTTGACGTCCGGATACGTGCGCTCCCAGAAACCGCGCAAATCCTGCGTCACCTGAATCGGTCGCTGCGCGGGCGAAAGCAGATGCAACGTGACCGGAATCTTTCCTTTCGCGACGCGCGGTGTGTCGGCGAGGCCGAACAGTTCCTGCAACTTCACGGCGAGCACGGGCGCTTTGCCGAATTCGTACTGGAGTCTTTTCGTGTTGCCGCTCGGCACGTCGATCGATTCGGGCGCCCATTCGTCCACGGCGCGGCGTTGCCGATAATCCAGCATCGCCGACAACGCCTCGCTGAGCAGTGGCGGCGTGATCGCGTCGAGGCGCGCCTTGCCGATCAGGTGCGGCATCAGCCAGGCATCGAGTGAGGCGAGCAATGCGTCGTCGCTCACATCCGGCAAATCCAATTCGGGACACCACTCGCGCAGACACGTCACGCGCGTGCGCAACGCGGTGGCCTGCTCGCTCCACGCCAATGCCGAAATGCCGGCGTCGCGGATCGCATCGAGCAATCCCGATTGCGCATCCTCCGGCCGCGCCTGCACGCTGCGACGTTCGAGAACCAGATCGCCGAAACGGACGATTTCGAACGCTTCGGATTTGCCTTTGCGCGCGTTCCATTCGACGACTCGCTCGCGCACGAAGCGTTCGGCGAAGTCGCGTTCCAGAATCTCCGCATCGAACGGCGCCGCCGACAAAATCAGGCTGTCGCCCTCTTCGAATCGCAGATCGAAAATCACCAGCCAACGCTCGCCGTACAGCCGCGTATTGCGATGCAGATACGCGCCACGGCCATTGCTCAGGCGATAGCGGTGCGGATCGGTGTCGCTCTGGCGCGCGATGCGATCTGGAAAGGCGTGACTGAGCAGATTGCCGATGGTGTCGTCGCTCACCGCGCGCGATTGCATGATCGGCGCGACGGAATTTTTTTCGATGCGCCGACGCCAGTGTTTGGACGCCTGATCGATTGCCGCCAGTGCATTCGCATCCGCGCCGTGCTGGCGCGGCGCGCGCGCCGGATCGCGCCGGTACGCGGCGAGTGCGGCATGACGCATGCGGAAATCGTCGGCGCGCGCACTCTCGCCGCGCAGCGGACTGCGCGCATCGATCAGCGCGACGAGATCGCAGGCCAGTTCGCGCCGCGCTTCGGGCGTGCGCAACACGGCGGCGGCCAGGCGCGGTTCGGCGCCGGTCGCGAGCATGGCGCGTCCGACATCCGTAATGCGTCCTGCGCCATCAAGCGCACCCAGTAGCGTCAACAGATCGCGCGCACTGGCCAGCGCGCCACTCGGTGGCGCGTCGAGCCAGCGCACATCGGGCGATCCCCACGCGGCGAGATCGAGCGCGAGCGACGACAATTCCACCTGCGCCACTTCGGGCCGGCGCGACGCTTCCAGACGCTGACTCTGCGGCCACAATCGATACGCCACGCCGTCGGCGACGCGCCCGGCGCGGCCGGCGCGCTGATCGGCCGACGCTTGCGAAATCGTGACGGTCTCAAGTCGCGTGAATCCGGAATTCGGATCGAGCCGCGGCTCGCGCGCTTGGCCCAGATCGATCACGGCGCGGATGCCCGGCAAGGTCACGCTCGATTCGGCGACGTTGGTGGCGAGCACGACACGCCGTTTGTGCGACGCGCTCGGCGCCAGCGCGGCGTGTTGTTCGGTCAGCGACAATTCGCCGTGCAGCGGCAGCGCATCGATGGTCGAGATCGATCCAAGCGCGGTGCGTGCCTGTTCTATTTCGCGCCGGCCCGGCAGGAAAACCAGAATGTCGCCTTCGGTTTCATGCAACGCCAGATCGACGGCGCGGCGCAGATGAATCGGCCAGTCTTCGTTCGCACGCGCCGGCGGATGCGCGACGCGAACCGGAAAACTCCGGCCGGCCGAGGTGATGCGCGGCGCGTCGAACCAGCGCGCGATCCGTTCGCCATCGAGTGTCGCGGACATGATCACGAGCCGCATATCGGCGCGCAGCGAACTCTGCACATCGAGCGCGAGTGCGGCACCAAGATCGCCCTGCAAATGCCGCTCGTGGAATTCGTCGAAGAGAATCGCGCCGATGCCGGTGAGTTCCGGATCGTTCTGGATGAGACGCGTGAGAATCCCTTCGGTCACGACTTCGATGCGCGTGCGCGCCGACACTTTCGATTCGAAACGGATGCGATAGCCGATCGTTTCGCCGACGGCTTCGCCACGTTGCCGCGACATGAATTCCGCGGCGGCGCGCGCGGCGATGCGGCGCGGTTCGAGCACCAGGATTTTCTTCGCGCCGAGCCAATCGGAATCGAGCAGCGCCAAGGGAATCTGCGTGGTCTTGCCGGCGCCCGGCGGCGCTTCGAGGATTAGACGCGAATGCGCGGCGAGGCTGGCGGTAATCTGCGGAAGAACTTCCTCGATAGGAAATGGCGGCGTCATGAATCCGGTGTCAGTGTCGAATAATTAACGATGCGTACGCAGAAAAAACGATCCCGCCATCGCGGCGGGATCGTCATCGCATTTTGCAGCAACGGATTTTACTGACAGGTGAGGCCGTTTATGTTCGACAGACGCTTCCATGTTTTCGTACCGCTGCCTTGCGGCACGAATGCCGGGATGTCGACGCCGGTTGTCGCGTAGGTGAAGTCGATCGTATTGCAGTCCGGGAAACTGACGAGCATGGTTCCCCAGAGCAGTGAGGTCGTCTTGGCGCCGAAGTCGCCGGCGAAGCCGCCGTTGCTCGAATAGTAGAGGCCGACGTTCACGCTGCGGTCGCCCGCGGTGAACACGCCGCTTCCGAACAACCAATATGGCAATCCGTCCGCATCGAATGTGTACCAGGCCACCGTGAGGTAGCGGCTGGACGTCGCCGTACCGACTTCGCCGATTTCGGTCTGGATGCCTTCCCCGCTGTGGTTCTTGTCGTACCAGTTGCCCGAAAAGTAGCCGTTGATCTTTAGCGCTTTCGAAGCGTCGGCGTACTGGGAAGGCGTATATGCGCCGAGATCGAAGCGTTGCAGACTGGCGTCCGGACCGCTTAAAAGATTGCTCACATACAACGACAATGGCTGGTTGTAATCGATGATCGTTCCGCCAAACGTGTTTTCGAGGACGAACACCGAGCTTTGGAATAGCGGAATGCCGGCGTAGGCATTGGAATAGAAGGTATTCGGATCTTCCGAAATCCGCGGCACGATGCCCGAAGGCAAGCTCGCGTTCGTCACCAGGAATGCCGGAACAACTGGGTAATTCGTCGTGCTCGCGTTGTTCGGCCGGTCGATCTCGACGAGCGTCGCAGATTTCCCGCCCGAGCAAACGACGCGAAACACAATGACGGCTACTGTTTCCGCATAAGCCTGTTCGGTGGCATCGCCGTACAGATCACCCGGCAACAGGATTTGAGAGACAACGCGGTTCGGATCGCTCGCGTACAAACCCAAGGGCAAAGGCGACTCGAGACAACTGGCCGGATATGCGCGGTCGGGGTTCGCGTATGCCTCGCTCGGCGTAACTCCGTTCGTCGATGCGCTGTTGGCGCCTAGTATTTTCGACGAGGATTGCGTAACGCTGCGGAACTTCGCCGCACTGAATGCATCCGTCGGCACACTGACCGCACGTTGTTCGGCCAACGCGGAGACGGAAAACGCGAGTACGGTCGCAGCGGCCATGGCCGCGCGAATCACTTTTGAGCGCATGATGTTTCCTCCAAATGCAACGACACCCGCGAGCGTGTCGCCGCGCCGGTTAATCGAGCGTGAATGTCCTCGCATCTTGGCATAATCGCGTATCGATCCCAAGACATCGCATATGCTTATCGATATCGGCGCCAACTTGACGCACAGCTCGTTTCAATCCGATCTCGATGAGGTGATCGCGCGCGCGCGCGCGGCAGGTGTCGAGCGATGCGTGGTGACCGGTGCCGATGCGCAGGGTTCGCTGGATGCGCTGGCGCTGGCGCGTTCGCGTCCGGACATTTTGTCGGCGACGGCCGGCGTGCATCCGCATCATGCGAAAGATTTCAATTCGGAAACGGAAACGTTACTCGCCGAATTGCATGGCGCGCAGGACGTCGTCGCGGTCGGTGAAACCGGACTCGACTACAACCGCAATTTCTCGCCGCGCGAGGCGCAGTTGTTCGCATTCGAGCGTCAGCTAGGGCTGGCCATCGCATGCCGAAAACCGGTGTTCCTGCATCAGCGCGATGCGCACGAGGATTTTGTTTCGTGTCTGGACAACGTGCGAGATCAGATCGGCCGCGCGGTGGTGCATTGCTTCACGGGTCAGAAAAAAGAATTGTTCGATTATCTCGATCGCGATTTTTATATCGGCATCACCGGCTGGATTTGCGACGAACGCCGCGGCGAGCATTTGCGAGAACTCGTGAAAAGTATTCCGGCCAATCGGCTGATGCTCGAAACCGATGCGCCGTATCTGTTACCGCGCGACCTGAAACCGATGCCGTCGCATCGGCGCAACGAGCCGATGTATCTGGCGCATATTTGCGCGGAAGTCGCGCGCCATCGTGGTGAACATGCGGATACTACTGCGGCCAACGCGACGACGACGTCGCGCGAATTCTTCGCCTTCGGTCAGCTTCTCAACCCGACGCCGCGATGAAGCAGGTTCAGGCAAAACGCGCCGAACACGATCACGAATCCGATCATCACCGCGTACGACCAGGCTAGCCCGATTTCCGACGTGCCGAGCAGGCCGTAACGGAATGCGTTGACCATATACAAAATCGGATTTGCATAAGAGATTTCGCGCCACGGCGACGGCAGATCGGCGACGTTGTAGAAAACGCCGCCGAGATACGTGAGCGGCGTGAGTACGAACGTCGGGATGATGGCGACGTCGTCGAATTTGCGCGCAAAAATCGCGTTCACGAAACCGAGCAGCGCGAAGATCACGGCGGCGAGCAGAAACGTGCTCAGCGTCACGAACACGTGATAGACGTGAATCTTGGTGAAGAACAGCGATAGCGCGAGCACGATCAGTCCGACCATGAAGCCGCGCATCACCGCACCTGCGACGTAGCCGCCGAGAATCGTCCACGCCGGCATCGGCGACACGAGCATTTCTTCGACGAAGCGCTGGAATTTCGCGCCGAAAAACGAACTCGAAATATTGCCGTACGAATTCTGGATCACGCTCATCATGACCAGACCCGGCGCGATGTATTCGATGTACGAAATGCCTGGCGCCACTTCGCCGACACGGCTGCCGATCATCCTGCCGAAGATCAGAAAGTACAGCGTCATCGTGATCGCCGGCGGCAACAGCGTCTGGCTCCAGATGCGCATGATGCGCGTCACTTCGCGGCGCGTCAGGGTCCACAGCGCGATCAGCGTACCTTCGGAAGTCATGCGGCGGCCTTGTCGTTGGCTTCGATCAGTCGCACGAACAATTCTTCGAGGCGATTGGCCTTGTTGCGCATCGAAACGACGGTGATGCCGCGCGCGGTCAATGTCGCGAACAGCGAGTTGAGATCGTGCGCGCGCGACATTTCCGCCTCGAGCGTGCGCTCGTCGACGCGGCTGATCTTCACGCCCTCGACGATCGGCAATTCGGTGATGGGATTGGCCAGATCGAGCACGAAGGTTTCCACATCGAGCTTGCCGAGCAGATTCTTCATCGCCGTGTTCTCGATGATGCGGCCGTGATCGATGATCGCGATGTTGCGGCACAACTGTTCGGCTTCTTCGAGGTAATGCGTGGTCAAAATGACCGTCGTGCCGGCTTCGTTGATGCTTTGTATAAATTTCCACATCGAGCGGCGGATTTCGATATCCACGCCGGCGGTCGGTTCGTCGAGAATGAGCAAGCGCGGCTCGTTCATCATCGCCCGCGCGATCATCAGGCGGCGTTTCATGCCGCCGGACAGCGTGCGCGAAATCTGAAATGCCTTGTCCCACAATCCGAGCTGCTTGAGGTATTTCTCGGCGCGCTCGGCGGCTACTTTGCGCGGTACGCCATAAAAACCCGCCTGATTCATGCAGATCTGGAACGGCTGCTCGAACAGGTTGAAATTCATTTCCTGCGGCACCAGGCCGAGCATCTGCATCGCCTCGCTGCGCCGCGCGTGGATCGGGATGCCGAATACGCGCGCTTCGCCGGACGTCGCATTGACCAGCGAACTGATAATGCCGATCAGCGTGGATTTACCCGCGCCGTTCGGCCCGAGAAAGGCGTAGAAATCGCCGGCTTGCACGCTCAGCGAGATGCCTTTCAGCGCTTCGACGCCGTTCGGATAGGTTTTCTTGAGGTTCTGGACTTCCAGCGCGGGAACTGTGCTCATGGGCTGCGCAATCGAAACAAGGCGGTTAGTATAGCGGCCCTTCCGAAACCTTGACCGTTTCATCGTGGCCGAACACTTCCAGCTTCGTCTCGCCGAAAGCCGCATGCTCGCACCGAGCGTGCGTCACATGGCGTTCGAGCGCGCCGATGGCGCCATGCTCAACTTCGTTCCCGGCCAGTTTCTGCAGGTGCATTTTCAGTATCCGGACGGCAAGCCGACCAAGCGCAGCTACTCGGTTGCGACGATCGGAACCGGCGATGGCGGTTCGGTGCGGCGCATCGAGATCGCCGTATCGTATGTCGAAGGCGGCGCGGCCACCGATCTGCTCGGCACGCTCGCCGAAGGCGGACACATCGATGCGAGCGGACCGTATGGCCGGTTCTGCCTGATGGATACCGATGCGAACCATCGCTATCTGCTCGTGGCGACGGGAACCGGTGTCACGCCGTATCGCGCGATGTTGCCGCAACTCGAAAAGCTCGCAGCGCGCGGCGCGGAAGTCGCATTGATCTACGGCGCACGCAACGAAACCGAACTGTTATACGGCGAAGAGTTCGAAGCGTTCGCCGCAAAAAATCCACACTTCCATTTTTATCCATGCTTCAGCCGCACACCGCGTGCGCAGCCACGACCGAACGATCGCAGCGGACATGTGCAAGTGGCTCTGGCCGAACTGAAACCCGAACCCGAGCACGACATCGCCTATCTGTGCGGAAATCCCGACATGGTCGATCAGGCTTTCGCGCTGCTCAAAGACGCCGGTTTGCCGATTCCGCATATCCGCCGCGAGAAATACGTCTCCTCTCGCTAGCTTCGGATGTAAAGGACGCTTGACAGGTATTTCGCGCGGATTTAAAGTGCGCCCTGTCAAGTGACCTTTACATGCCGCAGTGCGCGGTACTGGAGCGGAACGTGGCACGCACCACCAAACGACATTACGAACGCCGCGTCATGATCGCGATGGCGATTTACGTCGTCTTGCTCATGCTCGTTTGGCCGCAGGCGCGCAGCACGCCCGACATCTGGCTGAAAATCGCCTACGCACTGACGCCGATCGTGCCACTGCTGTACGTCATCTGGCTCATGGCGCAACGCATTTTCAACAGTGACGAGCTCGAACAGCGCACGCATCTGATCGGTCTCGGCGCGGCCGCGGCGGTCGTGTCGATCGTGAGTCTCGTGTGCGGATTTCTCGCCGTCGCGAAAGTGATGACGATCGACGGCGCGTCCATCGCGCTGATCTGGATTTTCCCGATTCTGATGATCACGTACGGCGGCGTGCGCAGTTATGCCGCGCGCCGTTACGGCAGCAGCGGCTGCGACGACGATGACGAAGGCATGCCGATGTACGTGCGCTTTTCGATCGTCGCCGTCATGTTCTGCGCGATCGCCGCGTTCGCGTATTACCGCGAGCACGATGAACAGATGGCATCGTTCGCGATGGGCGTCTCGGCCGGCATCGCGTGCGCCGCGATTTTCTTCGGCGTGCGCTACTGGCTGCGCCGGCATGCGGCGAAACCGTGAACAATCATGTTCGCGCATTGCGCGAAGCGCGCGGCTGGTCGCAGGGTGATCTGGCCGAACGGCTGGACGTATCGCGGCAAACCGTCAACGCGATCGAAACGAGCAAGTACGATCCGAGCCTGCCGTTGGCATTCCGCATCGCCAAGCTGTTTCGGCAAACGATCGAAGACATTTTCGAACCGGGCAAGCATTGAACGAGAGGATTGAACCGTGACGACTCGAAACATGGTGCGCATCGTCATCGTCGCCGGCGTGTTGGGTTATTTTGCGTACGCTCACTTCAAGGATAAACCGGCAGGGCCGACGGCGAAAACATCTGTCGCCATTGCGTCTGACGCGAAACAATTCTCGCTCGGCACGCTTGGATTCAAGACGTGCGAGATCAAGCAGAAACGTTCGGGCGCGACGACCAGCGCCTTCTGCGCGCCGTTTTCCGTGCCCGAGAATCGCGATGCGCCGAACGGCCGTCACATCGATCTGCGACTGGCGCTGATCAAGAGCCGCGCCGCGGCGGCGGATAACGATATCGTCGTATTCCTCGCCGGCGGTCCGGGTCAGGCGGCGATCGATACGTGGCCGCAAATCGCCGGCGCGTTCGAACCGTTGCGCAAACATCATCACATCCTGTTGCTCGATCAGCGCGGCACCGGCGGATCCAATCCGCTAACCTGCAAACGCACCGACGACGAATCCGATGTCGGCGAAGATTTCGCGGTCGAACAGGCCCGCAAAAGTACGCGCGATTGCCTGAGCGCGGTCGAGAAAACCGCCGATCCACGTTATTACACGACGACGATCGCGGCCGACGATCTCGAAGCCGTGCGCGCAGCACTCGGTAATCCGCCGTTCGATCTCGTCGGCGTGTCGTACGGAACGCGCATGGCGCAGCAATATCTGATGCGATATCCGGACGGCGTGCGCAGTTTGGTGCTCGATAGCGTTGCGCCGAACGAAATCGCGCTCGGTCAGGATTTCGCGACGAATCTGGAAAATGCATTAAAAGCACAATTTTCCACTTGTGTACAAAACCAGGCATGCAAGAAAGCGTTCGGCGATCCGTATGCGAACCTGTTTTCCTTGCGCGACAAACTGCGCGAGAAACCCGAAAATTTCACGTATCGCGATCCGACCACGTTCAAGACCGATACGAAACGGCTCGATCAATACAGTCTCGCCGGTTTGGTTCGCATGTTCGCGTACACGCCCGAGACGGCGGCGTTGTTGCCGCTGTCGATTTCGCGCGGGTTGCAAGGCGACTACACCTCACTCGTCGGTCAGACGCAACTGTTGCGCGGCGACATGTCCGACCTCACCGACAACGGCATGCAGATGTCCGTGATCTGCAGCGAAGACGCCGACCTGATCGCGCCGCGACCCGACGACGAAAAAAGTCTGCTCGGCAACGTGCTCGTGAAAGGCATCCAGACCATGTGCGAGGTGTGGCCGCACGGCACACGTCCGGCTGATTTCCACGCACCGCTGAAAACCGACAAACCAGTGCTCGTGCTCGAAGGCGAACTCGATCCGGTTACGCCGCCGCGGTACGGCGAGCAGGTCGTAAAGAACCTGAGCAATGCGCGGCTGATCATCGCTAAGGGTCAGGGTCACAACGTGATCGGACGCGGCTGCATCCCGAAACTGGTCGAGGATTTCGTCACCGACCTCGATCCGAAAAAGCTCGACGCGACCTGCGTCGACGTCCTCGCGGCAACGCCCGCGTTCATCGATTTCAACGGCGCAGCGCCGTAAGGAACGAGCCATGATCGACATCAAACACTTGCACAAATCGTTCGGAAAGGTGATCGCCGTCGACGACGTTTCGTTCCAGGCGCGCGACGGCGAAATCACCGGACTGCTCGGACCCAACGGCGCCGGCAAGACGACCACGTTGCGCTGTCTGTATACCTTGATGAAGCCGGAGCGCGGGCAGATTCTCGTCGACGGCATCGACGCATCGGCCGATCCGATTTCGGTGCGCCGCCGTCTCGGCGTTTTGCCGGACGCGCGCGGTCTCTACAAACGATTGACCGCGCGCGAAAACATCGCCTACTTTGGACAGCTGCACGGACTCGACGACAAAACCATCCGCGCACGTACCGATGCGGCGATCGTCGCGCTCGACATGCACGATTTCGCCGATCGACGCACCGAAGGATTTTCGCAAGGCCAGCGCGTGAAGACCGCGATCGCGCGTGCGCTGATCCACGATCCGAACAACGTCATCCTCGACGAACCGACCAACGGACTCGACGTGATGGCCACGCGCGCGATGCGTGAATTCCTGAAACGCCTGAGAAGCGAAGGCCGCTGCGTGCTGTTCTCCAGCCACATCATGCAGGAGGTCGCCGCGCTGTGCGATCGCATCGTCGTGATCGCCAAAGGACGCGTCATCGCCGACGAATCGCCGGAAGCGCTGCGCCAACAAACGGGCGAGACGAATCTCGAAGACGCGTTTGTCAAGCTGATCGGAACCGATGAAGGGCTCGCCGCATGAAATCCACACTCGTCGTTTTTCTGAAGGAAGTGCGCGAGAATTTGCGCGACCGCCGCACGGTGATCAACACGCTCGTGACCGGTCCGTTGATGGCGCCGATTATCTTCGTGATCCTCATCAACACCGTAATCACGCGCGAACTCGACAAGGCAGAAAAGCCGCTACCGTTGCCCGTCGTCGGCGCGGAGAACGCTCCGAATCTGATCGCCGCGCTGAAGCAACAGAACGTAGAAATCAATCCCGGCCCGGCCGACGCCGAGAAAGCCGTGCGCGAACAGGATGCCGATGTCGTCCTGCGCATTCCGCCCGATTTCGAAAAATCCTGGAGCAAGGGCGAACCGGCGCAGGTCGAAATCGTCTTCGACGAATCGCAGCGCGACGCGGGATCGGCGATCGGTCGTCTGCGCGGTTTGCTCGATTCCTATGCGCAGCGAACCGGTGCGATGCGATTACTGTCGCGCGGATTGTCGCCATCGATCATCAGACCTCTCGCGATCACCGACCGCGATCAATCGACCGCGCAAAGCCGATCGAGTGGATTGTTCGCGATGCTCCCGTACTTTTTCATCCTCGGCGGTTTCATCGGCGGCATGGCGCTGGCGATCGACACCACCGCTGGCGAACGCGAGCGCCAATCGCTGGAACCCCTGCTCGCCAATCCCGTGCCGCGCTGGCAAATCCTCGCCGGAAAACTCAGCGCGACCACGGCATTTGCGATCACCACGGTGTTCCTGAGCATCATCAGTTTTTCGCTGGTCGGCCAGTTGATGCCGACGGAAAAAATCGGCATGAGCCTGGAAATCGGCGTACGTTTCGTCGTCTGCACGCTGTTCGTCATGTTGCCGCTGGCCGCGTTGCTCGCATCGCTACAGACGTTGGTGGCTGCATTCGCCAAGAGTTACCGCGAGGCGCAAACGTATGTGTCGTTGATGATGCTCGTACCTGTATTGCCGACGCTCATCCTGACGGTGCTACCGATCAAGCACGAGTTCTGGATGTACGCGGTTCCGTTGATGGGACAGCAGGTCACGATCAATCGATTGCTGCGCGGCGATTTCGTGCCGGTGTCTGGATTGGTGCTGAGTTTTGTATGTACCGCGGTGGCGGCGCTGATCTTGTGCGCGTTGACGGTGAGAATTTATCGGAGCGAAAAGTTGGCGATTTCGGCTTGATACCGATTTGCGTTTCGATGACGTTGCGAAAGCGCTACTCCCCGAGCAGGTTGCTCGAAGGTTTCTGGGAGACAGTCCAGGTTGCTTGATCGCGTGTGGCGCTCCAATTTCGTAGTTTTCGGCGCGGTGACCCCTCCATCCCAACCTTCCCCCGCATGCGGGGGAAGGGGCTTGGAGCATGGGAGCAAAGAAAGTGACTCGCTTGCGCCATGAAACAAATTGCGACGACGACAACCCACGAAAATAGACCTGAGCCAGTGCGAATCGTAGCGATTCGTAGCGATACCTAGTGATCCCGAGTGATCCGCATTGATGCGTCGAGATTCGTAGCGATGCTATGCCCTAGGCTCCTTCCCCCGCATGCGGGGGAAGGCTGGGATGGGGGCAAAGCAACATCGAGGTGTGGTACTCAATTCGTTCCCAAAGCCCGCCGATATTGAATCGCTTCCATCAAATGCGTCGTGCCGACCATTTCGTTGTGCGCCAGATCGGCGATCGTTCGCGCCACTCTCAGCACGCGATGATAAGCGCGCGCCGACAAGCCGAGTTTGTCGAGTGCGCGTTCGAGCAGAGTGCGATCGCTCGCGACGAGTGCGCAATCGCGCAGCACTTCTCGGTTGCTGAGCGCGGCGTTCGGTTTGCCTGCACGTAGGAGTTGTCGATCGCGCGCCGCGACGACGCGCGATCTCACCGACGCGCTGGATTCACCCGCCTCACCGCCGCCCGCCAGGTCGGCCAGCGACACGCGCGGTACGGCGACTTGCAGATCGATGCGATCGAGCAACGGGCCGGACACGCGGCCGCGATAACGGCGCACGACATCCGGCGAACATGAGCACAATCCGCACGGATCCCCGGCGTAGCCGCATGGACACGGATTCATCGCCGCGACAAGTTGAAACGCGGCTGGAAATTCGGCTTGCCGTGCGGCACGCGATATGACGATATGTCCGGATTCGAGCGGCTCGCGCAACACATCGAGGACGCGCCGATCGAATTCCGGCAGCTCGTCCAAAAACAAAACGCCGCGATGGGCCAGTGAGATTTCGCCGGGTCGCGGATTCGATCCGCCGCCGACCAGCGCGACGGCGGACGCGGTGTGATGTGGCGCGCGAAATGTGCGCATTTTCCATTTGTGGAAATCGATACCGCAGCCGGCGACCGAGCGGACGGCTGCCGCTTCGAGCGCTTCGGATTCCGTCAATGGCGGCAGGATGCTCGGCAGACGGCTGGCCAACATGGTTTTGCCGGTGCCGGGCGGGCCGACGAAAATCGCGTGATGATTTCCGGCCGCGGCGATTTCGAGCGCGCGCCGCGCGTGCGGCTGGCCGCGCACGTCGGCCAGGTCGAGATCGGCGAAATCGAAAACGGTTTCTTGCGATGTCGAAGCTGTCGCCAGCGGCAACTCAGCGACGCCGCGCAGAAACGCACAGACTTCGAGCAGCGAATGCGCACTGTGTGCGTTCGAGCCAGCAACGAGCCCGGCCTCGATGCCGTTTTCGCGCGGCACGATAATCGTCCTGCCGGCCTGCGCGGCTTTGATCGCGGCGGGCAATACGCCGGTCACGCCGCGCAATTCGCCGGAAAGTGCTAACTCGCCGATGAATTCGTATTTGTCGAGATTGTCTTTCGGCAAATGACCGTTGGCCGCGAGGATGCCGAGTGCGATGGGCAGATCGAATCGTCCGCCGTCCTTCGGTAGATCGGCGGGTGCGAGGCTGACGGTGACGCGGCGCGATGGATAATCGAGCTGCGCATTCTGAATGGCGACGCGAACGCGATCGCGCGCTTCTTTTACGGCTGTCTCGGGGAGTCCGACGATCGATGTGCCCGGTAGTCCACCCGACAAATGCACTTCGACGGTAACCGGTGGCGCGGACACGCCGGATTGCGCGCGACTATGGACGACGGCGAGGCTCATGCATGCATCCTTGCAAATTGAAAAGAATCCGCGAACGGCCGCACCGATTGCGGGTGCGTCCTGCATCCGCGCGGCCGAGGTGGACCTATCGGCAACGGCGGGCCGTAAACCGCCGCCGCTGACTCATCGAGTCAGCGGATCGGCCGTCCGCGGAAAACCGGGTAATTACGAAATCAGTGGGCGGACGTGCGTCCGGAGATCATCGTTTCGAGTTCGGCGACGCGCGATTCGAGCGCTTCGACTTTCTCGCGCGTGCGCAGCAGCACGCAACGCTGCACATCGAATTCGTCGCGTGTGATGAGGTCGAGACGACGCAATCCCGCGCGCAACGTGTCGCGGAAATTGGTGAGCATTTCGTCATGCGCCTGCTTGGCGCCGGCGGGAACGAGATCGGACAGTTTCCTGGCCAGATCGTCGATGGCGGTGACATTGATCATGATGCAACCCTCGTTTACGGCACCGCCAGAGTAGGTTTTTCGTCGCGTTCGCGCCGTCGGCCGTTTGCTGAAAACTGTGTAGGACATTTCCTACATAGTAAAAGCGGCGCGGCCGAACCTCAGAAGTAAAACACGGGCTCGCCGTGCACTCAAGCCACTTTCATGTGGTTATATTGCGGCTCGGGTTTCGTTCTGCCGATGAGGAACTACGCGATGCCGCGACACCGCGCTCTGCTCGCTTTGCCCTTCCTGATGCCATTGCAGGTGTTCGCGCAGGCCGCCGCTGCCGAGCCGCCCAAACTCAATTCGGGCGACACCGCGTGGATGCTCGTGTCGACCGCGCTGGTGCTGTTCATGACGATTCCGGGGCTGAGCCTGTTCTACGCGGGCCTGGTTCGTTCGAAGAATGTCCTGTCGGTGATGATGCAGTGTTTCGCGATCTGCTCGCTGGTCAGCATCCTCTGGCTGATCTACGGCTACACGATGGCGTTCGACACCACCGGGATGACGGCGCATGACGTGAATCTCCATTCGTTCATCGGTTCGTTCGCCAAAGCAGGATTCCTTAGCGTGCCGCGCGATGCGTTGTATCAGACCATTCCAGAAACCGTCTTCGCGATGTTCCAGCTCACCTTCGCCATCATCACGCCGGCGTTGATCGTCGGCGCATTCGCCGAACGCATGCGCTTTTCCGCGCTGCTGCTGTTCACGGCGGGCTGGTTCACGCTGAGCTATCTGCCGATTGCGCACATGGTGTGGGGCGGGCCGGGCGCGTGGCTCGGCGATATGGGCGTTCTGGATTTCGCTGGCGGCACCGTCGTCCACATCAATTCGGGTGTGGCCGGATTGGTTGCCTGTCTGGTCATCGGCGCGAGGCGTGGTTACCCGACACAGGCGATGCCGCCGCATAACCTCACTTACACGGTCATGGGCGCGTGCATGCTGTGGGTGGGCTGGTTCGGCTTCAATGCGGGCTCGGCGCTGGCCGCCAATACGTCGGCCGGCATGGCGATGTTGACGACGCATCTGGCCACCGCCGCGGCAGCCCTGTCATGGATGTCGCTGGAGTGGGCGTTGCACAAGAAACCGTCGGTGCTCGGCATCGCATCGGGCGCGGTGGCGGGGTTGGTCGCGATCACGCCCGCATCCGGTACGTGCGGGCCGCTGGGCTCGGTGGTGATCGGCGCGGCCGCGGGCATCATCTGCTTTCTCGCGACCAGTCGCCTGAAACGCAAACTCGGCTACGACGATTCGCTCGATGCGTTCGGTGTGCACGGTGTCGGCGGTATCGTCGGCGCGTTGCTGACCGGCGTGTTCGCCGCGCCGATGCTCGGCGGCGCCGGTCTGGCCGATGGTGTGGATTCGATCGGCGCGCAAGTCGGCCGGCAATTCGTCGGCGTGGCCGTCACCTTCATTTATAGTGGCGTGGTGAGCTTCGTGCTGCTCAAGCTCATCGATGCGACACTCGGCTTGCGCGTGACGGCGGAAGAAGAATCCGACGGTCTCGATCTGGCGCTGCACGACGAACGCGGATACAACCTGTGAGCACGATAGAATCGGCTGGCAAGAACGGAGAGATCGACGCATGAAAATGGTGATGGCGATTATCAAGCCGTTCAAACTCGACGATGTGCGCGAGGCGTTGGCCGAAGTCGGCGTGCAGGGCATCACCGTGACCGAGGTGAAAGGCTTCGGCCGGCAGAAGGGCCACACCGAGCTGTATCGCGGTGCCGAATATGTCGTCGATTTTTTGCCGAAGATCAAGCTCGAGATCGCGGTGCCGGAGAATCTCGTCGAGCGCGTGATCGAAGCGATTACGTCGGCGGCCAAGAGCGGCAAGATCGGCGACGGCAAGATTTTCGTGTATGCGCTCGATCAGGTGATTCGCATTCGCACCGGCGAGACGGACGCCGACGCGCTCTGAGTTCTTGCTCGTCATCCCGGCGACCCGCTCCACTGTTGAAGAGCGCCTCGCGGGAATGACGAGAAGGCCGGGCTAGCCGTCGACCGTGGCTGGGATTTGGACGTCCAGACGTCTAATTCTTTTCTTTGACGCGCTGCATCATCTGTGGTGTAGTCCATCTTGCCCGATCTGGAAACCTAAGCCTGCATGCGCACTCGGGCCGATGCCGTGCCGGCGCTGTGTGGAATGGCAATGACGCTTCGCGCGACTCCGCGTTTGTACGACCCCAGCTTCGAGCACGACAGCTGCGGCTTCGGCCTGATCGCGAATATCCGCGGTGAGGCCAGCGCGTGGCTCGTCGATCAGGCGTTTTCGGCGCTCGCGAAGATGTCGCATCGCGGCGGCGTCAACGCCGACGGCATCACGGGCGACGGCTGCGGCATTCTTCTGTTCCGCCCGGAAGCGTGGCTGCGCGCGCTCGCGCAGGAATCCGGCATCGAACTGGGTCAACGTTTCGCGTCCGGACTGGTTTTTCTGCATCGCGACGGCGCGCTCGCCGCCGATGCGCAATCGCAACTCGAGCATCATCTGCGCGACGAAGGCATGATTCCGCGCGGTTGGCGCGACGTGCCGATCGACGACGCGCCGTGCGGCATTCTGGGTGCGCAAGCTCGTCCCCGCGTGCGGCAGGTTTTCGTCGAGCCCGGTGCTTTGATGTCTGACATCGCGTTCGAGCGGGCGCTGTTTCGCGCGCGTCGCCGCGCCGAATTCAGTATCGACGACGATGCGTTCTACGTGGTCAGCTTGTCGCACGCGACGATCGTCTACAAAGCAATGTCCGCGCCCGGCAGCCTGCGCGACGTATTCCCCGATCTGCAACGCGACGACCTCGCCGTCTGCGCCGCGACGTTCCATCAACGCTTCTCCACCAACACGCTGCCGAACTGGCGGCTCGCGCAACCGTTCCGCCTGCTCGCGCACAACGGCGAGATCAATACGATCCGCGCCAATCGCGCCTGGACCTTGGCGCGTGCGCATAAGTGGATTTCTCCACATGTTGATTTTTCCGATCTCGGTCCGCTGATCACGACGCAAGGTTCCGACTCGCAAAGTCTCGACAGCGCGCTCGAAGTGTTGCTGGCCGGCGGCATCGATCTGCTCGCCGCGATGCGCATCCTGATTCCTCCGGCGTGGGGCGCCACCGAAAACATCGACGAGGATCTCGAAGCGTTCTACGAGTACTACGCGATGAGCACCGAACCATGGGACGGGCCGGCCGGTCTGGTCATGTGCGATCAACGCTATGCCGCCTGTTCGCTGGATCGAAACGGCCTGCGCCCGGCGCGCTGGGCGCGCAGCGACGACGATCACATCATCGCCGCATCCGAGGCCGGATTGTGGGATGTACCCGACGAACGCATCGTCGCCAAAGGCCGGCTCGGGCCAGGCGAAATGCTGGCTATCGACCTGGTCGATCACAAATTGCTCGATGCGAACGCCATCGATGACATCAACCGCGCCCGCGCGCCGTTCAAGAACTGGCTGCGCGAGGGCGTGACGTATCTCGAATCGCATCTGATCGATCCGGGTCTCGCCGCCGAGCCGTTCACGCCGGACATGCTCGCGCGATTCCAGAAACAATTCGCGCTGACGCGTGAAGAACGCGATGTCGTCCTGAAAACGCTCGTCGAAGACGAAGCCGAAGCGACGGGATCGATGGGCGACGACACGCCCATCGCCGTGTTGTCGCAACAGTCGCGACCGCTCTATGAATATTTCCGGCAGGCGTTCGCGCAAGTCACCAATCCGCCGATCGATCCGCTGCGCGAACGCTTGGTGATGTCGCTGATGACGCAGGTCGGTCGCGAGGGCAACGTCTTCGACCTCTCCGCACACACGGCCAGCTATGTGTTGCTGAATTCGCCCGTGCTGTCGCAACGCAAATTGCGTCAGCTTCTGGCGTTGCCGGCGTACGCCGATAAAAAAGCGACGTTCGATTTATATTACGACGATCGCGATGGCCTGAAAAGTGCGCTCGAAAACCTGTGCGAGAAAGTCGAAGCCGCCGTGCGCGATGGCGTCGTGCTCATTGTCTTGTCGGACCGATTCCCTACGCCGGGCCTGATGCCGATTCACGCCTTGCTCGCGACCGGTGCGGTGCATGCGCATCTGCTCAAGAAACAATTGCGTTGCGACTGCAATCTGCTCGTCGAAACCGGCACGATGCGCGACTCGCATCATTGCGCGTGCTTGATCGGATTCGGCGCCACGGCCGTTTATCCGTATCTCGCTTATCAGACGTTGTTCGATATGAACCGACGCGGCGAACTGAAGGGTCGTGAGGGTGAACCGCCGCACGAAATCGGCCGCAGCTATCGACGCGGCATTCGCAAAGGTCTGCTCAAGATTTTGTCGAAGATGGGCATCAGCACGGTCGCCGGCTATCGCGGCGCGGGATTGTTCGAGATCGTCGGCCTCGATCGTGAAATCGTCGAACTGTGTTTTCCCGGCACGCCGTCGCGCATCGGCGGTGCGACGTTCGCGGATATTGAAGCCGAATACCGCGCGCAGCTCGCCGCGTCGCGCGATCCGAATTACGCGTTACCGCCCGGCGGTTTGATGAAAGCGATTCCCGACGGCGAATATCACATGTACAACCCGGCGGTCGTCGGCGCACTGCAACTGGCGGTGCGCACGGGCGATGCGAGTCTGTATCGGGAATATGCGAACGCGGTGAATTCCCGCGCGCCTTCGACGTTGCGCGATCTGCTTTCGCTCAATACGAATCAAGAGAAGATCGCGCTCGATGACGTCGAATCGGCGAACACGATTCTGAAACGTTTCGATTCCGCCGGCATGTCGCTCGGCGCGTTGTCACCCGAAGCGCACGAAGCGCTTGCCACGGCGATGAATCGCATCGGCGCGCGGAGTAATTCGGGCGAAGGCGGCGAAGATCCCGCGCGTTACGGCACCGAGCGCATGTCGAAGATCAAACAAGTCGCTTCCGGTCGCTTCGGCGTGACGCCCGCCTATCTGATCAACGCCGAAGTGCTGCAGATCAAGATCGCGCAAGGCGCCAAACCGGGCGAGGGCGGCCAGTTGCCCGGCCACAAAGTCAACGCGATGATCGCGCGCTTGCGCTACGCGAAACCCGGCATCGGTTTGATTTCGCCGCCGCCGCATCACGACATTTATTCCATCGAAGATCTGGCGCAGCTCATTTATGACTTGCGTGAAATCAATCCGACCGCGCTGATGTCGGTGAAACTCGTTTCGCACGCGGGCGTGGGAACCATCGCCGCCGGCGTCGTCAAAGCGGGTGCCGATCTCATCACCGTGTCCGGTCACGACGGCGGCACCGGCGCGAGTCCGTGGAGTTCGATCCGCTACGCCGGCGTGCCGTGGGAATTGGGTCTGGCCGAAACGCATCAGACGCTCGTGATGAACGATCTGCGCAGCCGCGTCATCTTGCAAACCGACGGCGGATTGAAAACCGGTCTGGATGTCGTGAAAGCCGCGATCCTCGGCGCCGATTCGTTCGGCTTTGGCACGGCGCCGATGGTGGCGCTCGGCTGCAAATATCTGCGCATCTGCCATCTCAATTCGTGCGCGACCGGTGTAGCGACGCAGAACGATATCCTGCGCCGCAAACATTTCCTCGGCGCGCCGGAGATGGCGGAGAATTTCTTCCGTTTCGTCGCAGACGATGTGCGCGAGATTCTGGCCGGCCTGGGCGTGAAATCGCTCGGCGATCTGGTCGGCCGTACCGAACTACTGTCACAAGTCGACGGCATCACGGCAAAGCACGGACGGCTCGATCTGTCGCCGCTGCTCGATCGCACCACGTTGCGATCGGCAGTGTCGCTGGGCTGCGTGGCGCCATTGCACACATCGCATTCCGATCTGGCCGCACGCATTGCGCAGGACGCCGCGGAAAATGTAGAAATGCGCAAAAGTGGACATTTCCACTATGCGATAAAAAATACCGATCGTGCGATCGGTGCGCGCATCGCAGGCGACATCGCGCGCCGCTTCGGCGATGTCGGACTCGGCGACGAATCGATCACGCTAGAGTTCAGCGGCAGCGCCGGGCAGAGTTTCGGCGTGTGGAACGCGCCTGGCATGAACCTCGTGCTGCATGGCGAAGCGAACGATGGCGTCGGCAAAGGCATGGCCGGCGGGCGCATCGTCGTGCGTCCACCGAAAGCGGCGACGTTCGCTTCGCAGGACACGCCCATCGTCGGCAACACCTGCCTGTATGGCGCGACGGGCGGCGAAATGTTTGCGGCCGGCCGCGCCGGCGAGCGTTTCGGCGTACGCAATTCCGGTGCGCTCGCGGTCGTCGAAGGCGTCGGCGATCACGGCTGCGAATACATGACCGGCGGCACCGTCGTCGTGCTCGGCCGCAGCGGCTTGAACTTCGGCGCGGGCATGACCGGCGGCTTCGCTTACGTGCTCGATCTCGAACGCGATTTCGTCGACCGCTACAATCACGAACTCGTCGACATCAATCGCATTTCGCTGGAAGGCATGGAAAACCATTTGCAACATTTGCGCGGCCTGCTGCGCACGCACTGCGAGGTGACCGGCAGTTTGTGGGGCCAGAAACTGTTGTCCGATTTCCGCGATGTGCTGCACAAAGTCTGGCTGGTGAAACCGAAAGCGGCGAGTCTCGATGCGCTATCGGACGAACTGCGCCGCGCGGCGTAACCGTTCATGGCGGAGAAACTTTTTCCCTTCCTGAAGTTTCATCGCGCGCTTCCGCGCGAAGTGCCCGTGCAGATTCGCGTGCTCGGCTATCAGGAAATCTACGGCGATTACGCCGAGGGCGACGCCGGCGATCAAGCGGCACGCTGTATCGATTGCGGCAATCCCTATTGCTCGTGGGGTTGCCCGCTACACAACCGCATTCCACAGTGGCTGAAGCTTGTGCAGGACGGCCGCATCGAAGACGCGGCGACGTTGATGCACGAAACCAATCCGCTGCCGGAAATCTGCGGGCGCATCTGTCCGCAGGATCGTCTGTGCGAAGGCGATTGCACGCTAGAAACCGGATTCGATGCCGTCACCATCGGCGCGATCGAACGCTGGGCGACGGACGAAGCGTTGCGTCGCGGCTGGCGTCCGTCGGTCAGCGCAGAACCCACCGGCAAGCGCGTCGCCATCGTCGGCGCGGGGCCGGCCGGCTTGTCCGTCGCCGACCGCATGGCGCGCGCCGGCGTTTTCGCCGAGGTGTTCGATCGCTACGAGGAAATCGGCGGATTGCTTACGTATGGCATTCCGCCGTTCAAGCTCGACAAATCCATCGTGCGCATCCGTCGCAACGTCCTGGAAGAAATGGGCGTGAAATTCCGATTGAACACGGACGTCGGGCGCGATGTCGCATTTTCCACATTGTTGCAGGAGTACGATGCCGTGTTCGTCGGCACCGGCGCCTACACGGCCGTCGACGCGAAACTCCCCGGCCAGGAATTCGGCGGCGTGTTCTCCGCGCTGCCGTTTCTCATCGCCAATGCCAAGCGCATTCTCGGCGGCGCGACGGTCGACGTGCCGAACCTGATCGGAAAACGCGTCGTCGTCCTCGGCGGCGGTGATACGGCGATGGATTGTGTTCGCACGGCAGTACGCATGGACGCCGAGCGCGTCTCGTGCATCTACCGTCGCGATGAAGAAAACATGCCCGGATCGCGTCGCGAAGTGAAGAACTCGCGCGACGAAGGCGTCGAATTTCTGTTCAATCGTCAGCCGCTCGAAATTCTCAGCGACGGCAACGGCGTCACCGGCGTTCGCGTGGTGCAGACGCGCCTCATCGCCGACGCACGCGGTCGCGCGCGACCGGAAATCGTCGACGGCAGCGAGGAAATCGTCGCCGCCGATGCCGTCATTCTTTCCTTCGGCTTCATGCCCAGCCCGCCGCGCTGGTGCGACGAGTTCGGCATCGCGCGCGACGCGACCGGCAAACTCGTGGTCGGCGCCACCGGAACACTGCCGCTGCAAACCAGCCATCCGAAAGTGTTCGCCGGCGGCGATGCGATCCGCGGCGCCGATCTCGTCGTGCGCGCCGTCTACGATGGCCGCGAGGCGTCCAAATCCATTCTGCAGATGATCGGCGTTGCCGGCGTCGTGCTGCCCGCGTAGCCTGTCCGCATCGACGCCTTAGCGCGTTATTTACAGCGATTCTGTTCTGCTGAGGACCATGACCACACCCGCCCGCACGCCCCTACACGCCAAATTCGCCCACGTCGTGAAAACACCGGTCGGCGACACCGCCGAACTGCTTCAGCGCAGCGGCGCGATGAAATTCGGACAGGGCATCGTCGCCACCGTGGTCGCGCTGTCGCTCGGATTTCTGTGCCTGCTCGCCGTCGTCGCGTTTCATTTTCCGCAATATCTGACGACACCTGAATTACGCCATCAGTATTCTGTCGACGTATTGCGGCAGATTCTTTTCGTCGGACTACTGATCGCGGGCGGCCTGTCGCTGGCCAGTCTCATCGTCGGCAATCGACGCACGCTGAACCTCGTCGCGTTCCTGTTCGTCATCGCCGCCGTGGCACTCGGCGGATCGCGTGTGCCGGTCGGAAACTTTCCCGATCACACGCCGTATCTCGGACTCGACTGGTTCATCCTCGATCTGCTCGGCTCGACGGTGCTGTTCGTCGTCATCGAGAAATTATTTCCGCTGTACAAGAATCAGGCGATTTTTCGGCCGGATTGGCAGACCGATCTCAAGCATTTCGCTGTCAATCATTTTCTGGTGGGCCTGATTCTTCTGACCGTCAACTTTCTGCTCAACCATGCGTTCGGTTGGCTCGTCGTCACCGATTTCCAGCAGACGATCCGCCACATCCCGTTCGTGTGGCAATTGCTGCTTTGTATACTCGTCGCCGATCTGGCCCAATACTGGACTCATCGCGCGTATCACGAAGTTCCGTATCTTTGGCGCTATCACGCCGTCCATCACAGCGCCAAGACGATGGACTGGCTGGCCGGTTCACGGCAACACATTCTCGAACTGATCTTCACGCGCATCTGCGTACTCGCGCCGCTGTTCGTGCTCGGCTTCAGCGAAGCGGTGATGAACACCTACATCATCATCGTCGGCTTCCAGGCCGTGTTCAATCATGCCAACGTGCATCTGCCGTGGGGTCCGCTGAAGTATCTGATCGTGACGCCCGACTTCCACCACTGGCATCATTCGCAGGACGATGAGGCGATCGACCGCAACTACGCCGCGCACTACGCATTCATCGACTATATTTTCGGCACGGCGGTAAGAGTGCCGAAGCACAAACCGTTTCCGGAACGTTACGGCGTCGTCGGCGATTACATGCCGGACGGATTCGTCAATCAGCAGGCGTTCCCGTTTCGCGCCAAACCGGCGACAACGCCCGAATAGCGCTTATGCCGCCTCGCGGAGCAATTCGACGGCCGGTTCGCGCAGCGAGGCCAACGGATGCGCGTCATCGGAATGCCCGAGCGCACGGACGCGCAAAAAGATTTCCGACGCCAACGATTCGAGCATCGCTGCGTTGTCGCGCACGCGTTGCTCCAACTCCGCCTCGGTCAACACATCGCGCAGCCCGCGATTGAGCTCGGCGAACCACGGCAATTTTTGCTGATCGATCCACGCCACATCGCCGGAACCGACCGAACTGCCCGCCGCTTCGCGCAACAGCTGTTGCACATCGCGATTCAACTGCTCGCATTTGGCCAACGGATCGGACAGACGCGTGAACATGGCTACATCCGTCAGCCGATTCTGGAAGAAGAACTGGCACAGGATGCCCCAGTAATAGGCGTAATCCCACGTGATCTTTAGCGGCATCAGTTCGGCGTGGCCGAACATCGGATACTGGTTTTCGTACAGCGCGAGCGTGTTGCGATAGAACGAAAAGTATAAATTTTCAAACAGGCGCGCTTCACGCCCAAAACGTTCGCCGCGAAAATCGCGCGCGATCAGATCGACGATATAGGTGTTGCCGATTGCGATGAAATCGCTGCCCGGCGAATAGAACGGATCGAGGAACAGTCCGGCCTCGCCGGTCAGCGCCCAGCGGTCGCCGGAAAATACCTGTTTGCAGCCGTAGGAAAAGTGGCGGAAGAAGGCGAAGTCCTGAAGCTTGTCGCGCCGCTTGTCCAGTTCGCGGTACAGCTGCGGCTGGTGCTTGGCGAACCATGTCATCGATTTTTCGAAACTGTTGATCGTCTCCAGCGGATGCAACGTGGCGTCGGCGACGATGCCGACCGAATGCGATCCCGACGACAACGGAATCAGCCATGCCCAGTAACCCGGTCCGCACAGATGATTCGTCGAGCGCCAACGCTCGCGCGGATCGGTGCGCGAGGTCCAATGTTCGTCGCCGGACCATTCATCGATCGCGATGCGATCGTTGATGCGGAACCAGATCGCGTTGGCGTCGTGTCCGTTCTCTTCGGCGAGACCGAGTTTGCGTTTCAGTAAACCGGCGCGACCGCTGGCGTCGATGAGCCAGCGCGCGTCGGCGACGTGTTCGGCGCCCTCGTGCTCGAAGCGGACGTGATGTCCGTCGGCGTCCAGATCGATCGAGCGCACGACGGCGCCGTCGTCGAACGTCGCGCCGAGTTCAAGGGCGTGCTTGGCCAGATAGTTCTCGAAGATGCCGCGGTCGAGCTGATAACTCGGTGTCGGAAAGATCTGGCTTACGCCGAGTTCCGTGACGCTCGCGACATCGTCGCAACCTTCGTTGAAGAAGAAGCGGAATCCGAATTTGCGAAGTTGATCGCGATCGAGATGCTCTTTGAGTCCGAGCACGGTATCGAAGTAATGCGCGCCGATCTCGACCGAGGATTCGCCCACCTTGAATGCCGCGTGCGGCGCGGGATGTTTGCGGCGTTCGAGCACGCGCACGGACAGGGCGGGCAACTGGCGACGCAGCTGAATGGCCAGGCACAGGCCGGCCAGACCGCCGCCCATGATGAGTACGTCACTGTGGGGGTGGGTCGTCGTTTTCATGGCGGCGAGTTTAGCCGGTCAGATGGCGGAGCGGCGTGAATTGGGGACGCTGGCGTCAGCGTCGGGCCTCCGGAAATCGCGTTCGATCGGGTTCTGGCGGGCGGAGTCCGTTCTCGGGCACGAGGGCACGTCAACTTTAGTCCTGCCGCGTCACATCGCCGCGGTATTGCCCGAAAAGGCTGGTGTCAAACCGATTAGAGCCGGCTGGCACAGCCTCTGCATTACGTGAACTACATCTCACAAACAGGGTAAGTGCCATGCTCGCCGTCGTCGATAGCCTCAGCCTGAATCCTCTCTTCCTCCGCCATGATCTGATGATCGAAATGGGTCGCCTTGAAATGGCGATCGAACAAGTCCGGTCTCATGCGTCAGCGAACGATGGCCCTGCTTTGACTCCGCTCGAGCAGCGTCTGGCTCGCGTCAATGAAGCGCTGAGCCGTTTGTCCGCCTGATCCACCGTTTCTCCGGGGACTTTCGTCCCCCCAAGCCCTGCGCGGATGCGAGCTGCGCGGGGTTTTTTTTCACCTGGCTTTTGTGTGTTGCAGTTCCAGCACGGTTTTCGGCGGCGCGAAACTGTCGGAACGCGATAGCTTCCAGAACACCTTGAACACCTGGTGTTCGGGTTCCCCGCCGAGGAGTTCGCCCGGTTTTACGAAGTGATACAGCGCCGACAGCGAACGCACTTCGGTTGACGACACGCGTCGGATCACATGCTCCGGCCCGATTTCGTTGGGATGATTCAGTCCGGACGCGGCGATCAGCTCCTTCAGCGCCTTCAGCGTGTTCTCGTGGAACATCTGCACGCGTTCGGATTTGTCCGGCACGTCGAGTTTCTTCCAGCGCGATGGATCCTGCGTCGCCACGCCGGTCGGGCAACGGTCGGTGTGACAATTTTGCGATTGGATACAGCCCAGCGCGAACATGAAACCGCGCGCTGCATTGCACCAGTCGGCGCCGAGCGCGAAGGTGCGCGCCAGATCGAAACCGGTGATGATTTTTCCGCTCGCGCCCAGCCGGATCTTGTCGCGCAGGTTCAAGCCGACCAGCGTGTTGTGAACCAACAGCAATGCCTCGCGCAACGGTGCGCCGACGTGATCCGTGAACTCCAGCGGTGCGGCGCCCGTACCGCCTTCGCCGCCGTCGACGACGATGAAATCCGGGAGAATGCCGCTTTCCTGCATCGCTTTGGCGATACCGAACCATTCCCACGGATGACCGAGCGCGAGCTTGAATCCGGTCGGCTTGCCGCCGGATTTTTCGCGAAGATGCGCCACGAATTGCAGCAATCCGAGCGGCGTGGAAAACGCCGAATGCCGCGCCGGCGAAACGCAATCGACACCTTCCGGCACACCGCGCGCTTCGGCGATTTCTGCCGACACTTTCGCGCCGGGCAAGACACCGCCGTGGCCCGGTTTCGCACCCTGCGACAGCTTGACCTCGATCATCTTCACTTGTGGATTTTTAGCATTTTCCACAAAGCGCTCTTCCGAGAACGTACCGTCCGTATTGCGACAACCGAAATAGCCGGAGCCGAGTTCCCAACAGATATCGCCGCCCATTTCGCGGTGATAGCAAGACAGCGATCCTTCGCCGGTATCGTGATAAAAATTGCCGCGCCGCGCGCCATCGTTCAGCGCACGAATCGCGTTGGCCGATAGAGCTCCGAAACTCATCGCGGAAATATTGAACACGCTGGCCGAATACGGCTGCGCGCACTGCGGACCGCCGATCGTGACGCGGAAATCGTGCGAATCGATCTTGGCCGGCGCCATCGAATGATTGATCCATTCGTAATGATCGGCGTAGACATCGAGTTCCGTTCCGAACGGACGCTTGTCTTCGACATTTTTCGAGCGCTGATAGACGATCGCACGCTGCACGTGCGAGAACGGCACTTCTTCCGTATCCGACTCGACCACGTATTGGCGGAACATCGGCCGGAAAAATTCGAAGAACGTGCGCACATGCGCCGTCACCGGAAAATTGCGGCGCAGCGTGTGTCGGCGCGCCATCATGTCGGCGATACCGATTAGCACCAGCACGCCGCTGATCGCCGCCATCCATCGCCAGATCAGACCATCCCACGACAAGGCCAGCGACAGCAGCAGCGCGAACACGCAAACGGAAAACAGCAGATAACGGGACGGCACGGGTGTGCGCATCGTTCACTCCCGACGGATAAACGCGGCAAAGCATACGCCGGAATGCGCGAAGTCCGTAATCACGACCCGAGCCGCTGCCGTAAACTAGGCGGATGACCGACAAGCCGCCTACTCCGAGCAAAACTGCGCCGCGAACAAAGTTGCCGGCGCAGAAATCCGCGCCTGCAAAAACGGCGCGTGCGACGCGGCCGGCACCAAAAAAACTGGCTGCCGTGCAGCCCGCGCCGCCGACGTCGGCGATCGGCAAGCTTCTGGCGCGCGTCGACTGGGTGCATGTGCGCGAACGCGCCACCCAATACGCACGGCTGGCGCGCATGGATCGTCCGGTCGGCGCATTGCTGTTGCTTTGGCCGACGTGGTGGGCGCTATGGCTGGCGGCTCAAGACTTTCCGCCGATCGGCACGCTAATGATTTTCACGCTCGGCGTGTGGTTCATGCGTTCGGCCGGATGCGTGATCAACGATTTTGCCGATCGCGATCTCGATCCGGAAGTCAAACGCACGCGCGATCGTCCGCTCGCGGCGGGCAAAGTGTCCAAGCGCGAGGCGATCGCCGTATTTTCCGTTCTGATCGTGCTCGCGTTTCTGCTCGTTCTGCTGACCAATAAACTGACCATCGAGCTATCCGTGATCGGCGCGTTTCTCGCGATCACGTATCCGTTCATGAAGCGCTACACCTATCTTCCACAAGTATACTTAGGCTGCGCGTTCGGCTGGTCGATCCCGATGGCGTTCGCCGCCGTGAAAGGCGGCGACATGAAACAGTTCGTCGCCATACTGCCGCTGTGCGGATTGCTGTTCCTCGGCAACGTGCTGTTTTCGACGATTTACGACACCGAATACGCGATGGTCGATCGCGACGACGATCTTCGCGTCGGCGCGAAATCCACCGCCATCCTGTTCGGTGACGCGGACCTGCCGATCATCGGCGTTCTGATGATCACGTTTCTGTTCGCGATGTTGCTTGTCGCGCAGCGCGGTCATCTGCACTGGCCGTATTTCGTGGGACTCGGCGTCGCCGCGGGACTGTTCGCGTATCAGCAATGGATCATGCGCAAACGCGATCGCGACGCGTGCCTGGCCGCATTCCGCAACAACAATTGGCTCGGTCTTGCGATCTGGGTCGGCATCGTCATGTCGTACGCGCTGAAATAATCCTCACTTCGGCGCGCGCGCGAAACCCCACACGTCGACTCGCGATACGCCGTTCCGGCGCAACACGTCGGCGCATTCGCGGACGGTGGTTCCGGATGTGACGACATCATCGACGAGCGCCACGTGCGATGGAAGCGACGATCCGATCACGTCGAACGCCCCACGCAAATTGCGACGGCGCGCGACGGCGTCCAGGCCCGATTGCGCTGCGGTGTCGCGTGATCGGATCAAGGCATCATCACGCAACTTGATGCCGAACGTCGTAGATAACGGCCGGGCCAGTTCAAGCGCCTGGTTGTAACCACGTTCGCGCAATCGCGTGCGATGCAACGGCACCGGCACGATCGCCATCGGCAAAGGCGAATGCACACTCTCATGTGTCTCCAGCCACAACCGCGCGAGGGTTCGGCCCGCGGCGAGATTGCCGCCGAACTTCAGGCGCATCAGTAGAAGATCGATCGGATGACCGTACACGAACGGAACGAACGCGCCGGCGAACGGCGGTTCGCGCTGCAGACATTCGCCGCACATCGGTGCCGGCGTTTTCAATGGCAGCGCGCAACGCGGACAGCAAAGATCGTTGCGCGCGATATCGTTTTTGCACGGCGCGCAAAGATCGCCGTCCGCACCGCCCGCCAAACCGCACAGCAGACAATGCGGCGGCAGAATGGCGAACTGAAGCGGGCGGAGCGCGCCGTCAACCAAAACCTTGCGCCACTGGTTGACAGCCATGTCGACCCTATCCAAACTGTTTTGCTTCCGATCTCGATGAGTTTGCCATGTCCGTAACCGCCCTCATGCGTCACGATTATTCGCGGGACGAAGTTGTCCGATTGTTCGGTCTTTCGTTCAACGATTTACTCGAACGCGCGCATAGCGTGCATCGCGCGCATCACGATGCGAACGCGGTGCAAGTATCGACACTGTTGTCGATCAAGACTGGCGGGTGTCCGGAGGATTGCGCGTACTGTCCGCAAGCCGCGCGTTATCACACCGGCGTCAAAGCCGAAAAATTGATGAGTCTCGACGCCGTGCTCGACAAGGCACGCGCCGCTAAGGCCGCCGGAGCAACGCGCTTCTGCATGGGCGCCGCGTGGCGTTCGCCGAAAGATCGCGATGTGGAAAAAGTTGCGCAAATGATCGCCGGCGTGAAAGCGCTCGGCATGGAAACTTGCGCGACACTCGGCATGATCACGCAGCCGCAGGCCGACGCGTTCAAATCGGCTGGCCTGGATTACTACAATCACAATCTCGATTCCGCGCCGGAGTTCTACGGCGAAATCATCCACACGCGCGAATACCAAGATCGCCTCGATACACTCGAACACGTGCGCGATGCCGGCCTTAAAACCTGCTGCGGCGGCATCGTGGGCATGGGTGAATCGCGCGAACAGCGCGCCGGATTGTTGCAGGCGTTGGCCAATCTTCCCGCGCATCCGGATTCCGTTCCGATCAATCGTCTGGTTCGCGTCGAAGGCACACCGTTGGCGAATACGACGTTACTCGATCCATTCGAATTCGTGCGCACGATCGCCGTGGCGAGAATCCTGATGCCGCGTTCCGTCGTGCGTTTGTCGGCGGGCCGCGCGGAAATGAGCGATGAGTTGCAGGCGTTGTGTTTCTTCGCCGGCGCCAACTCGATTTTCTACGGCGAAAAATTGCTGACCACCGGCAATCCCGACGTCGAGCGCGATCAGGCGTTGTTCGAGCGGCTCGGCATTCATCCCATGAACGTCGACATCGAATCGACCACTGTGCACGCGGATATCGTTTCCGCCGCTGCTTGACGGCGGAGCGTCGACACATGCCACGCCCCGCTTTGCTCGCGCGATTGGCCGAGGCGCAATCCTTGCGCGCTCGCGACGATCTGCTGCGGCGCGTGCGCACCGTGCAGGAAGTCGATGGACCGCGCATCGTCATCGACGGCCAAGCGCTGCTGAATTTTGCGAGTAACGATTATCTCGGACTGGCGCAACATCCCGCGCTGCGCGCGGCACTGGTTCGCGGCGCCACGGAATGGGGTGTCGGCGCCACCGCCGCGCACCTGCTCGGCGGGTATCGCGCCGAACATCATCAGCTCGAAGAGAAACTCGCCACTTGGACCGGTCGCGAGCGCGCGTTGCTGTTCTCGTCTGGATATATGGCGAACATCGGCGTCATCGCCGCATTGCTGCGCGATGGCGATATTTGCGTACAGGACAAACTCAACCATGCGTCGCTACTCGACGGTGCGCGCCAGTCCGGCTGCGATCTGAAACGTTATCCACACGGCGATGTCGATGGCGCGCGGCGACAACTCCAATCGAAACCGGATGCCGCCGCGCTCCTCGCCACCGACGGCGTGTTCAGTATGGACGGCGATATCGCGCCGCTCGCCGAACTTGCCGCATTGTGTAAAAGTGAACAAGCCGCCTTGATGGTCGACGATGCACATGGAATCGGCGTGCTCGGCTCGGATGGCGCGGGCAGTCTGGATGCGGCTGGTGTGACGCAAGACGATGCGCCGATCCTGATGGCGACGCTCGGCAAAGCGCTCGGCGTATGCGGCGCGTTCGTGGCCGGATCGCGATCGACGATCGACAACCTCGTCCAGTTTGCGCGCACGCACATTTACGAAACCGCGACGCCGCCGGCGCTCGCTGCCGCAACCAGCGCGGCCGTCGATATCGCGCGATTCGAGTCGTGGCGTCGGGACAAACTGCGTGCGTTGGTCGCGCATTTTCGTCACGGCGCTGCATCGCGCAATTTGATGTTGATGCCGTCATCGACGCCGATTCAACCCGTGCTGATCGGATCGAGCGCCGATGCGAACCGGGTATCGCACCAGCTCGAAGCGGCCGGGTTTTACGTGCCCGCGATCCGACCGCCGACAGTGCCCGAAGGGTCGGCGCGCTTGCGCATCACGCTGACGGCGATCCACACCGAAAGCGACGTCGAGTCACTGCTCGACGCACTCGCCATCGCCTGCGCGCGCCATGACCCCGAGATCGCGCCACGCCACGACGAACGCGAGCCGCGTCACGTGCGTTCCGTTTCACTCAGGCACTGACGCGGCATGCATATCGAAAGCGTGGGACGCGGCGCAGACCTCGTGCTCGTCCACGGCTGGGGAATGCACGGCGGCATCTTCGCGCCGTTGAGCGATATTCTGCGCGATACGTTCACGCTCCACGTCGTCGATCTGCCCGGCCACGGATTCAGCCGCGACGACATGCATGTGCTCGATCCGCACGCGGTCGCCAGCGCGCTGATCGATCGAGTTCCGCGCGCGCTGTGGGTCGGTTGGTCGCTCGGTGGATTGGTCACCCTCGATGCGGCACTGTCGTTTCCCGATCGTATACGAGGCATTGTGGAAATTGCCGCATCGCCGCGTTTTCTCGCCGCTCCCGACTGGCCACACGGGGTGCCGCTGGCGACATTCGAGCAATTCGAAAGCGGGTTGCTGGACGATTACCGGCAGGTCGTGGAACGCTTTCTCGCGCTTGAAGTTCTCGGCTCGCAAAATGCGCAAGCCGAGTTGCGGGAATTGCGCAAACACGTTTTCGAGCGCGGCGAACCGGATCTCGATGCACTCAAGCAAGGCATGCGCGTTCTGGAAAACGCCGATTTTCGCGCACGTTTATCGCAACTGGCGATTGCGAATTTGTGGATCGCCGGTCGTCGCGATCGACTCGTCCCCTCGGCCGCGATGGCGTGGGCATCGCAGCAGAATCCGCTCGGCAGTTTCGTCGAATTTTCGTCCGGGCACGCGCCGTTCATTTCGCACGCGGCGCAGGTTGCGCAGGCGATTTCGGAATTCGCCGGCGGACTCGCGCCATGACGTCGCTTCTGTTCGACGCGAATCATGTGCAACGCGCCTTCGGCCGCGCCGCGAAAACTTACGCGCAGCACGCGGTGCTTCAGCATCGGATCGAAGACCTGTTGCTCGAACGACTCGACTATTTTTTGGACAAGCCCACGCGTGTTCTCGATGTCGGTTGCGGTCCGGGCCGCGGATCGAACATGCTGCGCGAACGTTATCGTGCCGCGCAGGTGATCGCGCTCGATCTCGCGCGTCCGATGCTCACGCAATTCCGACCGCATTGGCGCCGACCGATCGGTCGGGTCTGCGCCGATGCGCGCGAGCTGCCGTTCGCGGACGCATCCGTCGACGTGCTGTTTTCGAGCCTGTGCATTCAGTGGATCGGCGACGTGCCGGCGCTGCTTGCGGAATTCCGCCGCGTGCTGCGGCCGAGCGGTTATCTCGCGTTTTCGACGTTCGGACCGGATACGTTGTATGAACTGCGCGCTGCATGGTCGGTGGTCGACGACGCGCCACACGTCAGCGGATTCGCGGACATCGGGCGCGTCGGCGATGCCTTGTTGTCCGCCGGATTCCGCGATCCGGTGCTCGACGTCGATCATTTCAAACTCACGTACGCAGACGCCGGCGCGTTGATGCGCGAACTCAAAGCGATCGGCGCGACCAACGCCGATGCGCGGCGCACACGCGGATTGACCGGCAAATCACACTATCGCCGCGCGGTGGAAGCCTACGAACCTTTTCGCGAAAACGGATTTCTCCCTGCAACGTACGAAGTGATTTTCGCCCACGCCTGGGCGCCGGGCGAAGGACAGCCGCGGCGCCAGGACGGTGAGGAAATCGCGAGTTTCTCTGTCGATCGGTTGCGCGGCTCGCGAAGAACTTAAGGTTTCCAAACCAAGTTCACGCTGCGCATCCTCAACCGACTGAAAACTCGCTAGATCAAGAAGACCAGCACGTGACCTGTTTGGTGTTCTCGTCCTCCGTGCATATCCAGCCGTGGGTCGTCGTCCCACCTCCGCTGCCGCCACCGGGCGCACTCGGAACGATGGCCACGCCCAGTGAAGTAACTTGCCGAATGAAATTGTTGTAGTTAGTCACGCCGTGCGTGTCGTCGCTGAATGCGTGCTTGCCACCCAACGAGTGAATTTTGCCGTCAGCGCCTACGTACGGAATATTATTGTAGTCCGAGTCTCTCGCCGAGTCTGGATCGAGTTTTTGTGTTCCGGAACTTTTATCCCAGACCAGATTGACGTGGCTGCCGTCTGCGAAAGCCTCTGTGGTGGTGACGTCCGCGATAGTCGACGGATCGCCGAGATGCACTTGGCTCATAATTACGCCGAACTGCTTGCCGGCTACGTTTAAGCCGGTCATTCCGGTATTCACGCTGGCGTTGAACGCGTTCTGATCGGGTCCGGCATCCACGAAGTTGTAGATGTTTTTGCTCGTGTCTGGATAGTTTTCGTTATAACGCTTGTGCCAGCCGATCGGCGCCATGTTGTAGAACTGAATTCCGGAGTTGATTCCGGCAGTCAGGCTGGGATTGGCGGAGACGTTTTCAATTTGGCGCGTGTGGACGGGCGGATGTCGACTGTCATCCACATCTGCATAGACATGATAGGCACCGATGGCGCCGGATGCGGTGTCGCCGACATAAATAATGGTGCCTATCGGCGACGGGTCGGCGAGGATGGCGCTGTCCAACTGACCCGGTGTGCAGCCATGGCAGAACAGTAGATCAGGCAAGCTTGCCGATGCGTCCGTCGCGAACGCACTACCCAGAAAAGCTGCAAGACCGATGGTTAACGCAACAATCCTTTCTTTCATCTTCTTCCCCATTCGTGCGCGAATTCGCACGAATGGAGAAGAACATGTCTATAGATTCGATGTCTCGCCCACGATGCGGACAGCAGAAGGACTTAGGTCGATCGGTTGCGCGGCTCGCGGCGAACTTAAGGTTTCCAAACTAGATTCAGCGTGTACGTATCGATGTTGTCGAAGCGACCATTGGTGTCGGCGTGCAGCGCGAATTTCCGACCGACGTTGAAATTCCGATCGAGGTCCAAGCGCAGCGAAAACGCGGGCAGGAAATGCCATGCGGCGCCGATGCCGAATTGCGCGACTGTGCTGTCGTCATCCGGGCCGTGCACGGAATAAGGTTTTCCGAAAACGTCGATGCCGGTTTCGCGGAACGACAGGCTTACATTCGATATGCCGCCGCGGGCGAGAAGTTCGAATTGGTCGCCGATCGGCAGCGACGCGACGAGTGCCGCGTTGATGTCGTGTGCGCGGTACACGTCGTTGAGCGACGGCGGTGTGGATTGCGGGGAGTTGATGGCTTTGAGATCGTAATGTGTATGCGCTTCGCCAAGGTGCTGATAGCCGACTTCCGCGGCGAGCCACGGCAGGAATTTGTAGCCCACGAAGAGTTGCGCGGCAGTATCGGAATCGTCGGTCGTTCTCGCACGCGTCAAGGTGTATTGATCGCTGTGGGCGTAAGCCTCGGCGATCTGTTTCGGGAGATTGTCTGAGAATCCGGAACTGCCGGCGCCGATGCCGACATACCAGCCGGAGTCGGTGTTTTGCGCGAACGCGGCGTGAGCGCAGACCAACAAACTGGCTGTAGTTGCGAATTTCGAAATCGTATTCATCGAATCTCCCTTTGTGATGGTGCGGTCATGGTGAGGCGGTGGTTCTCCTTATAAACGGATTGCCGAGGGGAAATGCGACACGCCGCGCGCAATCAGACTTGCTTGTAGCGGAAGCAATCGACGAAATGATCGTTGACCATGCCGGTGGCCTGCATGTGCGCGTACATGATGGTCGAGCCGACAAAATTGAAGCCGCGTTTTTTCATGTCGTGGCTTAGCCGATCGGACAGGTCCGTGCTGGCGGGAACGTGCTCGCGCCCTTTCCATCGATTGCGAATCGGTTTGCCGTCGACGAACGACCAGAAATACTCGTCGAGGCTGCGGAATTCGGCGATGACGTCGAGTGCGCTCTTCGCGTTGTTGCGCGCGGAATAAATCTTCAGGCGATTGCGGATCAGAGCTGGATTTTCAAGCAGTTTATCCAGCGCCTTGTCGGTCATGCGGGCGACACGCGCGATGTCGAAACCGTGAAAGGCGCGCCGATAGGCATCGCGCTTGTTGAGGACGGTGCTCCAGCTCAATCCGGCTTGCGCGCCTTCGAGCACGAGGAATTCGAAAAGCTGCGTATCGTCATGCAGCGGCACGCCCCATTCGGTATCGTGATAGTGACGCATCGCCGGATCGTTGCCGGCCCACGAACATCGTTTCAATTCGCTGGTCATCGGAGTGCATCGCGCTGCGGATCGAGCGCGTATCATAGCGAGCTTTCCTGACTGCTCAGCACATGCTCAACACGTCCGGCCGCCGCGGCGCCGTCATCGCTCTGGTCATCCTCAGTCTGGTCTGGGGCGCGAATTGGATCGTGATGAAATCCGTGCTCGCCTATAGCGGGCCGATCACATTTTCCGCGGTGCGTTATGTGCTCGGCACGCTGGTGTTGTTTCTCGTGCTGATCGTGCGGCGCGATTCGCTCGCGCCGACGCCATGGCTTCCGACGATCCTGATCGGGTTGACGCAAACCGCAGGTTTCCAGTTGCTCGTGCAGATATCGCTGGTCACGGGCGGCGCGGGCAAGATGGCGTTGATCGCCTACACTATGCCGTTCTGGGTGATTCCGATGGCCTGGGTTCTTCTCGACGAGAAGCCTTCGGCGCGGCAATGGTTCTGCATCGCACTGGCCGCCGCGGGTCTGGTTCTGATTCTCGAACCGTGGCGCGTGCAGCCGTCGCTGGTCAGTTCTCTGATCGCACTCGCCGGCGGGTTGTCCTGGGCGATCGGCACCGTTTTATCGAAACGACAATTTCAAAAACGGCCGCACATTCCCTTCCTGCGCTGGACGACGTGGCAGATGGCATGCGGCACCGTGTTCATCGTCGCGTTCGCGCTGGTCTCGCATGAGCGGCCAATCGATTTCACGCCGGCATTTTTCGCCGCGCTCGCCTACAACGCGGTGCTCGCGACGGGATTGGCGTGGGCGTTGTGGCTGTTCGTGGTGCAACGCCTTCCGGCCAACATCGCGGGACTGGGCAGTTTGATTACCCCGCTGGTGAGCGTGTTGTTGGCTTGGCTCATTCTCGGCGAAGGACCGGACCTGGCCGAAGCGGTGGGAATCTTCATCATCGCGATGGCACTGGTCGGCGTGCTGCGTCCGCCGACGATCAGGATGCGCGCTCGACCTGCTGACTGAGGTCGCGCCGGTTGTTGTAGTTGGTGATGCGCGCGATCGTGCCCTGATTGATCGCGAAGAACGCACCGCCGAACAGCACGTAGCGCTGCCCGTGCGCGGGCGGCAAACCATCGTCGTTGGCCTGATAAACGCCGTGCACGGCGAATTCCGCGGCGGCGCGCGTACCGTCGTCGACGCTCATGACGACGATGTCGCGAATCTCTTCGCGATAGCTGCGTTGCGTGCGTTGCAGATAGTCGCGAAACGCGGTCTTGCCGGTTTCGCGCGAGCCTTGATTGATATCGTGCACGACGCCGTCGGCCACGCAATCCATCGCGCCATCAACGTCGCCGCGATTCAATGCCGCGTAGTAACGCAGAATCAGCGCCGCCGTGCGATCGGCCGCGCGTGAACCGTCAATGATCATGCTGTCATCCCCGCCCTCGATGCGAGTCTACTCTCGCCGTGCGCCGCCGATCCACCGCGCCGGGAAGGAATCCGCGCCATTGCGACCTAGATCCGCGTCGCGCGTTTTCTATTTCGCCCAAGGCAAATGATCGAGATCGACGTTGCCGCCGGTGACGATCAAACCGACACGCATTCCGGCGAAGCGTTCGCGGTAGCGCAGGATCGCCGCGAGTGCGACGGCCGATGATGGTTCGACGATCTGCTTGAGCCGTTCCCACATCCATCGCATCGCCGCGACGGTTTCGCCATCGGCGACGGGCAAAACCTCCACCGAATACTCGCGCAGCAAATCGAAGTTGATGACGCCGATCGCCGCGCGCAGTCCGTCGCAGATCGTATCGGGCACGATGTCGGTGCGACGCGAACCGGCGAGCAATGATTCGTACGCGTCGGCCGCGCCTTCCGGTTCGGCGGCGAACAATCGGATTGCCGGACGCATCGCGCGCGCGGCGATCGCGGTGCCGCCGATGAGTCCACCGCCGCCGATGGGTGCGATGAGCACATCGAGATCCGGAATTTCTTCGAGCAACTCGCGCGCCGCCGTGCCTTGACCCGCAATGACGAGCGGATCGGCAAATGGATGGACGAGCGTCGCACCGGTTTCACGTGCGACGCGTTCGGACATCGCATCGCGCGCGGCCAAGGTCGGCGCGCAGACGTGAACCGTTGCGCCGAATGCGCGGATACCGGCGATTTTTGCCGCGACCGCACCTTCCGGCACCACGACATGCGCAGGAATCCCGCGCGTCCGTGCAGCCAGCGCGAGCGCCGCGCCGTGATTGCCCGACGAGTGCGTGACCACGCCGCGCGCGGCGACATCATCGGACAACGCCCACACCGCGTTGCACGCGCCGCGAAACTTGAACGCGCCGACGCGCTGAAGATTTTCGCATTTGAAGGCGATGCGGCAACCGGCGATATCGTCGATCGACGATGCGGTGAGCACCGGCGTGCGATGCGCGAACGGTGCAATCCGTTCGGCAGCTTTTTCGATATCGGAAAATGTGACGGCGTCGGACATGGCGCCCATTGTCGCAGCCGCCCGCGCATCGCGAAAGCGCGTGTTAAACGACCGCGCGCCGGCTTGGGCTTACACTCGTGACATATTTCAGAAGGATGGACGGTCGCATGGCCATGATTTTTCGCTTCGCCATCGCTGGACTCTTCGCGGTTTCGTCGGCCTTCGCAGAAACGGCAGCGGATTCCGCCGGCGATCACGTCGCCGTGTCGTTGATCGCCGAACAAACCGCGCTGGTGCCGGGTACGACGGCATGGCTCGGCGTGCGCTTGGCGCACGAACCGCATTGGCACACGTATTGGGTCAATCCGGGCGATTCGGGATTGCCGACGAAAATCCAATGGTCGTTGCCGGCCGGTTACGCCGTGAGCGAGATCGCGTGGCCCGTGCCGCAACGCATCGATGTCGGCGGTATCGTCAACTTCGGCTATATGGGCGATGTGGTGTTGCCCGTGCAAATCGATGTTCCGAACGACGCGAAGGAAGGATCGAGCGTGCATCTGAGCGCGGACGCGACATGGCTGGTCTGTCGCGAGCAATGCATTCCGAGCAAAGCGACGATCGCGCTTGATATGCCGGTGCATTCGATCGCCGCGAACAATCCCGATGCGGCGACGTTGTTCGATGCGGCGCGCGCGGCTCAGCCGGAACCGGCGTCGTGGACGGGCTCTGCGCGTCTGAATGGCGACACGCTCGATGTCGAACTGCGCGGCAAAGCGTTGCCGACGGCACAACCTCTCCGCGCGTTCGTCGTCGATCGGAGAATCGTGACGTATGCTCCGCCGAAAATAACCGTGGGCGATGGCGAGATCACATTACTGTTCAAGAAAAGCGATTACTTCGCGATTGCACCGACGCATGTAAATCTCGTCGTGCAGGCGGGCGAGGGCGCAACCGCGCCGAGTTGGCGTGTAACCGTTCCCTTCGAAACGACGGGTTCGACATCTTCTTCCACAACAGGAAACCGACCATGACATTGTTACGCCACGTTGCCATTTTCGTTTCGACACTTTTCGCCATGTCACCCGCATTTGCCGCGAGCGTCGGACAACCCGCGCCGGCGTTCAGTGTGGTCGACAGTGCGGGCAAAACCCATGCGCTGGCCGACTACAAAGGCAAGATCGTCGTGCTCGAATGGTCCAATCCCGAATGTCCGTTCGTGAAGAAACATTACAGCAGCGGCAATATTCCCAAACAGCAGACCGAAGCGACGGGTGCGGGTGTGATCTGGCTGACCGTCAACTCCGCCGGCGTCGGCAAGGAAGGCCACGTCGATGGCATGGCGGCGGACGCGTTTGTGGCGTCGTATCACGCCAAGCCCACGGCGTACCTGATTGATACGGATGGCAAGGTCGGCCGTGCCTATGGTGCGAAGACCACGCCGCATCTTTTCGTCATCGACGACAAAGGTGTGCTGCGCTACGACGGCGGCATCGATTCGATCGCAAGCACCGACAAAGACGATCTGGCCAAGGCGACGCAATACGTGCCGCAGGTCATCGGCGAAATCAAAAGCGGCAAAGCGGTGAGCGTCTCGACATCCGAACCGTACGGATGCAGCGTCAAGTACGGTTCGTGATCACGCGCGCGGCGTAGGCTCAGTCACCGGCGCTTGTAATTCCTCGGGACCGTTCAACGCTTCGGTAACGACGACCGCATCATCCGGTGGTGGTGCCGATGAAACTGCCTTCGGAAGATGCGATACGGAATACCACGCGAGCAATAGCGCGGCGGCGACCATGATGGCGGCGAGCCAGAACGTCGCGCCGGCCAACGGTCCTTCGACGTGATGCTCGGTGACCGATGCGAAAAGCCGAGTGAACATCGTCGGCGCGATGATGCCGGCGATGCTCGACAAACTCGCCACCGCGCCTTGCAAGCGACCTTGTTCGCGCGGGTCGACGTGATGCGTCATGATCGCCTGCGCGGCCGGTTGTACGACGCCGTAGAGCGCGGCGACCGGCATCATCGCCCAGAACCAATAGCCGGTCGGCGCGATCGCGTAGAGCGCAAAACCGAGCGCACCGAACGTCAAACCGAATAGCAGCGCACGGCGCTCGCCGAGCGAGCCGACGATCTTCTTGATCAATCCGCCCTGCACGATCGCAGATAGCACACCGACCAGCGCCAGCGTGATGCCGACCATTTCCGTGCCCCAATGGAAACGGTAATCGGCATACAGAACAAACGTCGTGGGATAGACCATGTGCGCGAGCGAAAACAGGAACAGCACGCCGACCAGCCCCAACACTTGCGGATAGCGTCGCAGCAATCTCAGTGAGCCGAATGGATTGGCGTGGGCCCAATCGAACGTGGCCGTGCGTTTTTCTTTCGGCAATGATTCCGGCAGAACGAAAAACCCGTAGGCGAAATTGGTCAGGCACATCGCAACGGCTACCCAGAACGGCAGACGCACGTTGATCGCACCGAGAAATCCGCCGATCGCCGGCGCGACGATGAATCCCAGTCCGAACGCCATGCCGATCATCCCGAACGCTTGCGCGCGTTTTTCCGGCGGCGTGACATCGGCGACGTACGCATTCGCCGTACTAAAACTCGCGGCCGTGATGCCGGAAATGATGCGGCCGATGAACAGCAACGGCAACGTGTTGACCAGCGCCATCATCAGAAAATCCAGACCGAGTCCCAGATTGGAAAACAGGATCACAGGCCGGCGGCCGAGCCAGTCCGACAACGCGCCTTGCACGGGCGTGAAGAAAAACTGCATCGCGAAAAAGGCGGTCGAGAAATAGCCGTACCAGATCGCGGCGGCAGACACGTTTCCGCTGAGAAAATTTTCGATCAGATGCGGCAGAACGGGGATGATCAATCCAAACGTCAGGATGTCGATTAGCACCGTAATGAAGATGAAGATCAGCGCGCCCTGCCTGGCCGGTTTTATCGCATTTTCCACAATGTCACCTTTTTCGATCAGCGGTTCGCGTGAACAGCAACGAAGCGCAGGAACTCCGCACGTGTGCGCGCATCTTCTCGGAACGTGCCGAGCATTTGGCTGGTAATCATCGAAACGCCGCGTTTGTGCACGCCGCGCGTCGTCATGCATTGGTGGACGGCATCGATCACCACGCCCACGCCGCGCGGTTTGAGCACGTCTTCGATGCAGTGCGCGATCTGCGCGGTCAGTTTTTCCTGGACCTGAAAACGCCGCGCATATCCGTCGACGACTCGGGCCAGCTTGCTGATGCCGACGACTTTATCGGTCGGCAGATAGCCCACGTGCGCGCGGCCGATGATCGGCGCCATGTGATGTTCGCAAAACGATTCGAATTCGATATCGCGCAGCACGATCATTTCATCGTAGCCGGCGACTTCTTCGAACGTGCGTTTCAGATATTCGGCGGGATCGCTTTCATAGCCGGAAAACCAGTCCCCGTAAGCCTCGACCACGCGTTTGGGTGTATCGAGCAATCCCTCGCGCGCGGGATCTTCGCCGGCCCAGCGCAACAAGGTGCGCACGGCGTCTTCGGCTTGGGTTTGAGTGACATCGGTTTGAGTGACATCGGTTTTGTTCGGTTTTTTCATCACCGGTCCCCGGGCAAGGTCGGCAGTTTAGCGCGAACCCCGCGCGGCGCGTTTACTGATCGAGCAGCAAATTGTGAAACGGTCGGCGATTCTTCCATCGGTATCCGGCGAAATCGCGCGCATCGGTGGAAAGGATGCGTCCATCTTCCAATTCTTCGGCGAGCACGACGAGCGATGCATCGGCTAAATCCATCGGTAGATCCGCGTAGCGGCGCATCAGGATGTCGATTCGAGCGAGCGAATTTTCCGGAAGATCCGCCACGACACTCGCGCCGCGCGAGATATCGCGAACGAACGTGCCGGCTTGCGCAACGTGGACACGATTGGCGAGGATGTGAACGACCTCGGTCAACACGGGCCACGTCGTGATGAAGCCTTCGTCCGAATAGTTTCGCGCCATTTCGACGGCGCGTTCGTGATGTCGATCGCGCCGATTGCCGAGCGCGATCCAGAAGCCGCTATCGGCGATGATCATCGCGTTTTACGTTTGACGTTGTAGGGCGGCGAAGGCGGTTCATTGACACGATGACGATGTTTCTTGTCCAGCGATTCGCCCAGATATTTCTTGTAGTTCGACGACAAATCGGCGGGTGCGTCGCCGCCCCCGATGAATCCGGACGAGCGCATCATCGCAAACGCGCTCGGTCGCGGCTTGGCATGCGCGGCGTAGTATTCGCGCAACGCATCGCGCAAAAGATCCGACGCGGAGCGGCCGCCTTCCAGCGCCTGCAATTCGATGAAATGCTTTGCATCCTCGCCAGTCAGGCGGGCATTGATGCGGATGTCTTCCTGCAACATATCGGTATCTTCGTCGCGAATATGCGCCAATCTTACGCTTGTCATACCCGTATGACAAGATGCATTTCGAAGACGAATACGCAGTCTAGATCACGCGACAAAACGCCGCTTTCAGATACCGCGATTCCGGCACATGCGCCAGCCACGGATGATCCGGTCCGGCGCCGGACACTTTCAGGACTTGCAACGTGCGATTCGCGTAAAAAGCCGCGCGTCGAAGCATATCGAGAAACTGTTCTTCGCTGATCAGCCCGGTGCACGAGCACGTGAGGAAAATTCCGCCCGGCTTCACCGCCGCGAGCGCGAGTTTGTTCATGTCGAGATATTTCTTCAGCGCCGGAATGACCTGTTCGCGATCGCGCGTCATCTTCGCCGGATCGAGCACGACGACATCGAACTGCTCGC
>JBDUEI010000144.1:0-22849 GCA_040002515.1 Rudaea sp. | reverse complement strand
CATGACGATTTTGGGGGATCGCATCCGCTTTCATGGGCGCGTGAGCAGTTCGACACTGGAGAGTTTGCGCGCGGTGGACGCCCACCTAAGGGCGAGTTTATCGACGACTGCGGTAGCAACGATGGCTGCACGTTCTACGTTGGAAAAAATACCGGCAATCAGACGTTGTGCGTCTACGAAAAAGGCAAGCAACTCGGCGATAAAGCGTCGCCGTGGGTCAGGTATGAAGGCCGATTCGGTAACAAGTATCGCGCCATACCAACCGACGTGCTGCGTAGACCCGGAGAGTTTTTGGCAGGAATGTTTCCCGTTCTGAGTTGGATTAGCGGCGTCGCCGAAAAGTTTGCGACCGCTGTCGCAAAAACGAAAGCCGGAATGCAATCCCTCGCTTTTCACCTTAAGCGCCAATATGGTAAATTGTTGCATTTTGCACAAACTATACATCAGACGCCCGACGAAATTGCTCGTTGGGTCGAGTCTGTTAGTCGGTCAGGGCTGCCCGATAAATTGAAGGTTCCGCACGTAGCCACGGTAATGAGTGCGGCGAGCCTACGGAGTCAGTTATGCGCATCATGGTAAAGAGCGAAAAAGTAAGCACCGAAATCACGACGAAGGGTAACGCGGTTCATTCACAAGCCGCCGCCGTGGACACCGGTGACGATTTTCCGATGGCGTTTAAGGTGAACGTGCGTGAGAACACTCCCTATAAGCCCGGGTTGTACGACCTGGCTCCGTCGTGTTTCCGCGTGGGCCGGTTCGGTGGCTTGGAGCTCGACCCGTACAACATCCGCCTGATTCCGGTGGAGTTGGCTCGCGCTCCCGCTGCGAAGTAAGAATTTTTCACAATGGCACTTTGTGTACAAATTACCGGAAGCGGCACGCTCGTTCCTACAGGCGACGACGCTGCCACGTGCCCAGCGTACGTGCTGCTCTCCGGTTCTGAATACTCTTTTGCGAACGCGATGGGTCAGGCGCTCGAAATTCCTGACACAGAAACCGCAATCGGGTGGTGGTCTGGTCCTTTCATCCTTATCGTTTCGTTGTACATCGCCGCGAGGATGGCCGGGACCGTTGTTTCAATGTTCAAGTAAACCTCCTGTTTTTCCTCATCCACTTTAAAGGTTCTCGAAAATGAAAACTGTCAAAGTTCAGTTGTTCTTCATGCTGGCTCTCGCTGTTGCGATGGTCGGTGGTCCCGCTTTCGCGGTCGGCCCGGATTTCTCGCCGATCACGACCGGCTTGGACGCGTCCACGGTCGTCACCGCCGTGATTGCTGCCGCTGCGATTCTTGCAACGGTCGGCTTCGCCAAGTGGGGCGCGAAGAAGCTCGGTCGCTTCTTCGGTTAATGGAAACGCGAGGGCGGGGGTCTAATGACTCCTGCTCTCTCTGACCATGCTCATCTGTCTGTTTATGTTTGCGTTCGGTATCGCTTGCGGTATCGCTGTCGTGCGCGGCCTCGGCGAAGGATAATGCACAGTTATAAAAGTATATTTTTTCGATTTATGCTCGTTCTGTTTGCGCCGTCCATTGCGCTCGCGACCGGGGATCAGTCGTTCGACACGGCGAAGGCAGCGTGTGACACTCGTTGCGCCGCCAATCCGAATTTCGCGTCGTGTTCCTGTAAGGAGGTCGACCCGCCAACGAGTCACGGCCCCACGACGGGGAGCTTTTCTTATGACTATGTGCTGAAAAGTGGCGGGGGCACAACACACGTGGCCGACTCCGGCGATACGTGGAACGCGTCATGTACGGTAAACGAGAGCGCCGCTAATCAGGCGTTCGCCGGCGCGGCCATGAACGAGGGTCAACAATCTTGCTATAAAGGGTGTCTCTCGACTTATTCATGCGGTTCGGGGTATCAAGGAACGGGCATGTGCAGCGTTTCTAACGGCGCGGGGACGGAGCGTAGTTACGGGACACTCACGAAGGTTGGCACGTTATGCGGTGGCCAGCCAGCTACGCCCCCGGCAGCAGATAAAAAGAGCTGCGACCCGAACACCGGTATTTGTTACACGCCGGATGGTGACCAGTACTGCGCGAACAATGGCGCAGGCCCTTGTGTGCCGCGCCAGGGAAACGGAAACGGTGCGTGCGCGTCAGGTACGACCGACACATTGTGCACGGGCAAGGAAGGGCCAGCGGGTAGTACGCCCCCCGCGACACCAGCGCCTCCCGATCCGCCGATCCCAACGGGTCAGACGCCGAACGTATCTACAACGACGAATAACACCACGATTAACAATAACACCACGACGAACAATACAACGAAGTCGGACGACTACAAGAACCCGCCGGCGCAGACCGCACCGGGGAAGTGCCCGGACGGGAGCAACGTTCCAGCGAGCGGCACGTGCTCGAACGGACAGGCGCCAACGTGCCCCGGTGGCGCAAAACCGTCGCCCGAGGGGAAGTGTAACGGCGGAACGACAACCGATCCGCCGACGCATCCGGGTACCTGTTCAACCGGTACGCTTGACCCTGCGACCGGAAAGTGTAGTAACGGTGCGCTTCCGAGTTGCCCGGGCGGTAGCGGCGGATCGCCTGATATACACGGCCAATGCGCAGGTGCAAACCCGACGACAGGCGGCCCGAATAGCTGCGGTGGCACGGGTACGCTGAACGGTACTACGTGCTATTGCCCACCGGGAACGACTTACACGGGTAGCGTTTGCACCGGGACCGGGACGAACGGAAACGGGGGCAACGGTAACGGGCCGCCAAACACGGGCAACGGCGACCCGACGAAAACGGGCGCAGGCGTTTGTGATGGCCCGAGTCCGCCGCCGTCCTGCAAAGATACTGCAAGCGGTGGCGGCGATTGCGGCGCGCCGCCTCAATGCAGCGGCGACGAGGTTTCGTGTAACCAGCTGTATCAGACGTGGGCGCTCCGTTGCCAAAACGGCAAGGTGTCCACAGATTTACTTGTGGATTTGTATACGAAGTCAACCGATACGACTACAAGCGAGATCGATACGTACAAAGAACAAATCGCGTCGTCGCCGCTGATTGCGGCCGGCGCACACTTTTTTACACTGAACGCGTCCGGCTCGTGCCCGCGCTTCACTATCCCGGATGTTGCGGAGTGGGCAAACCTCGACGGCGGGTTTCTTTGTAACGGTCTGTTAGACCAAATTCTCTTATTGGTGGGTTATGTCGTACTTGCTGCCGCTGCTTACGAGGCTTTCCGTATCGCTCTCTATTAGCCCAAGCGTGGGTTGGTACGACGATATAACGGGATGGTTTGTCAAGATCGTTCGCGCGATCTGGAGGGCGTTCACGGATTTGATCGGGGATGTGATCGTCCTCGTATTTAAAGCTGTCCTCGCAGCCTTTTCGTACATCGTGAATCTCATCCCGGTCCCGGCGTTCATGACTGACAACACGGTCGGCTCGTTACTCGGTAATGCAGGGCCGGTCGTCGGCTGGCTTGCATCTGAAATGCAATTGTCTGCTGCTCTCGGATTCATCGCTGCCGGGTATGCGTTCCGGCTCACGCGCAAACTCTTGACTTTGGGGCAGTGGTAAATGATCGCATTCAATGAAGGTACACCGGGGGCCGGAAAAAGCTATGACGCGGTAGAGACGCACATCCTTCCTGCGATTAAAGCGGGGCGGCAAGTGTACGCACGGCTTAATGGACTGAACCACGAGAAGATCGCGGCGTATCTTGAAATGCCCGTGGAATTGGTTAACGCGCGCTTGCACGACTTGTCGCCCGAAGATGTGCTGAACATCCATAACGTTGCGGCTAACGACTCGTTGATCGTTATCGATGAAGCGCACGAGTATTACGTGTCGTCACGCGAAAAGATGGACCCGAAACTTGAGGATTTTTTCGCGAAGCATCGGCACAAAGGCTTCGACATTCTCCTGATCTCGCAATGGTATAAGCGGCTGCATTCTGCTGTGCGCGCGCGGATCGAGCGTAAGGCTGTGTTTACCAAGCTGAGCGCCGTCGGTTCCGATTCGCGGTTCCTCGTTAGGCACTATCAAACCATCGAGCCGGACAAATTCGAGAAAACGGACGCCGAAACTCGCAAGTACAACAAGGATATTTTTCCGCTGTATAGCTCGGTCGAAGCGGGTACGCAAAATACACAAGTATACAAAGCGGGTGGATCCAACGTCTTTAAGCGTATTGGAAAGTACGGACTGGTTATGGTGCCGCTGGCGTTGTTCGCGATCTATTACGTCGTCGGTTTTTTTCGTGGCGATCACAATATGGTCAAGCAGCAAAATACCACGTTGACCACGCCGCAGCAGCAAGGCGCTACCGGCCAGAAAGTGACTGCTGGAAACGCATCGAGCGAGCACGCGAAAAAGTACAATACGGACAAAATGCCGCCTGAGGTGGCTTACGTGTTTGAGTTGGCCAATCAGGCGCGCCCGCGCCTTGCGGCGGTGGCGACGTTTGAAGATGACAAACGCACGCTCGGTATTGTCGAGTTCGTCGAATCCCAGTCGCACATAGTCGAGCGTCTTACGCTTGCGCAGATTTCAGACTTGGGCGTGCAGGTGATTCGTCGCGATTATGGCGTGCACCTTGCTTACAAGGACAACGTGATTATCGTCACATCGTGGCCTCTGGATGTCCCGGGCCGCATCAGTGAGGCGCAAAATCAAGCGATTGATTCGCGCCCGCCATTCAATAACGAACGTATGATGATCGGTCTGCAACCGAGCGTAGCGAGCTTGCAGACCGATCATCCGGGGCAGGGGCAAGGTAGTTCGGACGCGTCCGCATCGAGTCATAGGCACCCGCTCGGGGCAGGCTACGATACGTCGGCATTCGCACCACACTCGACGCAGTATTAGGCGCGCTGCAAGCGCTGGCGATAGCCAGTTTGAGCTTCAATATCTTCGTTTTCGTCCTGCAAAACTGCTTTTGGTCGCTGCACCCGAATCGGTCGTTTGGGTGGTACGCGTATGTCTTCGATTGAGTAAATCGGTCGAGCGATCTGATCATCGGCGAACATTAACTTTTTCCCGTATAGCTCTTTTCCGAATCCCATCAGCCACAGCGCGGATTCGATCATTTGCGGTGTGCAACGATAGCCGCTGGCCGTATAAATGGTGCCGTTGTCGTCTACCGTCCAGTCAGTGAACGGTTCGGGCAGTTCTGTATACATGGCGATCCTGTACGACTGAGACACTTCGATTGAATACGCGCAGGATCGCAGCGCGCAAGCGATAAAATCCCTCATTCACTGTAAGAATTGACAGGTTTAGGCGACGATTTTTTGACCCTTTGCTATTTGACATAATATACAAAGGCGATACTTACAAGAGCGAATCAGAACTCGATTGCCAGATCGAAACCTAAGGCTTTTCCTTTCTCCTCCAATCCATTAGAATCGACGGCTGACCATTTCAACCTGAAACGCCGCCATGAAAGTTTTGTCCTCGCTGAAATCCGCCAAGCAACGCCATCGCGATTGCAAGATCGTGCGTCGTCGCGGCAAAGTATTCGTGATCTGCAAGAGCAATCCACGTTTCAAAGCTCGCCAGCGCTGAGCGCCGGCAAGCTCGAAACAGGGTAAAGAAGGCCGCGTAAGCGGCCTTTCTGTTTGGGTTCCGTCATGGAACTGCGCGCCCGAATCTGCTACAAAGCTTGCGACCTTGCGGCATACGCCGCATTAAGGAGTCCGGTATGAATACTCGTCTTCTTGCTTCCGTCGGATTTTTGTTGACCGCCACGTCGTTCACGGCCCTAGCAGACACCTTACTGGTCGATCGCGTCCGGGAAGAACGCTCGATGTCGGCACCGCGGCGCGGTATGACCATGTCGCAGGTCGAACGCCGCTACGGTGCGCCGTCGGACAAAATGGCACCCGCCGGAGGCGACACCCGTTTGCACCCGACCATCAACCGCTGGGTTTATCCGAATTACATCGTCTACTTCGAGCGCGATCACGTCATCAACAGCGTCGCCCAGCGCGCGACGCCGTCGGAGATCGGCCCGAAGGGCGCCGCTCAGCAGCAATAGTATGTCCAACGTTTTTCGCCTGCCCGCGGAATGGGAACCGCAGGCGGGCGTGCTGCTCGCCTGGCCGCACGCGGAAACCGACTGGGCCGAGCGTCTCGCCGATGTCGAGTCAACCTGCGCCGCCCTAGCCGCCGCCATTTCCAAATTCGAACGCGTCGTCATCTGCGTCGCGGATTCAGCTCTTGGCGAGCGCGTCCGTGCGCTTCTCGACGATGCCGGCGCCCGTCTCGATCACTGCAGTTTCGTCGAAATCGAATACGACGATACGTGGCTGCGCGATTCCGGTCCGATCACCTTGCGCGGACCTTCGTCGTTTCGTCTTCTGGATTTCCAGTTCACCGGCTGGGGCGGCAAATTCTCCGCAAGCCGCGACGACAGGCTGGTGGAAGGTCTCGCCGCGCGCGAAATCTTTCGGCACGCCGAACATCGTCGCATCGACTGGGCGCTCGAAGGCGGCGCGATCGAATCCGACGGCGAAGGTACGATCCTGACCACTTGGCGATGCCTGCATCAGCGCCATCCGGAACTGAGCCGGGAACAGATGACACGCACGCTCATCGAAAAGTTGAGCGCGGACCGAATCCTGTGGCTGGAACGTGGCTATCTGCAAGGCGACGACACCGATGCGCACATCGATACTTTGGCTCGCTTCGCTCCGAACGATTCGATCGTATTCCAAAGTTGCGACGATTCGGGCGACGCACATTTCGATGAACTCTCCGCGATGCGCGACGAGCTCGCCGCCTTGCGAACCCGCGATGGCCGTCCCTACACGCTGCACGCCCTGCCCTGGGCAAAACCGATTCTCGACGAGGGTCGCAGACTGGCAGCGTCGTATGCGAATTACCTGATCATCAACAACGCGGTGTTGATTCCTTCGTATGACGACGTTGCCGACACCATCGCCGCCGACGTCGTCGCGCGAGCGCATCCGGATCGCGAGATTATTGCGATACCTTGCCGCTCCCTCATCTGGCAAAACGGCAGTTTGCATTGCATGACGATGCAATTGCCCCAAGGTAGTCTGGCATGAGCAAATTACTGCGCGTCGCGCTGCTGCAGGAAAACAACCGCGCCAGCCGTGATGAAAACCTCGATGCGATCGAGACCGGATTGCGCGAAGCGTCGGCGCAAGGCGCGCGCCTCGTGCTGCTGCAGGAGTTGCACAACGGACCGTATTTCTGCCAGCACGAAAGCACGCATGAATTCGATCGCGCCGAGTCAATTCCCGGTCATTCCACGCAACGCATCGGCGCGCTGGCCGCGGAACTGAAACTCGTCATCGTCGCGTCGCTGTTCGAACGCCGCGCTGCGGGCATTTATCACAACACCGCCGTCGTGTTCGACTGTAAAAATGAAATTTGCGGCAAATACCGCAAAATGCACATTCCCGACGATCCGGCGTACTACGAAAAGTTTTATTTCACGCCGGGTGATCTCGGTTTCGAACCCGTGCAGACTTCAGTCGGCAAACTCGGCGTTCTCGTGTGCTGGGATCAGTGGTATCCGGAAGCGGCCCGATTGATGGCGCTCGCCGGCGCCGACGTACTGCTCTACCCGACCGCGATCGGCTGGGATCCAGCCGACGACGACGCCGAAAAAAATCGTCAGCGCGATGCGTGGGTCACCGTGCAGCGCGGTCATGCCGTCGCCAACGGTCTGCCGCTGCTGGCGTGCAATCGAACCGGCTTCGAATCTTCGCCGGACGGCGGGCGCGGCATTCAGTTCTGGGGATCGAGTTTCGTGGCGGGGCCGCAGGGAGAAATTCTGGCGCAGGCTTCCACCGATAATCGCGATCTCATGATCGTCGATGTCGATCTCGAACGCAGCGAAGCCGTGCGCCGCACCTGGCCATTCCTGCGCGATCGCCGCATCGATGCGTATCACGATTTACTCAAGCGCTATCGCGATTAATTTATAGGCCCGATGGAAAACATTTCTTCAGATTCAATCGCTATCGCCGCACCTTCGGATGTTCTCGAAAAACAACCGATCGCGCGCATCACGCGCGACGGTGTCGAATACACGCTGCTCGGCACCGCACATGTGTCTCGGGCGAGTGTGACGGCGGTCAGACATTTGATCGAAACCGAACACTTCGACGCCATCGCCATCGAACTGTGCGATACGCGATTCCGCGCCCTTCGCGATCGCGAAGGCTGGCGCAATCTCGATCTGTGGCAAGTGATCCGCGAAGGCAAAGCCGGCATGGTCGCGGCCAACCTCGCGTTGTCGGCATACCAGCGCCGCCTTGCCGAGCAGTTCGGCATCGAGCCGGGCGCTGAAATGAAAACCGCCGCCGACCTGGCCGACGAAAAACATGCCGCGTTGTGGCTGGTCGATCGCGAAATATCCGTCACGCTCAAGCGCGCTTATCGCAGCGTGCGTTTTACCGATCGGCTCGGCATCGTGTCGGGTTTGATCGCGAGCCTGTTCGAGCGCGGCGACGTGTCCGAAGTGGAAATCGAAAAACTGAAGGAAGGCGATATTTTGCAAAGCGCCTTCAGCGAATTCGCCAAACAATCCGAACCACTGTATCGCAGCCTGATCGCCGAGCGCGACACGTTCATGGCCGCGCGATTGCGCGAGGAATCGGCGAAAACGCCGGTCAAGCGCGTGCTCGTCGTGCTCGGCGCCGGACATCTCGCCGGCATCGAGCGCGAGCTTAAGGCACAACAATCCGATCCGGCAGCGCTGCTTGCCGATCTGAAAACCACACCGCCGCCGGCGAGTTGGCCGAAGTGGCTCGGCCTCGGCATTCTCGTCGTCATCATCGCGGCGATCGCATATTCGTTTAGTCGCGGCACGGCGCTCGGCGCTGTTGCGATTCGCGACTGGATTTTGTTCACCGGCTGTTTCGCAGCGGCCGGCGCGGCGCTCGGCGGTGGACACATCTTGAGTATCCTCACCGCGTTCGTCATCGCGCCGTTGAAACCGTTTCGGCCGATCGTTCCGTCCGGCGCATTCAGCGCAGGCATGGAAGTCTGGATCCGTCGTCCGCGCGTCGCCGATTTCGAAGCGCTGCGCGACGATGTTCTGGACTGGCGCGGCTGGTGGCGCAATCGCGTGTCGCGCACGCTTCTCGTATTCATGCTGACCAATCTCGGCATGATGATCGGCGAATATTTCGCCGGAATTCGAATCCTGCATCGGCTGTTATGAAATGAAATTCGCAAATTTATTGTTCAAACCGAAATGGCAGGATAAGAACGTCGACGTGCGCCGCGCGTCGGTCGCGTCGGATTCCGATGCGGAGCTGATCGCCGCGCTACCCGAACTGGTCAGAGCCGATCCGGAATCATCGGTCCGGCTCGTCGCGTTGAAACGCTTGAACGACTACGAACTGTGGCGCGAACGTTCCACCGGCGACGCGGACAATACGCTCCGCCGCACGGCGCGAGCGGCCTACCTCACGCAGCTCTGCGCGGATTTTCCGGGTGGTCCTGCCCTGCCCCGCAGGATGGCCGAGCTGGAAACGCTGAGCGCCGATGAACTAGAGAAGGTCGCGGCTTCCGCCACGATTCGCGAGTTGCGCGCCGATGCGCTGCGCCGAATCCGCAAACCCGCGTTTCTTGCCGAACGCGCGCTGAGCGATCCCGATCCTGCGCTGCGCCTCGAGGCGCTACACGCGATCGGCGATCTCACGCTTCTGGAAAAGATCGCGGAACGCGCGCGAAAAACCGACAAGATCATCAGCCGCAGCGCGCGTGCGATGGCGGAAAACTTGCGCGTCGACAGTGGCGACCCGAAAGTCATTCTGGAACGCGCACGAACGTTGTGCGATCGACTAGAAATCCTGATGCGAACCGCGGGTTCTCGGGCCAGTACGCAGTTGGCGGATATCGAAACGGATTGGAAAAAACTCGGCGCATCCATTCCGGCCGATGTCGTCAAACGTTTCGAAGGCGCACGCGCCGTGATTCTCGCGCCGCCAGCGAAACCCGAAGAAATAGAAGCACAGCCGCCCGTTATTGAATCCGACGTTGCGACTGTGCCCGTCGTCGAAGCCGATTCGATCGCATCGAAATTACGCATCGACGCCGCGTTCGCCGCAGCGCAGGCCGATGCCCAGCGTCGTCGCGAACGCCGCGATGAGCATATCCGTGCATTGAACGAATCGATCGTGCGTTACGAATCGGCCATCGATGCGGGTGACAGCACGAACGCGAACCGAATCGGCGGCGAAATCGATTCACTCGTCACCTCGATTCCTGACCTGCCCGGCTCAATGCAGAAAGCGCTCGCGCCGTTGCACGATCGTTGCGCCGAACTACAGCGATGGTCGCAGTGGTCGAACAACCAACGGCGCAAAGCGATTTGCGAGGAGATCGAAGCGCTACCACCTTCGCTGCACCCGGATGCATTGGCGACACGAATTCGCGAGTTCCGCGATGAATGGCAACGCCTGGCCCAGTTAAGTCAGGCGCCAGAAGCGCTCGAGCGGAGATTTCAGGGACTGGCCAATCGACTGTACAAATCGACACGTCCGTATTTTGACAAGCGCGATGAGATGCGTCGCACGCACGGCGACGGCGTCACTCAACTGCTCGGGCGCGCCGAAAGCGTTGCCGACGACAGCGCCGAATGGAAAGCGATGGCGGAACTTCGAGCGGAACTCAGTACGGCGTTGCGCAGCCTCGATCGCGTCGAGCCACGCGAGCGCACTGCGCTTGCGAAACGGATAAAGATCCAGCTCGATCGATTCCACTCGCGCATCAAGGCGCACGAGGAAGAAACCGCGACGGCAAAGTCGAAACTGATCGCGCGTGCGAAAAGTCTGATCGATGTCGCCGACCCGCGTGACATCACGCGTCAGGCGCGCGCCCTTCAAACCGAATGGACCGCGCTCGGTAACGGTCAACGATCGACCGATCAAAAACTGTGGCGGGAATTCCGCTCCGCGTGCGATGCGGCGTTCGGCAAGCTCGATACGCAACGCAAGGAACGCGACGAACACGACGCGTCACAACGCACGCAGGCCACAACGCTGATCGACGAAATCGAATCGCTGGGCTCCAGCGATACGGCGACGGACAAACTGCGCAATGCCCTGCGCGATGTCGACACGCGATGGCAAGCGCTTGGCTTCAGCGATCGGGCGATGGATCAGCGTTATCGGCAGGGTCGCGAGCACGTCGCTCGCGTCATCTCGGACTCGGCGCGGAAGACGCGCCTGCAGCGATTCACGCACGCCCTTCAGAAATATCGATTGCTGCGCGATATCGAATCGGGCCGAACGACGAAGGATCAATCTGCGTCGCAGTGGTCGGAACTGGATTGCGCGCGATCCGAATTCGATCCACTGCTACAGACTCGATTCGACCGGCGACCGAACGAAACAATTTCTACGCAAGCCGATACGGATGCCGCGGCGGACCTCATGGTTCGACTCGAATTCCTGGCCGGCATCGAATCCCCGGCTTCCGAACGCCAGCGTCGCATGGATCATCAGGTACAGCGACTGTCGTCGCGCATGCGCGGCGGGGAGTCGAACGATGCCGAAACCGAACTCGATAGTTTGCTTCGCCAATGGTTCGCGCTCGACGCAACATCCCGTCAGGATTTCGACGACCGCTTTGTGAATGCGGCGAAAAGGGCGATCGACAATCTTCCGTAACGTTCAGGACGCGGATTGTGGTTTGCGGCTGACCGTCGCCCGCGCCTCGCGCAAAATGCGCTTGCTCCACAGACTCATGTCATCGAGCAACGCGTAAATCGTCGGCAGCACGAGCAAGCTGACCAACGTCGAGAACACCAGGCCGCCAGCGATCGCTCGCGCCATCGGGTAGTACGGCGGGCCGTCGCCGCCGATAGCGGCGTTGGAGATGCACAGCGGGACCATGCCGAGAATCGCCGTGCCCATCGTCATGAGGATCGGACGAAGCCGATCTTTGGCGCCCTGTATCAATGCCTCGCGGCGCGCGAGCCCGGTGTGTCGAAGCTGATTGATGTGCACGATCATCACGATGCCGTTGTTGACGACGACACCCATCAGGATCAGTACGCCGATCGAGGCCATGATTGAATACGTGGTGCCGGTGAGCCAGAACAGCCAGAACACGCCGAAGATCGAAAAGACGAAGGTCGTGAGAATCGCGGCCGGATAAATCAGCGATTCGAACATCGCGCACATCACGACATAGACAAGTACCAGCGCGATAAGAAGATTGAAACCCATCTTCTTGCCGGCATCGTCGTCGCGATTGAAGTTTTCGCCAAAGGTCCATTTGTATCCAGCCGGCAACTGCATGCCGTTGAGGACGTTGGTGATCGATGCGCGCGCGTCGTCGCTGGTGGCGCCTTCGGCGAGATTGGCTTTGATGCCGAGAGAAATCTGCCGGCTGTCGCGCTCGATCACCGATGAGGCGTTGCGCGTTTCGATGTGGATCATCGACATCAGCGGAATCTGACTGCCGTCGGGGCGGCGAATCTTATAGTCGCTCAGATCTTCAACGCTTTGCGCATCCGCGCCGCGGAAACGCAGCCATACCGGCAACTGGCTTTCGGCGCCGTGGAAATCCTTCAACTGCATGCCGCGCAGTGCGATGGCGATGAACTGCGCGACATCGTTCGCGGAGAAACCAAATTCCTTGGCCTTTTCGCGATCAACGCGCACAGAGAGCTCGCGATTGCCACTGTCCTGACTCGCGCTGACATCGCGCAACGACGTTACCTTTTTCAGAACGTTTATCACGGTCGTCGACAATTCACGCAATACCTGGCCTGAATCGCCGATGAGACTCAGATTGATCGAATTGTCATTCCCGTTTCCGTTGTTCTGGAAATCGAACACGACCTGACCAATCGGCACCTTGGGTAGTTCGGTACGCAGTTTTTCGAGAACCGTTTTAGTGCTCGGGCGTGTCTTGTCGTTCTTGTCGAACAGTACGAACGTGAACGTATCCGTCGCATCTTCCGCATAGCGGCTGTAGATATTCTTGATGTGGAATTCGTCGCGGTGCGCGGTGAGATAACCCTCGATCTTGTCTACCGAGGCCTGCAGTTCATTGAGCGGATACATCGCGTTCAATCGATAGCCGATGAACAGGCGATCGCTGTCGCCGGCGGGAAACATATCCATTTTCGTATGCATGGCCGGTCCGATCACGCTCACGATCATCAGCACGAGAAGGCCGATCATGGTCCAGCGCCGATGACCGAGTGTCCACGTGATGAAGCGTCCGTAAGAACCTTGCGCGCGCGTGATGATGTTTTTGCGCCCGATGAATTTCGGTGGCGGCAAACGCGCCGACAACATCGGAACGAGGCTCACCGCGACAAGCCACGACGCCAGATGCGCGATGCCCATCGTGATCGCGACTTGCGTGAGAAAAATACTGATGTTGTCTTTCTCGCCGAACACCATCGGCAAGAAAACGATGATGCTCGACAACGTGCCCGCGGCGATCGCCACACCGACGACCTGCGTGCCTTGCACGGCCGCGTACCATGGCCGATCCGGAAATCGTTCTCGATAGTGGTAAATGCTTTCGACCACGACGACGGCGTTGTCGACGAGCATGCCGACCGCCAGCAGCAGACCCATCATCGAAAGAATATTCAACGTCATCCCGAACAATTGGAGACAGCCGAGCGTGATCACGAAGCAGATCGGAATCGCGAGCGAGACCATCAATGTCGACGGCCAATCGCGCAAGAAAAAGAACAGCACGAAAACCGATAGCAACGTACCTTCGAGTCCGGCCTGGCTGAGCTGCGTGAGACTTTCCTGCACGGACGACGCTTGATCGCCGAGCGCGTAAATCTGGATACCTTTGAGTTCCGGATCCTGTCGAATGCGATCGACTTCGGCCATGACCGAACGGCCGACTTCGACGAGATTCGCACTGCGCTCTTTCGAAATATCGATCGCCACGGCCGGACGCTGATCGAGATGACGCGCGTACGTCAATCGCCCGGGCTTGACGTTGATGTCGGCGACATCGGACAGTTTCAAACCTTTGTCGTTGATCGCGACCGCACGAATTTCCTCGATGCTTCGCCACTCGCCTACGGGCTGCACGTGATAGCGCGTGTCGCCGTCTTTTATCAATCCGCCGGATGCGGAAAAATTCGCATTGGACAATCGCTGATATAAATCATTGAGCCCGACGCCGGCGGCGCTGAGCCGATCCGAATCGATTTCGATCTGAACTTCGCGCGGCGCGACGCCTTCGATGCTCACCTTCGCAACACCGGGCAGGCGTTCCAGTGGTCGTTTCAACGCGCGATCGAGCAACTCGTAGGCATTCGTCAAATCATGATCGGCCGATACGCGCAGATTCAAAACGGGCTGATCGGCCGTCGATCCTTTGAACACCTGATAGCGCGTGAGATCTGCCGGCAGGTCGGCGCGGATTGCGTCGATTTTCTCACGCGCCTCCACGGCTTTGACGGCGGTGTCCTGACCCCATTTGAACTGCATTTCGATGTTGACGCCGTCGGCGCGGGTCAGCGAACTCATGTGCTGCACGCCAGTCAATGTCGACAACGCTTCTTCGACCGGGCGCGTCACCGTGCGCTCGACTTCCGACGGTGTCGAGCCTTGATACGGCATGCTGATCGCCAGAAACGGAAACTGGATATCCGGCATCGATTCGAGCGGCAATCGGAACGCGGCGATCAAACCAATCACGGTCATCGATACGAACGCCATGATGACCGTGACAGGGCGTTTCAGGCTGAGTTCGGCGAGTGTCATATCATGGCGCCTTCGGCGGCGAGTTGTTCGGCATCCACGACAGCTTTGTGTTTGCGACGGCCACGTTCGACGTAGACCTCATCGCTGCGGCGATCGAGCAACGTGTAGACGACGGGAATCACGATCAGCGTGAGCAATGTCGACACGAGCAGGCCGCCGATGACCGTGATGGCCATCGGTGCGCGCACTTCGTTGCCGTCGCCGATGCCGATGGCGAGTGGCATGAAGCCGAGCAAAGTACACAACGTCGTCATCGAAATCGGACGCAGGCGCGATTCGGCGGCTTGCACGATCGCGTTGATCTTGTCGACGCCTTCTTCGCGCAGTTGATTGACGCGATCGATCAGCACGATCGCGTTCTTGACCACGATGCCCGCGAGCATGATCAGACCGATGAATACGACCACGCTCAACGGAGTGGCGGTGAGCTTCAGTGCCAGCACCGCGCCGACCAGCGCGAGCGGAATCGAGAACATGATGACGAACGGATGCAACAGCGATTCGAACTGCGACGCCATCACGAGGTAAACCAGGAAGATCGCGAGCGCGAGTGCGAAGATCAGGGATTTCACCGACGCATCCAGTTCTTCACTTTGACCGCCAATGTGCGTGGTGACACCCGCGGCGAGCGGATTGTCGCGAATCAATTGCTTTACTTCGACGACCGCCGTGCCGAGATCGCCGTAGTGCAGGTTCGCCGAAACGATCGCGACGCGTTCCTGGCTGATGCGATGGATTTCACTCGGACCTTGGCTCGAAATCACATCGGCCACGGCGGACAGACGAATCGGCCGTCCGTTCGTTGCGGAACTCGCCGCGTTGGCACTCGCGCTGGTCGCGGGCGTCGTCGAATTGCTGCCGGACGCGGCCGTCGTGGTGGCGGCTGTGGTCCCGGTCGCACTCGTTTGCATGCCCGAATAGCCGACGATCAGATTGCGGATGTCATCGACCGACGCACGCTGATCGGCCTGTGTTCGCACGAGCACGTCGATCTTGCGATCGCGAAAACTGTAGCGTGTCGCCACCGATCCGCGCACTTTGTTGACGACTTGATCGGAGATCTGTTTCGTCGTCAATCCGAGCGCCGCGGCGCGTTCCTGATCGAAACGCACCTGGATTTCGGGATAGCCGCCTTCGACCGTCGATTTCACATCGGCGAAACGTGGCGATGCGTTCATCAGCGACGTCAGTTTCTTGCCGGCTTTTTCGAGCGACGACAAATCGTATCCGCGCAACTCGATTTCGAGCGGCGTGGAAAAACTGAACAGTTGCGGCCGAGCGAACTTCACTTCCGCGCCGGGGTGCGAGGCCATCGTGGCACGCAATGCATCGGTGGCCGCACGTTCGCCGCGATCACCGACGCCGTGTTTCAAAACGACGAGCAGCCGCGCGATGTTTTCGCCGGATTCGGTCGGCGTTGCGTCGAGCCGCGTGCCGGTTCCACTCACGCCATAGATGAGTGCGATATTCGGATCGTTCGCATTCTTCTGTTCGAGTTCGGCGACGAGTTTGTCGGTGTCGATCAATGCCGTGCCCGGCGCCTGTTTCACCGTCATCTCGAAACGACCTTGCGCGAGCGATGGGATCAGATCGAGTCCTAGTGTCGGAATCAACGCCACGCTGGCAGCGAACGCGAGTGCGGCGCAACCGAGCACCGCTCCGGGCCTGGCGAGCGCTTTGGGTAGGAACGAGTGATACGCACGCGCCGCGGCGTTGTATGGCATCAGCACGACGCGTCCGATCGCACGCAACACTTTTCCGACAGCGCTTCCGATCGTTCCGAAAACGTACAACGTCACGAGCGCGAAGAAACGTGGAATCCAGCGGAAAAAAGTTTTCGATATCGGCGAAATCACGCGTTTGACGCCGCGTCCGAATTTGCTCGTCGGCTGCCAGCCTGCCGAGGGTTCCTCTTCTTTGTAGGCGATCGGCGAACGCCCGCGCAGTGAAGCGAGCATCGGAATTAACGTCATTGCGACGACGAGGGAGATCAACATCGCGAACGTGACCGTCAGCGCCTGATCGCGGAACAATTGTCCGGCTACGCCTTGCACGAACACGAGCGGAAAAAATACGGCGACGGTGGTCAGCGTCGAAGCGATCACCGCCATCGACACTTCGCGTGCGCCTTTCACCGAGGCTTCGACAATACCAATGCCGTGTTCGCGCAAACGCGCGATGTTTTCCAGCACGACGATCGAATCGTCGACGACCATGCCCGTCGCCAGCGCAAGACCGCCGAGCGACATCACGTTAAGACTGACACCCGCCTGCCCCATGAAGAAAAACGTGGCGATGAGCGATACCGGCAGCGACAACGAAATGATGAACGTGCTCCACGAATCGGCAAGGAAGAAAAAGATGATCAGGATCGCGAGCACGCCGCCGATGATGGCGTCGTTGCGCACATCGTCGAGCGAGCTTTGAATGAAGATGGACTGATCGTCGATCGTGTCGAGCTTGGAATTCGTCGGCAGGATTGTCTTGAGCTGATCGAGTTGCTTCTTGACCGCCGCGGCAACGCTCACGGTGTTCGCGTCGCCTTCCTTGTAGACGGCCAGTTCGATCGCTTCATGCCCATCGACCCGCACGATGCCTTCGCGCTCTTTGTAGCCCTGCCGAACGTCGGCGATATCCTTGAGCCGTACCGGAACGTTGTTGTCGACCTTGACGAGCAGATTGCGCATTTCGTCGAGCGTGCCGAACTGATTTACGGTGCGCACGAGATAACGTTGTGATCCGTTGTCGATGCGTCCGCCGGATACGTTGACGTTTTCGTCGGCGAGACGTTTGGTGACATCGGCAACATTGAGGTTGAGCTGTTGCAATCGCTGCTGATCGATTTCGACATCGATCTGATCTTCCAATCCACCACCGACTTTCACGGCGGCGACGCCCGGCGTCGGTTCCAGTCGCTTCTTCAATTCGTCATCGGCGAAGCGCCGCAGCTGTTTCAATTCGGCTTCGTTGAAATTGTTTTTGTCCGCACCGGCGAGCGTCAGCGAAAGACGCATGATCGGATCGGTCGACGGATTGAAGCGCAGCAACACCGGCTTTTTCGCATCGAGCGGAAGCTGCAAGATGTCCAGCTTGTCGCGCACGTCGAGACTGGCCTGATCCATGTTCGTGCCCCACGCGAACTCGAGGATCACGTCGGATTGCCCGGTGCGCGACACCGAATGGATTTTGCGCAGATTCTTGACGACGCCGATCGCTTCTTCGACCGGCTGCGAGATGAGATTTTCCATCTCCAGCGGCGCGGCACCTTCGTATTCGGTGCGCACGGTTAACGTCGGATACGTAAGGTCCGGCAGCAGATTGACTTTGAGACCGGATAAAGCGATCAGGCCGAACAGGACAAATGTCAGCGTGACCATACCGACGGTTACGCGTCGGCGCGTGGCGGCTTCGACGATATTCACCCTTTCACTCCGGCGGCCGCCGCGGCGACTGCCTTAGGCTTCGCATCGCCGAGCACTTGCACGACGGTGCCGTCTCGCACCGCGTTGCGGCCGACCGTGATCACGCGCGTACCTTCGTCGATGCCGGAACGGATTTCGATCTTGTCGCTGTCGCCGTAACCGAGTTTGACGAGTTTGCGATGCGCGACGAACGAATCGGCCGGCGGCGTGGTCGCGGGTTTCGCGTCGGCCTTCGCGTCGCTCTTGCCGTCCGCCTTCGCTACCGCCGCTGGCGGCGTCGCCTTCTCGACGACGAACACGGCGGTTTCGCCATCTTCTTCGATCAACGCCGAGCGTGGCACGGTGAGCGCGTCATCGCGATGGTCGTAAACAATATCGATGCGCGCGAACATGCCCGGCTTCAGCGTGGCGGACTTGTCGTGGAATTGCGTGGTGACGCGGAACGTCCCGCTCGCCGAATCGACGACGGGCGCGATGCGCAGAATATTGCCGGTGAATTTCTGGCCCGGCAGCGCATCGGCTTCGAGCGCAACCGCCTGGCCTGATTTCAGGATGCCGAGCTGACGTTCCGGAACGTTGAGGATCGCCTGCAGCGGATCCATGCCGACGATGCGCACGACGTTCTGATTGGCCTGGATCATGTTGCCGATCTTGACCGAACGCTCGGCGATGATGCCGTCGACGGGCGCGAGTATACGTGTATACGCCAGCTGCAGACGCGCGCCTTCGAGCGCGGCGCGCTTGTCCTGCAGGTCGTATTTGTCCTGCTCGTATTCGAATTGCGGAATGAGCTGTTTCGGAATCGCCGCTTCGGCGTGCGCGAAAGTCGCTTCGGATTTATGCATTTGCGCTTCGGCGGAATTGAGCTTGCTGCGCGCATCGGATTCGTCGATCTCGGCCAGAAGCTGGCCGGCTTTCACCGAATCGCCCTCCTCCACGTACAACTTCTTCAGCACGCCGCTGGTTTTGGCCACTACTTGTGCTTCGTGATCGGCGACGAGTGAGGCCGTCCCGCTGTAATTCGCGCTGATCGGAGCGCGGCTGGCCGCCGCCACTTCCACCGGTACCGCATCGACCGTCGGCTTCGCGCCGGATTGGGCGGCCTTTCCGTCAGTATTGCAGGCAACAAGCAGTGCGGCGCTCAGGGATATGGCGCCGATCGCTAAAAGATTCTTGAGTTTCATCAGGGAGTTGGCCATGGTTTTTGACGTCTGAGGTTGGCTATTGATTCGGTGTTATAGTTAACTATATCACCATGTTACTAACCTTTCAACCATGATCATGTCCCCAAATGTAGTGATCCCTCGCGCGCACCAACAGAGCCGGTAGTCATGGCCCATCGAAAAAACTGGCGTGGCAAGATTCGGTGGTCAGCGAATTGGATGCACTCTGGCAGGCATTAGTTGCGGCCATTGCATCGATACAAAAAATATTTTCCGCGCGTTGCATCGAATGCGGAGGTGAAATCTGGCGAGGAAGAATGTCGGACGTTATACTTCGTCGGATATCGCCCTTTGACCTGGATCGCCGGACTGATCATGCCGAGAATCGCTCTTGCCCGTTACGTCGCTGCCGCCTTGCTGGCGACGTGTTTCGCCGCTCCCGCCTTCGCCGACGATGCCAAAGGCGATCCGAAAGTCGGTCACGCACTGGTTTATACCTGTGGTGGCTGTCACGGCGTCACCGGCTACCGCAACGCCTATCCGAACTACCGCGTACCGCGCATCGGCGGCCAGAATTACGATTATCTGGTCAACGCACTCACCGAATACAAGAAAGGCGAACGCGCGCATCCGACCATGCGCGCGCAAGGCGAAAGCCTGTCCGACGAGGACATCCGCAACATCGCGGCGTACCTTTCCAGCATCACTCTGTCCAGCTCCGCTAAGTAAGGAAGCGTTTTCATGAAATCGATTTTCGTCATCGCATCGCTGACGTTCGGACTGGCTTGCAACGCATTGGCCGCCGAAGGCGGCGCGGCACCCGGCAAGTCGGCCGAAGAACTATCCAAGACCTGCGCGGCCTGTCACGGCGCCGACGGCAACGGCACCAACGCGCAATATCCGCGACTGGCCGGCCAATATCACGACTATCTGCAGCGCGCGCTGCAGGAATACAAAAACGGGGAACGCCAGAACGCGATCATGAAAGGCTTCGCGAGCACGCTGAGCGAAGCCGATATCGACGCCCTCGCCCGCTTTTACGCCGACAAGCCGGGCACGCTCGATGATCTGTCCCACCACCAACAAGGCAACGACTGACCGAACCGGTTCAACGAACCGCGGACGAGCCTTGCTCTCCGCGATAGTAAGGGCTATGCCCGCTGGCGTGATCGGTGGCATCACGCACACCGGTGATTTCGGGTAAGCGCGAACGCAGAGTTTTCTCGATGCCTTGCTTCAACGTGACATCGGCCATCCCGCAACCCTGACAGCCGCCGCCGAAGCGCAACACCAGCACGTTGCCATCCACGATTTCTTCGAGGCTCACGCGCCCGCCGTGGGCCGCGATCTGCGGATTGATTTCCGATTCGATGACGTAACGTGCGCGTTCGGCCAGATCGGCACCTTCGCTCGGCGGCGAGCCTTTCAACTTCGGCGCACGCACGGTCAATTGTCCGCCCGTGGCATTGGTTTGATAGTCGATCTGCGCCTGATCGAAATAGCCGATGCTCGCTGCATCCACGTACAACACGAAGCCCTCGCATTGCAGAGCCCATTCGTCGCCGATCAATTCGTCCTTCGCGCAGAACTCGAGCTGGCAATCGCCATTCGGCGTGCCACCGTGCACGGCCTGAATGCGGATGCCGGCGTCGTCCATGCCTTGCTGTTCGATCAATTTGCGGAAATGCGTTTGCGCGTTTTCAGTAAGAGTAAGCATGGTTGCCTTTGGCGTAGTACGAGTGAAGCGTAGTCCTAAATGACCGGAGCGTCACGGCCGGACGATATAATTGCCGATCGATGCGTCGGAGAGTGCCATGAACATAAATGAGTTGCGCAAACAGAATTGCAAGCCGCTCAAGGGCAAAGAACATGCGCTCGACGTCGACGAAACGCACCAGCTTCTCGGTGAATTGTCGGGCTGGAAATTCGGCGACGGCGAAGGCGACATCGGCAAAGCTTTCAAGTTTGCCGATTTCCTGAACGCGCTGGCGTTCGTCAATGCGGTCGGCTGGATCGCCGAGCAGCAGAACCATCATCCGGATATCGAATTGGGCTGGGGTACATGCACGGTGCGTTTTTCCACCCACGATGTCGGCGGACTTTCGATCAACGATTTCATCAGTGCCGCGAAAGTCGATTCGCTCGTCAGCAAATAGACGGATAAACGTTTAGCCGCCTTTCTTCGGCAACCTGTCGAGCACGGCCGCCAGTTCCGGCGCCAGCGGCGCCGAGAAACTGTACGTCTTTCCGCCGGGACGCGAGAACTCGAAGCGCGCGGCGTGCAGAAACAACCGTTTCAAGCCGGACTCGCGAAATTTCATATTCATATCGCGCAATCCGTATTTTTCATCGCCGGCGACGGGAAATCCCGCGTGCTGCGAATGAACGCGAATTTGATGCGTGCGTCCTGTGTGCAACGTCACTTCGGCCAACGCGGCATTCGCGAACGCATCGATGACCTTGAATGTGGTCAAAGCCGGTTTGCCGGAGTCGTCGACGCGCACCATGCGCTCGCCACCCTGCAGAACGGATTTTCGCAACGGCGCGTTGACATCGAACTTCGAGCGCGGCGGATTTCCCGAGAGCAAGGCGAGATATTGCTTCGTGACCTCACCACCGCGAATGAGATCTTGCAGCGCGAGCAGCGAACTTCGTTTACGCGCGAAAACGAGAACACCACTCGTGTCACGATCGAGTCGATGCGCCAACTCCAGCGATTCGGTCGGCCGCGCCGCGCGCAGCAATTCGATCGCGCCGAAACTCACGCCGCTGCCGCCGTGGCTGGCGACGCCGGCCGGTTTGTCCAAGACGAGATAATCGGCATCTTCGAAAATGATCGCGTCTTCGATGCGTTCAAGTTGCCGCGGTGCAGGCGTACCCTCGGATTGCGCGGTCGCCATTCTTACCGGCGGAATCCGGATCTCGTCGCCGCCGGCCACACGCGTGTCGGGTTTTGCGCGTTTTCCGTTCACGCGCACCTGTCCCGTGCGCACGATCCGATAGATCAAACTCTTCGGCACACCTTTGAGCTGGCCGGCCAGAAAGTTGTCGATGCGCTGCCCGTCGCGCTCGTCGGGAACGTGAACTTTTCGCACGCCGCCGGAAGTTTCGGGCTTGGTTTCAGGTGTCGTCATGGCTTCTTGTGGATAAATATCGTGCAAATTGCTAAACTCGGCGAGCGCATCGCGCCAGTGACCGACAGTTGTCGGTATTTGGCGCACGCAGCATTTACGCCGATCGGCACCCGGCGCGGACTCCTGTAGGAGCACGCCGCGGCTGCTGCACCATCGTAACGGTTCGTGTCGCAGATTGCCTGCTGCCGTCATGGCAAACGGAATCGCGGTTGTGCAAACGAAGGGCATTCTTTCAACGCCTGGCGCGAATGGTTTCGCGCCGGCAATTAGCAAGCGCTCCCGTGGATGCGTACCCCGCCCACGGTTTGCGCGAATCCGCCGCCTTAAAAAAAGGCGCGGAGTCGCGGCGACGTTCGCGGTCGAGCGCTTGAGGATTTGACAATGAAACGTATGTTGATCAACGCGACTCAGCGTGAAGAGTTGCGTGTGGCTATCGTCGACG